>NZ_CP006992.1:2260103-2577638 GCF_001542815.1 Methylobacterium sp. AMS5
CGAGTTCATCCAGGGCTTCATCGTCGAGAACAACAGTCTCGGCGCCGCCATCAGCGAGCAGTATCTGGTGTGAGAGAGGCTCCCTGATACGGCCTCCGTTTCGATTCAGCGGACGCCGTATCAGGGAGCCTGCGCTCTGCCCGAGCGAAGCCGAAATCCGCCCTCCCGAAAGGCACCGACCGGTTTCGGGAGAGGCGCTCGAAAGCTGGCCTGAGGGTGATCGGCGACGGGGTTCCGAGGCCGAGCGACCGCGCGGCGCCCCGCCATCGCGCGAAGACGCATGATACCTGTTCTCGGCGTGTAGGGCCAAAGATGGCGGCCGAGATTGCCGCGCCGCACATCGGGTTTGTCGAGTAAAGCACCCGAGCGGGCATAAAACTGGAAAAATGTGTCGGTTCACGGCAAGTCCGGCTCCGACACTCCATCAACATTGTTGCAGGTCGTCGCCTGAGCGGGCGCCCGGCACGGCTGCAAAGCATAAAAATAATCGACCGTGCATTTTGGGGAGACGATCGCCGGCCGTCCTCCGACTGACATCGACTCCCGTTCGACCGCTGCGGCGCTCGAAGAGCGGGCGGCGCATATGCGCGATGAATTTCCTGCCAAAACCTTGTTCCGCTCGGCCGGCCCTGTGAGGATCTGCAAACGATGCTGTCGATGCATGTTGATGCCGAGAAGGATTGGAAGGCCTCGGACTGTACCGTCACCGAGCCGTCGACGATCCGTCGCGCGATCTCGGCGGCTTCGATCGGGAATGTCGCCGAGTGGTATGATTTCGGCGTCTATGCGTTCTTCGAGCCGACGATCCAGAAGGTGTTCTTCTCGAATCTCTCCCACACGATGGGGGAGATCGCGACCTTCGGGCTGTTTGCCGTCGCCTTCCTGATCCGGCCGCTCGGCGGCATGTTCTTCGGCCCGCTGGCCGACCGGATCGGCCGCAACAAGGTTCTTGCGGCCACGATGATCCTGATGGCCGTCGGCACCTTCGCGATCGGCTGCATTCCCAGTCAGGACAGCATCGGCATCGCCGCGCCCCTTCTCCTTCTCGTTGCCCGTCTGATCCAGGGCTTCTCCACCGGCGGCGAGTACGGGAGCGCCATGACCTTCATCGCCGAGTACGCCCCCGACCGGCGGCGGGGCTATCTCGGGAGTTGGTTGGAGTTCGGCACCTTCACCGGCTACCTGCTGGGCGCGATCGTCGTGACCGTGGCGGGTCTCGCCCTGACCGAGCAGCAACTGCTCGATTGGGGCTGGCGTCTGCCCTTCTTTCTGGCCCTGCCGCTCGGCCTCGTCGGCGTCTACCTGCGTTCGCAGCTCGCCGAGACCCCCGCCTTCGCCGCCCTCGAACAGGAGACGGAGGATCGCGAGAGGCGTCTGCGCGCGGGACAGACCGCGAAGGATATCCTGGTCCTCTGGCCCTACGTCCTCGTCTGCATGGGGCTCGCACTGGCCTGGAACGTGCCGAACTACATGCTGACCTCCTACATGCCGACCTACGTCACGCAGACCTTGCCGATGATGCAGCAGGCCGGCGGCATCTCGCCGACGGAGTCTCAGGTTCTGCAGATTACGGTGATGGTGCTCGCGCTCCTGTCGATCCCGTTTATCGGCCGCCTGTCCGACCGCTTCGGACGCAAGCCCTTCGCTCTGATCGGGGCGGTCGGCCTCGTGGTCATGGCCCTGCCGATGATCCTGCTGATCCGCAGTCAGAGCGAGGCCGCGGTCTTCCTCGGCCTGCTGATCATGGGGCTGCTGCTGATCTGCTTCAGCGCCACGATGCCTTCGACGTTGCCGGCCCTCTTCCCCACGAACCTGCGGGCGAGCGGTCTCTCGATCTCGTTCAACGTGTCCGTCTCGCTCTTCGCCGGAACGACGTCGGTCGTCGTCGGATCGCTCGTGGCGTATACCGGCGACCTCAATTGGCCCGCCTATTACCTGATGATCGCCGGCGTGATCGGCGTGGTCTCGATCCTCCTCATCCGCGAACCCAACGGCAAGCGCATGTGGGGCTCGCCGCCGGCCGCGGCGAGCGAGCAGGAGGCGCACGACCTCGTCCGGAGCGACAACCCAGGTTCGGTCGGCAGCGGACCGGGACTGCCGGGGCCGGGCAGGGCCGTGCGGGGCCGGAT
Source organism: Methylobacterium sp. AMS5 (assembly GCF_001542815.1). Taxonomy (GTDB): domain Bacteria; phylum Pseudomonadota; class Alphaproteobacteria; order Rhizobiales; family Beijerinckiaceae; genus Methylobacterium. Next base: position 2,262,233 of record NZ_CP006992.1, read on the forward strand.
GGCCTGAACAGCGGATCCTGCCAGAACCCGTGCTGTCTTCATCGGGCACGGGCTTCTCGCACTCTCGCGTCGCTCAGGGTCGAATCTCGGAGCGCCCCGCTCGAAGCGAAGCGCCGTGCGGTCAGTCGCCGTACCTGTCGTATCGCCGCCCCTCGTTGTACCGGGAGCTGCGATACGACCGGCCGTAATGACCGCCGAAATCGTGCTTGCGCCGCCATCCATGGGCCGGGGCCGATCCATGATGGGGTCCGCCGAGAAAACGCGCTCTGCCAAAGCTTTGAGCAAGCTTCCCGATTTCCAAAGTGCCGTCCTTGCCCTAGCTTGCCGCAAGTCGTCCCGGCAGGATCAAGGCATGCGCATCCGGATCGTCCACGATACGGTCTATACGTACCAGCAGCCCGCGCGGGGCCTGATTCAGATCCTGCGGCTGACGCCCCGTGACCATGACGGTCAGCATGTGCGCGAGTGGCGGATCGAGCCCTCCGTCAACGGACGGCTCACCGCGCGCGAGGACGGGTTCGGCAATCTCGTCCACTGGTTCACCGCCGACGATCCCACCGACGCGCTCACCGTGCGGGTGACCGGCGAGATCGAAACCTTCGAGACCAGCGGTGTCGTGCGCGGCGCGGTGGAGCGCCTCCCCGATCTGTTCTACCTGCGCGACACCCCGCTGACCGAGGCGAGCCCGGAACTCAAGGCCTTCGCGGAGAGGGTCGCGGGCAAGGGGGAGCGTGATGCGCTGCCGATGCTGCACCGCTTGCTCGCCGCCGTCCACGACACCGTGACCTTCGAACCGGGCCCGACCAGCGCCAGCACCAGTGCCGCCCAATCCTTCGAGGTCGGGAAGGGCGTGTGCCAGGATCTCACCCACATCTTCCTCGCCGCTGCCCGGCATCTGGAGATCCCGTCGCGCTACGTCTCCGGCTATTTCCGCCGCGACGACGGCGCCGACGACCAGAAGGCGGGGCATGCCTGGGCGGAATCACTGGTGCCGGGCCTCGGCTGGATCGGGTTCGACCCGGCCAACGGCATCTCCGCGACCGAGGCGCATGTGCGCGTCGCCGTCGGCCTCGACTATCTCGGCGCCGCGCCGATCCGCGGCAGCCGCGTCGGCGGAGGCACCGAAACCCTCGACGTGGCCCTGCGCGTCGAGCAGGTGCATTCCCAATCGCAGTCTCAGGGCCACGGTCAGCAGAGCCAGAGTCAAAGCTAAAGTCTTGGCCAGAGCTTGGGCCAAGGCCGAGCCGGCACCGGGCCTTGGGTCCGGCTTTTAAAAAAAGTTGTCTTGCCGGGCCGGCTCGGAGCGTGCGATGCGAGCCGCCTGAACCTGCCCGGCGCACGGGCTCCTGCCTGAGGCGGCGACCGCCATGACCTACTGCGTCGGAGTGCTCGTCGAGGACGGGCTGGTGATGATCGCCGACACCCGCACCAATGCGGGGCTCGACAACATCTCGACCTTCCGCAAGCTGCACATGTTCAACACGCCGAATGAGCGCGTGATGATGCTGGCCTCGGCCGGCAACCTGTCCATGACGCAATCGGTGCTCAGCATGCTCCGCGAGGGCGTGGACGACATCGAGGGCGAGACGCCGGCCAAGCTCAAGGACGCGGCCACGATGTTCAAGGCGGCCCAGCTCGTCGGCCGGGCGATTCGCCGGGTACGCGAGATCGAGGCGGCCGGGTTCGAGGCAGCCAACCTGCGCATGGAGGTCTCGTTCCTGTTCGGTGGTCAGATCGGCACCGAGCCGATGCGGCTGTTCATGATCTACTCGGCCGGCAATTTCATCGAGTGCAGCCGCGAGGCGCCGTTCCTCCAGATCGGCGAGCACAAATACGGCAAGCCGATCCTCGACCGGGCCGTGACCTTCGAGACCGACCTCTACGACGCGCTGAAGGTGGGCCTCGTCTCGATGGATTCGACCATGCGCTCGAATCTCGGCGTCGGCCTGCCGATCGACATCGCCGTGCAGCGCCGCGGCGCCCTCGACCTCGAAGTGAGCCATCGCATCGAGGCCGGCGAGAGCTACTTTCACGATCTGCGCGAGCGCTGGTCGGCGGCGCTCCGCGCGGCGCACCGCGCGATTCCGCGCCCGCCCTACGGGCCGCAGCGCTAAAGCGCATCCCGACGAAGGGGACGCCTCTTCGGCAAAAGAAGGCGCGTCACAACAAGGGCCGAGAGGCGCCGGCCCGATGCAATGGGGTCGGGTACGGCTCTCGGCGCAGACGCATTAGGCGCCGCTCAAGACCTCTTCGACGAAGGCCGGCACGGTTTCGCTCGCGCGCCCGAGCCGGGTCGCCTCGAACAAGCCGGCATTGTCGGCGGCCTCGAGCGTGAGGGCGAGCGTCGGGATGCCGAAGGCGCGGGCCTGCGCCACGTAGCCCGCCGCCGGGTAGACCGCACCGGAGGTGCCGATCGCCACGAACAGGTCGGCCTCGGCGAGCGCCTCGTCGATCGCTTCGAGGTGCTGGGGCATCTCGCCGAACCAAACCACGTCGGGCCGCATCCCGCCGCTATGACCGCAATGCGGGCATGGGGTCTCGACGGTGAGATCCTCGTGCCAGACGGTGTCCGTCGCGCAGGCGGTGCAGCGGGCCTTCCGCAACTCGCCGTGCATGTGCACCACGTGGCGCGAGCCGGCCCGCTCGTGCAGATCGTCGATGTTCTGCGTGCACAGGAACAGCCGGCCGCCGCGCTCCGCCAAGCCCGCTTCCAGCCGGGCCAGCGCCCCATGTGCAGGGTTCGGTGCGGCGGCGCGGGCGTCGCGGCGGCGATGATTGTAGAAGTCGTGGACCAGCACCGGATCGGCGGCGAAGCCTTCGGGCGTCGCGAGGCGCATCGGGTCGAACCGGGCCCACGCGCCGTCCGTGTCGCGGAACGTGCCGAGCCCGCTTTCGGCGGAGATTCCGGCACCCGTCAGAACGAAGATGTTGGTCATCGAGCGCCTCAAGCGTCCGGCAGGCGCGTGGCGAGGACCTTGTCGATGCGCCGCCCGTCCATGTCGACGACCTCGATCCGCCAGCCCTGGGTCTCGATCGCATCGCCCTCCGTCGGGATGCGTCCGAGCTGGACGATGAAGAAGCCGGCGAGCGTGGAAAAGTCGTCCGAGCGCGGTCGCTCGGGAAAGCCGAGGCGATCGAACGCGTCGGTCGCCGATATCATGCCGTCGATGAGCAGAGAGCCGTCCTCGCGCTCGACCACCATCCGCTCCTCGCCGGGCTCGGGGATCTCGCCGGCCATCGCCTCCAGCAGGTCGGTCTGGGTGACGATGCCCTCCAGGCTACCGTACTCGTCGACGACGATCGCCATGCGCACCGGCTTGGTCTGGAACATCTCCAGCACCTTGAGAATCGCCAGACCCTCGTGGACGACGATGGGCTCGCGGGTCGCTCCCCTCACATCCAGGGGCTTGCCGTCGAGGAACTGGTCGAGCAGATCCTGCTTGCGCAGCACGCCGACGACGTCGTCGATCTGCGCCCGGCTCACGACGAGCTGCTCGTGGCGGCAGGCGCGCACCGCCTCGATGATCTGCTCCTGGGAATCGTCGAGATCGACCCAGTCCACCTCGTTGCGCGGCGTCATGATCTCGCGGATGCGCCGCTCGCCGATGGCGAGGATGCGCGCCACCGCATCCTCCTGCGCCTCGTGCAGCAGGCCCGCCTCGTGGCTCGCGGTGACGAGCAGGCTGAGTTCTTTCGGGGAGGGAAGGTTTCCCTCGCCCTCGCCGGGCCTCAGGCCGAGGAGCCGCAGCACCCCGTTGCCGAGGCTGTTGAGGAGATGGATCGCCGGGCCGAAGACCAACAGGAACAGGGTCAGCGGCCGCACGATCACGAGTGCGGTGCGCTCGCTGCGCTGGAGCGCGAGGCTTTTCGGCGCCAGCTCGCCCAGCACGATGTGCAACGTGGTGATGACGGCAAAGGCCAGCGCCACGGCCAGCGTATGGGCGCTGAGGCCGGCGGCTTTCTCCGGCAGCCAGTAGAGCAGCGGTTCGATCAGGTGGGCCAGGGCCGGCTCGCCGACCCAGCCGAGCGCCAGCGAGGACAGCGTGATGCCGAGCTGCGTCGCGGCGAGATGCGCGTCGAGCCGGTCGGTGGCGCGCTGAAGCGCCTTGGCATTGAGCCGGCCCTCGTTGACCAGTTCGGTGACCCGGCTGCGCCGCACCGCGACGAGGGAGAATTCCGCCGCGACGAAGAAGCCGTTGGCTAAGACGAGCGCGATGACCGCGACGAGGCCAAGCGCCGAAGACCAGAGACCGTCCGAAATCGTGCCCTCCCGGGGCCAAGCCGCACTGCTGACCGCCCCTGAGGCGGCACCGATGCTGAGTGTCTCTCACAAAATTCCCGCTGCGCCGTCGCGCCCGGAAAACAAACGTCCGGTGATCGGGAGTGTTGTGAGGCACTCTTAGAGCCGAACCCCTCTATGGGGGAAGAGGTTCGGGCGCATTCTCGCGTGGGCGACCTCGCCTGCGTCACCCGATCGGCGCGCGCATCGTCATTTTCGTGGAAGCCGGCCGCTACCCTTCGGGACGATGCTATAGGGGAAGGATGTCGCCCCGGCCGCGCCACACTTCGTTTCCATGCATTTCGAAGGGCCGATCCCAGTGCGGGGCCCGGTTTTGGCGTTGTCGAGGAATGTGGCCGTGATCAAGCTGCCGAAGCTGTTTCGGCCCAAGCGCCGCGATGCCGCGGTGGCCGCCCCCTTCTTCGATCCCGCCTTCTACCGCTCGGCCTATCCCGACGTGGCTTCGGGCGGCGGCGACCCGCTTCGGCACTACCTCGACCATGGCTGGCTGGAGGGCCGCGACCCGTCCGCGGTGTTCTCGACGTTGTTCTACGCCGACTACCACCTCGCCGACCGGGCGCCGATCAACCCGCTTCTCCATTATGCGGGGCTCTCGCCGACCGAGCGGCTTCGGGTCGCGACGCAGCCGGGCCCGGATTTTACGGCGCTCCAGGCCGGCGTGGTCGAGCCCTATTTCGATGCGCCGTATTATGCCCGTCTCGCCGGTCTCGAGGCAGGCGAGGACCCGCTCACCCACTACCTGACCAAGGGCTGGCGGCGCGGGCTCGACCCGAACGACGCCTTCTCGGGTGATGCCTACCTCCAGCGCCACGCGCATATGCGGCGCCTCGGCGTCAGCCCGCTCTATCATTTTGCCGCGACGCGACGGCTCCAGGCTTCGGAGGCCGCAGCCCCGCCCGCGCGGCGCGCCAAGCCGCAGGCCGCAATGCTGCCCGCGGACCCGGCCGAAGCCTCCGACGCGCAGATCTACGAGACGGTGGCGGCGGCCTTCGACCGGGAGCACTACCTCGACACCAATCCCGACATCCGCCGCTCCGGCGTCGATCCGGTCCGCCATTTCCTCGATTTCGGCGCCCGCGAGGACCGCGACCCGAGCCCCGACTTTTCGGTGCGATTCTACCGCAAGCACTACCGGCGGGAGATCGGCGCCGGGGTGAACCCGTTCTTCCACTATCTCGCGGTGGGTCAGCCGCGCGGCTTCCGGCCGACACCGTTCGGTCTCGGCACCTGGCCCGCGCAGGTCGCGCCGACGCCGGCCGAGTGGGAGCAGGCCAAGCCCGCCGCCGACATCGCGGCGGCGCGGGTCGTGCTGATCATGCCCGTCTACAAGGGCTACGACGACACCCTGCGGGCGATCCACTCGGTGCTGAGCGCAGGGCAGGCCACCGCCTTCGCCCTCCTCGTCATCGACGATTGCAGCCCCGATCCGCGCCTGAGTGCGGCCTTGGCCGAGCTCGGAGGCCGGGGCCTGTTCGCCCACCTCGTCAACGACGCGAATCTCGGCTTCGTACGGACCTGCAACCGCGGTCTGGACCAGGCCGCGGGCAAAGATGTGGTGCTCCTCAACGCCGACATCGTCGTCTACGGCGACTGGCTCGACCGCCTGCTCTGGCACCTCGACGCCGACCCCCGTGTCGCGACGGTCACGCCGTTCTCCAACAACGCCACGATCTGCAGCTATCCGCGGCCGAACGTCGACAACCAGGCCCGGCTCGAGATCACGCCCGCCGAGATCGACGCCTTCACCCGCGTCTGCAACGCCCGCACGAGTTCGCCGGTGCCGACCGGCGTCGGCTTCTGCATGGCGATGCGCCGGGAGGCGATCGCGGCGGTGGGGCTCCTCGACGCCGAGACCTTCGGTCGCGGCTACGGCGAAGAGAACGACTTCTGCATGCGCGCCCTCAAGGCGGGCTTCACCAATGTGCTGGCCCACGACATCTTCGTGTTCCATTCCGGCAGCGTCTCCTTCGGCGCGCTGCTCGCGACCAAGGGTGCGGATATCTTCCGCGCGATCCTGACCAAGCACCCCGACTACCAGCGCCGGGTCCACAACCACATCGAGCTCGATCCTGCGCGCTTTGCCCGGCGCCGCCTCGACCTCTCCCGCTTTGCCAAGCGCGCCGCAGCAAGCGCCGGGCGCGGTATTGCCCTGATCGTGACCCACGATCTGGGTGGCGGCGTCGAGACCCATATCGAGGCGCTGAGCGCCCGGCTCGCCGAGGCCGGACTCGCCGTCGTCTACCTGCGCACCGACGAGCCCGGCGGGTTCAGGCTCGGCCTGCACGGGGCGGGCGGGATCGACTTTCCCGTCTCGATCCTCGACCCGCTCTCCCTCGACCGGGATGCGGATCTCCTCGCCGAGCTGATCGGCTGGCTCGCCCCGGCGATGGTGCATGTCCACTCGCTGGCAGGACTCGATGCCCCCTCGACCCGCGCGGCGATGCGGCTGATCGAGGCGGCGGGGACCGGCTACGACGTGACGCTGCACGACTACGCCTCGGTCTGCCACCGCAACAACCTCGTGCGGCCCGACGGCGTCTTTTGCCGTCTGGCCGAGCCCGCCGCCTGCCGCGACTGCATCCGCCTCGATCGCGACGCCGACGGGATCGTGCTGCCCGATCCCGCCGAGCGGCGGCGGGACTGGGCCGGGTTCCTCGACCGCGCCCGGACGGTGTTCGCCCCCTCGGCCGATCTCGCGGATCGCATCGGCAGCACGTTGCACCTCGACCGCATCGCGCTGCGCCCGCACGAGGAGACGCTCGCCGGTGTCGAGCTCAAGGCGCGCCAGCGCCGGGAAGGGCCGCTGCGGGTCGCGGTGATCGGATCGATCGGCGCGCACAAGGGCTACGACGTCGTCCACAACCTCGCCCTTGACGCCCGGTTGCGGCAATTGCCGATCGTGTTCACGATCGTCGGCCATTCTGCCGAGCCGCGCGCCATGGAGGCGGCGGGGGTGCGCGAGACCGGCCTCTACGGCAGCGATGCGGCGGCGCTCGCCGAGATCGCCCGGCTCGATCCGGACCTCGTCCTGCTCCCCTCGATCTGGCCGGAGACCTACTGCTACACGCTCTCGCTCGCGCTGGCGGCCGGGGTGCCGCCGGTGGTGTTCGATCTCGGCGCCCAGGCCGAGCGGCTGCGCGCGAGCGGGGCGGGCCATCGCCTCGATCCCGCGCTGGCCGACGACCCGCAGCGGCTGAACGCGGCCCTGCTCGCGCTTCCCATCGACGCGCTCTGGGCCGCCCGCGAGCCGTTTCGGCCGACCGTCTACCCGCGGATCCTGGAAGATTATTACGGCCTCGACGCGGCCGCCCTCTCGAACATCGCGCCCGAGGCGGGGAGGGAAGGGGCCGCTTCGGTCGATCACCGGGACGGGCTGCGCGCCGCGCGATCCCGCCACATGTCATAGACGGGGCTGCGACTCAGCGGCTACAACGGTCAAGCTAGGCGAGTCTCGCGCGGTCTCGCCTCGGCGTTCGTTGCAAGCCAAGGGGAAGCCCATGACCACGCAGAACCTCAACGTGACCGCCCGCGAACGCGACACGCTCCTGGCGGCGTTGCGCTACTATCAATTCTACCGGATGCAGGGACATCCGTTCGACCCTCGCAAGGACGACCTGATCGACACCATCGCCGCCAGCAGCGGCGAGGCCCTCGACGTGACCGAGATCGACGATCTCTGCGCGGGCCTGAACGGCAACCGCCACGCCCTGGCCAGCGTGGCCGCCTGAGAAGCCTCCGCGACGCCCGCCGAGCCCAAACCAAGTCACTCAGGTCAGAAGGGCATTGAGGAGAACGGCCGCTCCGAGGCCGAGCACGAACGCCGCCGCGAGCAGCGATGTGTCCGCGGCGGTCATCGGGAGGCTTCGCCCGCCGAGATGCCGACCAGAAGCGGCCGGCGGGTGACCACGACTTGCCCCGGAACCGGCGCTCCGTCGTCGATCCGGGCACTCACCGGAACCGTGCCACCCGCTTGCGGCAGGCGCTGGGTGAAGGCTTTGGCCGAGCCGGCCGGGCTCGGCACCGCTTCGACGAGGGACGGCGCGAGCAGGGCGTAGGCTGCCATCACCGTTCCGGCCGCAGCGATCTTGATCAGGTCCCGCATGATGTCCGCCCCTCCAGACCGGAGCCTTCGGCTCTCGTGTGGGGCGGTTCTACCGACCCCTGGTTGCCGGCGGATTTCCTCGTACGGTTACCGGATTGCGTCGCGCGTGATCGACGAAACATCGGAAACGGAACGTTTGGCCCGCCAGCCCAAGCGCGACCTTAGGGCCGGAACGCGCCCGTGGATGAGCGCCAGCGCACCCGGCATGGCTCGCTCCGCGCCCGCAGAGGCGGAGAGAGCGCTCGCCGAGGCGCCGAGGGAGGCGGTCGGGTGGAAGCCCGTGGGCCTACCCGCCGAACACCGAGGTCAGAACCTCGCCGCCACGGTTGATCGCGACTTCCCACAGGCCGAGATTGCGTTGCGTCACCCGCTCCAGATCCTTGGTCGAGGTGATCGGCATGCCGTTGATCGCCACGATCACGTCACCCTTGCGGAAGCCCGCCCGGCCGGCGAGCGAGCCGTCTTCGACGGTGGTCACCGCCACACCCTCGTCCGGCAGATCCGCCTGAAGCTCCTCGCCCACCGCGGGCGAGGTGTTGACGAAGGTCGCGCCCGCGAACGGCGTGCGAGTGCGGACCTTGAGGCTGTCGCGGGGCCGCGTCTCCGGCGCCGGTCCGAGCTTGATCTGGATCGTCTGCCGCTTGGTGCCGCGCAGGATGCCGAAATCGGCCGTGCCGGAAATGCCCTTGAGGGCGTAGCGGTAGCCGAAGGCTTCCGGATCTTCGACGGTCTGTCCATCGACCGTGAGGATCACGTCGCCGCGCTTGAGGCCCGCTTCCTCGGCCGGGCTCTTGGCCTGCATGCTCGCCACCAGGACACCGGTCGGCCGGTCGAGCCCCACGCTCTCGGCGATATCCGGGGTCACACCCTGTACGCGTGCCCCGAGCCAGGGCCGGCGCACGAGGCTGCCGCCGCTCTTGGCGGTTTCCACCACGGCGCGGACCATGCTCGCGGGGATGGCGAAGCCGATGCCGTGGCTGCCGCCGGACTGCGAATAGATCGCGGTGTTGATGCCGACGAGATGCCCCTTGAGGTCCACGAGCGCGCCGCCGGAATTGCCCGGATTGATCGCCGCATCGGTCTGGATGAAGAACTGGTAGTCCGACGATCCGACCTGGGTGCGGGCGAGCGCCGAGACGATGCCCTGCGTCACCGTCTGACCGACACCGAAGGGGTTGCCGATCGCCATCACGAAGTCGCCGACCTCCAAGTGGTCGGAATCGCCGATCGGCATCGAGGCGATGTCGGCCGGGCCCTTGATCTTGAGCACGGCGAGATCGGTGCGGGGGTCGCGCAGCACGATCTGCGCCTCGAATTCACGCTTGTCGGCGAGCGCCACCTTCACCTCGTTCATGTTCTCGATGACGTGGTTGTTGGTGATGACGAGGCCCGAGCCGTCGACGATCACGCCCGAGCCCAGGGAGCGCTGCGCCCGCTCGCCGGGCATGCCGCTGGGGCCGCGGCCCGGACGGTCCTCGCCGAAGAAGCGGCGCATGAACTCCTCCATGGCGTTGGAGCGCGCGGAGCGCTTCTCGACATGGGAGGCATAGACGTTGACCACGGAGGGTGCCGCCCGCTTCACCACGGGGGCGAAGGAGAGCTGGATCTCACCCTTCGAGAGCGGCACCGCCTTGTCCGGGGAGGCCTTCTCCGCGGCGGGCTTTCCGGGCGTGTTCGCCATCTGCGCGCTCGCGGGCGCGGTGGCGAGTAGCACGGATACGAGGCAGGCCGGCAGGAGCGGCGAGGAGGGCATGCGAGGTCTCCGGAGGTCGCTGGAGCGGTGGCGGGCTATGTAGACCCTGGGACCGCAGCGCGCGAGGGGCTGGCGCAGCGTCCGCGTCATGCGGCATGGGCCGCCGATGCGATGCCGGCTGCGTGCGCCTTGCCGTCCTGCCCGACCCAAATGCCGGTGCCCGCCTCCGGGAAGGCCTTGTCCTCGGTCGGCTCCGGCTCTGCTCAGGCACAGCTGGAGCTCACGACGCGGGGTGCTTTTCACCGCCGGTTGGCCGCGAGGGGACTGACGAAAAAGGGGCAGCCGCCCGATGGCGACTGCCCCGATCTCATGCCTCGGCCGGTTCTGGTTTCAATGTCGGCGGGCGGTGTCGTGCAGGCGGTTGGCGCTGCGGACGATCGCGCTGAAGCAGCTCAACGAGGCGTCGGCGGCGCGCTGCATCTCCGTGACCTGAAGGCGGATCGCCTCCGCCGGTGACTTGGCTTGGGCCAGAGCCTGGAAATGGGCGAGCACCGCTTCGCTCTCGCCGCGCGCGAAGGCGAACAGCTTGGCATTGATCTCGGTGAGCGGCGCGAGAGTGGGCGCGAAAGCGAAGTTCACGCCGATGCGGACGCTGTGCCTCTTGGGCCGGGCGTCGTCGGACGGCTTGGTCTCGGCCAGAGTCGTCGGCAGCAGCGCCGTCTGGGCGAGCGTCTCGGTCGCCGTCTCGACGGTTTCGACCGCCTCGGATGCAATGGTTGCCGGTTCGGCGGACAGGGCGGGCGCCTGCTCCGACGCAGCTGTGACCGTCTCCTCGGGAGACGTATCGGAAGACTTGGCCGGCTGCTCGTCCGCATCGGACTGCGGCTCGGCCGGGGCGGGCTCGCCGGACGCTTCGACGGCTTCGACCGCAGCATCGTCTGCGGGAGGCTCTGCCGCTTCCGCGGCCTGGACCTCGGCGGTCTCCGGCACGTCCGTCTCAGGCTCCGTGCCCTCGTCGGCCGGCGTCTCGGCCAACAGCGTGTCGGCCACCTCGGCCGGAGTTGCGGTGACGGTCGGCGGCTGGGTGGTGGCGGGCGCTCCGGGTGAGCGTCCCCTGCGGCGGCTCGACGACATGGGCCTTCTCCTCGTTCGAAACCCTCTGCCTCAGCGCGGGTCCGAGCCGAGCCCGGAGCGCTGCGACGGAGCATAGCGTCGGAGCACGAGTGTGCCGAGCCCGCTCATCGCGGATTCGGCCTCTCATGCTCCCCGACGGGCCGGAGCCCGCAGCCGGCCCGGATTAGCGGGCGGTGCTCTGAGCGAGGGCACCGTATTCCTTGGCCTGGGCCTGGAACGCGGCGAACTGGGTCTTCAGGAACTCGGACTGGATCTCGAAGGCCTCGCGCGGGTCCTTCGCGCGCACGACGCGCTGCACGTAGTCGAAGGTGGTGTCGGCGTTGGCCTTGACGTGGTCGAGGCTCTTGAGCACCGCCGCGTTCAGCGTCGACTGGACGGTCGAGGCCGAGTTCCGGAGCTGCTCGGAGGTCTTCACCGCACCGTTCAGGAAGGTGCCGAAGGCGTTGCGAGCCTGATCGACGCTCTTGTCGGCGAAGTCGCGGAACTCGGCGGGGATCTCGAAGCTCTGGGTGCTCATCTGTCTCTCCTGTCAGACGGACCGGGAGAATTTGGTGTCGGGGAGCGTACAGAGCATCCCCGCGGCTAACCGGCCCACACCTCATATGTTGCGGTGCAACATGAAAGTCAAGGACAGTTTCGAGCGATCGAACTGCAATGTCCGGCAGCGCCTCGAATCAAAGTAAGCTTTTGTTACAAATTATGATTCCACCGCGTGACAGTCCGACGGGCCACCGCGGCAATTGGCACTATAATAGCGGAAAACGCCCTTTGCCAAGCGTGCTGCCTATGGAATGGACAACCACAGGCTCGGCGGCAGCCGGGGCCATATCGCACTGCCGCATTTTGTATTCGTCCCCGATCCGCCGATACAGCGCCAGCAGGGCACGAGCGTGGGCGGCGAGCGTCAGCGGCGCCTGCCAATATCTGTCATAGGCCTCCCGGCCGAGGCGGGCGGTCAGCGCGTCGCCCTTGAGCGCCTCGAAGGCGCCGGCCAGCGCTGCCACTTCCGGCTCGACGACGAAACCGGTCTCCCCGTCCGCCACCTTCTCCGCCGCGCCGGAGCGGCGCGACGCCACGACGGGAATCCCCTGGGCCACCGCCTCGTAGACGGTGAGCGGCCCGGTCTCGACCCAGCGCGAGGGTGCGCAGAGCGCCCGCGCACGGCGGCGCAGGATTGCCTCGACCGCTTCCGGGCTTCTCCAGCCGAGCACCTCGGCGCCCTCCGCCCGCAGACGCGCTTCGAGCGGGCCGGCCCCGATGAAGAGCGCGGGCAGTCCGGCCTGTCGCGCGGCCTCGGCGACGAGATCGGCGCCCTTCTCCGGAGTCAGGCGACCGACATAGACGATCGCATCGCCCGAAGCCGGCATGGCCGGCGCCCGCTTCTCCACCCGCACCGGGTTGTCGATGCGGTGATGGCGCAGGCGCAGGGCCCCGGACCGTCCCGCCACCCGCGCCCGGCTGCCGTCGCAGACATGGATGACGTCGAGGTCAGACCCTCGCGCCGCGACCCGCAGGGCGGCGGCGCGACCGACACGCACCAGCTTGTGCAGCCGGCTCTTCGGATCGCAGGCGGCCCCAAGGCAGGCGCCGGAGAGCGGGACGAGCGCGCAGGGCTCGGCCCGATCGAAGCGGTAATCGACACCGTTCGGACAGGTGAGGGCGTAGTCGTGCAGCGTCATCACCAGGGGAACGCCGCGGCCGAGCAGCACCGGCAGCACGGCGGGGGAGAACGCGCGGGTCCACTGGTGGAGGTGCAGACAGTCGGGCGGCACCGGCAGGCCGTCGAGCGCGCTCGCGAGCCGCGCGGCGGCCTCGCCGTTCCAGATCCCCGAGGCCGCGCCGCGCCATGCCGGCAGCGACCACACATCCGGCAGGCCGAGGTCGATGCGGTGCAGGCGCGGATGGTCGAGCAGCGGATCGACGGGTCCGGTGATCGCCTGGATGTAGGTCACCGCCGCGCCGGCCTCGGCGAGCCCGCGGGCGGATTCCACCGCGACCTTCTCGGCCCCCCCGCTCGCCGCGGCGAATTCGGCGAGAATCACGACGTGCATGGAAGCGCCCCGTCCGGAAGCGCGGGCACCGTCCCGAAAAGCGATTTTCCGGACGAAACGATGCTCTCGCGGTGAGGCCGCCCTGGCGCGGCGCGTGTCCGTTCAGGGTTTACGGGAGATCAACTGCCGGCTGGTAAACGTCGGCGAAACACCGATCCTCCGTGAGACACCGTGCATCGGGCGTGTCACGAGGTGGCGAGGGAGCGGGAATCGCCGTGCACGTCGTCCTCGTTCTCGACCATGCCCATATCAATGGCGGCCAAGCCAAGGTCGCTCTCGATTCCGCCGTGGGCCTGCGCCAGCGCGGCCACCGGGTCACGGTGTTCGCCGCGGTCGGCCCGGTCGATCCCCGGCTCGCCGAGAGCGGGGCGCGGGTGGTCTGCCTCGGGCAGGACGACATCGCCTCCACCACCAACAAGCTCGCTTTTGCCGCCCAGGCGATCTGGAACCGTAGCGCCACCGCCCGCCTCGCCGCGGAACTGACGCTGTGCGATCCCCGCGACACGCTGGTGCATGTCCACGCCTTCGCCAAGGCCCTCTCGCCCTCGATCGGCACGGCGATCCGGCGCTCGGGTCTGCCGTGCCTCTACACGATGCACGAGTTCTTCCTCGTCTGCCCCAATGGCGGCTTCTACGAATATCCGGCCGACCGGATCTGCCACCGCACCCCGATGTCGGCGGCCTGCCTCACCACGAATTGCGACGCGCGCTCCTACCCGCGCAAGCTCCTGCGGGTGGTGCGCCATCTCGGCCTGGAACACGTCGCCGGCCTGCCCAACCTGTTCCGCCATGTGGTCACGATCAGCGCGCTCCAAGAGCGGGTGATCGCGCCGCTCCTGCCTCCGCGCACGGTGTTCCACCGGATCGACAACCCGATCTCGGTCGAGCGGCAGCCGCCTGCGCACGAGGGACGCGGTGATGTCCTGTTCGTCGGCCGCATCTCGACGGAGAAGGGCGCGCCGGTCTTCGCCGAGGCGGCGCGGCGGGCCGGACTCCGCCCGGTTTTCGTCGGCGACGGTCCGAACGCGGCGGAACTGAAGGCGCGCTATCCCGAGGCGGTGATGCTCGGCTGGAAGGCCGGGCCCGAGGTGCAGGCCCTGATGCGGCGCGCCCGTGCCCTGGTGTTCCCGAGCATCTGGTACGAGGGCCAGCCCCTCACGGTCTACGAAGCGCTCGCCTGCGGCTGCCCGGTCATCGTCTCCGATGCCTGCGCCGGGCGCGAGGCGGTGGAGGACGGCGAGAACGGGTTCTGGTTCCGCTCGGGCGATGCCGGTGCGCTCGCCGCCCATCTCACGCGGCTGTCGGACGACGCGCTCGCCGCCCGCATGGCCGAGCGCGCCTACGAGCGCTACTGGTCGGCGCCGCTCAGCGTCGATGCGCATCTCGACCGGCTGGAGCAGGTCTACGGCCTCGTGATGCGCGAGGCGCCTGCTTTTCGCCCAGTCGAGGGACCGGGCTTGCGCGGCGCGGCGTCCGCCGGCCTGTGAGCCGCGACGCAACAGGAACGCCCGCCTCGCGTTGGTGCGCATGAAGGCCGCGACACGCGGCGCGCCCGACAACGGAGACCGATCCCCATGTCCGAGACCACCAAGCAGCCGACCGACGAGACCAAGCCCAAAGGCTTCCAGCAGGACGGCCAGCGGGACGGCAAAGGCGACAAGTCACTGGCCGAGAACCAGAAGGACGAGAAGGACGAGCGCCTCGACGAGGCGTTGGAAGAGACCTTCCCGTCGAGCGATCCGGTCTCGGTGAAGATCACGAAGTAAGGGGCTGGGTGGGCGACCCGCCCGCCCTTCCGCCTCACGCTGCGACGTCCGGTTCCCGCCGAATCGGCCCGACGGCCTGCGGGCCGGGGCTTGGCCGACCCATGGACCGACCGATGGGCCGACCGATGGGCCGACCGAACAAATAGCCCTGCACCTCCTCGCAGCCCTTGGCCCGCAAATGGGCGAACTGGGCTTCAGTCTCGACACCCTCGGCCACGGTGACGATGCCGAGGCTTGCGCCGAGGCCGATCACCGCCTGCACGATCGCGGTCGAGTGCGGATCCTCGCCGAGTCGCCTTACGAACGAGCGGTCGATCTTGATCTTGTCGAAGGGAAACTTCTGCAAGTAGCTCAACGAGCAATAGCCCGTTCCGAAATCGTCCATCGCAATCCGGACGCCGAGATCCCGCAGGGCATGCAGCGTCGCGACGTTGGCCTCGCTCGCGGCCAGCAGCAGCGATTCGGTCACCTCCAGTTCGAGGCGATGTGGTGCGAGCCCGGAAAGGGCAAGCGCCTCGCGCACCGTCGCGACGAGGCCGGGATCGCGGAACTGCACCGGCGAGAGGTTCACCGCGATCCGAACCGGATCGGCCCACAGGCTCGCCTCGGCGCAGGCTTGCCGCAGGACCCAGGCGCCGATCGGGACGATCAGGCCCGATTCCTCGGCGAGCGGCACGAATTCGGCCGGCGGGATCGCCCCCTCGACAGGATGGTGCCAGCGCAGCAGCGCCTCGAACCCGACGATCGCCCGCGAGCGGACGCCCACGACCGGTTGGTAGGCGAGCGCGAGATCGCCCCGGGCGAAGGCCTCGTGCAGGTCGGCCTCCCGTCGGCGTCGGGACCGGTCCCAACTGTCCATCGCCGCCTCGAAACAATGGGCGATGCTGCCGCCATCCGCCTTCGCCCGGTAGAGAGCGAGGTCGGCGTGGCGCAGCAGGGTGTCGGAATCGGTTCCGTGCTCGGGCAGGCATGCGATGCCGACGCTCACGCCGATCTGGCACTCCCGGTCGCCGAGCCTGACCGGACGTGACAACGCCTCGATGATCCGGCCGGCGACGGCGGACACGGTCGCGGCGTCGGGGGTGCGCAGCAGCACCGCGAACTCGTCGCCGCCGAGGCGTGCGACCAGATCCTCCCCACGCAGGCACGCCGTGACCCGGTCCGCCACCGCTCGGAGCAGTGCGTCGCCCGCCGGGTGGCCGAGGGTGTCGTTGACGAGCTTGAACTTGTCGAGGTCGAGGCAGAGCAGGGCGGCGCCCGCGCCGGTGCGGGCCTGCTCGGCGATCACTTCCGCGAGGCGGGTCGTGAACAGCGCCCGGTTCGGCAGGCCCGTCAGCGCATCGTGGTGGGCCATGTGGGTGATGCGCGCCTCGGCGCGGCGCTGCTCGGTGACGTCGATGGCCGCGCCGAGCACCGCCGGCCGGCCCTCGAAGGCAAGGCTGCGCTCGAACAGCGTCACTTCGATCAACGAGCCGTCGGCCCGACGATGATGGTGCAGGCGGCCGTCGCGGGCGAATCCGCACGATCCGGCCGCCGACAGGTCCGGCAGGCCCCGGGCCAGGAAGGCTTCGCGGCTGTAGCCATAATGGGCGACCGCCGCCTCGTTCACGGCGACGAAACGGGCCGAATCCTGATCGACCAGCCACATCGGCAGCGGATTGCTCTCGAACAGGAAGCGGAACGAGGCCTCGCGCGCCTTGATGTCCCCGACATCGGTCATGGCGACGGCGACGAGATCGCCGATGGCCTGCGCCTCCACCTTCAGGTGCAGCGTCGTCCCGTCGGCGCGCGGCACCGCGAGTTCGAACGTCGCCCGATCGGTGCATCCCAGGACGCCCGACAGCCGTTGCGTCACGCCGAGCCGCGCCGGGACGAGATCGCCCAGCCGCTGCCACTGCAGGCTCGCAACCGGCCGCCCGAGGATCTCCGCGGCGCCCTGATTGAGGGCGACGATCTTGAAGTCCGCGACCGCACCCGATGCCTCGCGGATCGCGCCGAGCGCCATCAGGCCCTGGCCTGTCGCGCCGAACATCGCCTGCATCGGCTCGGTGCGCACGCCCTCACCATCGACGTGGACGAGGAGGAGCGGCGTTCCGCTGCCGTTGGCGAGCGGGACGCCGACGAGATTCCAAGTGGTGACGACACCATCGGTGATGCGGTCGCATCGGGCCCTGGCCGGCTCGCCGGTGCGCAGGGCGGCGACCCCGATCTCCTCGATCGGCCGGCGGATCTCGTCGGGCATCTGCACGAGCGGCCGGTCGCGGATCTCGTCGTCGAACCAGTCGCGAAATCCCGGACCACCCCAGAGGATGCGCTCGGCCCTGCCTTCGCGGGTGGCGACCAGGGCGCAGCGGTCGGCCAGGCGGCCGAGCCTGCCCAGGACGACGGCATCGTAAGCCGGCATCGCTCCGGGACGGGGCCGGCAACTGCGCCAGTGCTGGACCAGCGCGGCGGCGTACGCGTCTGATATCGGGATGGGCAAGCGAAAGCCGTGCTCCGAGAGGATCGGATCACGGCCTAGCCATCATTCGTTGAGGGGGAGTATATGAGCCGGCTCTTCAGGCCGCATCGAAATGATGGGTCGCCCTCGACCAGTATAGTGCCAACCGAGGGCGCGTTGTGTCTTGATTATTGCTCCAGCAGGCGCCGGGCGATGACCTGGGCCTGGATCTCGGCGGCACCCTCGAAGATCGAGAGGATGCGCGCGTCGCAGAGCACGCGGCTGATCTTGTATTCCAGCGCGAAGCCGTTGCCGCCGTGGATCTGCAGGGCGTTGTCGGCCGCCGCCCAGGCGACGCGGGCGCCCAGCAGCTTGGCCATGCCGGCCTCGAGGTCGCAGCGCTTGCCCTCGTCCTTCTCGCGGGCGGAGAAGTAGGTGAGCTGGCGGGCGATGTTGATCTCCACCGCCATCATCGCGAGCTTGTCGGCCACCCGCGGGAACTCGACCAGCGCCTTGCCGAACTGCACCCGCTCCTCGGCGTAGCGCAGGCCGATATCGAGGGCCGACTGCGCCACGCCGATGGCGCGGGCCGCGGTCTGGATGCGGGCCGACTCGAAGGTCTGCATGAGCTGGGCGAACCCCTTGCCCTCGATCTCGCCGAGCAGGTTGTTGGCCGGCACCGCGAAATCCTCGAAGGAGAGTTCGTACTCCTTCATGCCGCGGTAGCCGAGCACTTCGATCTCGCCGCCCGACAGGCCCTCGACCGGGAAGGGCTCCTCGTCCGTGCCGCGGGGCTTCTCGGCGATGAGCATCGAGAGGCCGCGGTGGCCCTTCTCTTCGGGCTTGGTGCGCACGAGCACGGTCATGATGTCGGCGCGCACGGGGTGGGTGATCCAGGTCTTGTTGCCCGAGATCTTCCACTGGTCGCCGTCCTTGACGGCCTTGGTGCGCAAGCTCGCGAGGTCGGAGCCGGTGTTCGGCTCGGTGAAGACGGCGGTCGGCAGGATGTCGCCGCTGGCGATGCCCGGCAGGAATCGCTGCTTCTGCTCCTCCGTGCCACCGCACAGGATCAGTTCGGCGGCGATCTCCGAGCGGGTGCCGAGCGAGCCGACGCCGATATAGGCGCGCGACAGCTCCTCCGAGACCACGCACATCGCGGCCTTGGGCATGCCCATGCCGCCGTATTCCTCGGGGATGGTGAGGCCGAACACGCCGAGTTCGGCCATCTTCTCGATGATCGACATCGGGATGTAGGCGTTCTCGAGGTGCCACTCATGGGCCTGTTCCACCACCTCGGCCTTGCCGAAGCGGCGCATCTCGGAGCGGATCGCCTCCATGTCCTCGTCGAGGCCCGAAGCGCCGATGGTCGCCGCACCTGCGCTCGTGGCCTCGCGGATCTTGGCCACCAGCGCGGCGCGGTTGGCGGGCGTGTTGCCCTCGGCCACCATGGCGTCGATCGCCGGCGTGCGCAGACCGGCGAGTTCGGCGGCGGTGAAGCCGAGCGCGGTCGGGCGGACCATCTCGCCCTGGCTCATCGGGATGCCGCCGAACATCTGGTCGAGATATTCGCCGATGCCGATCTTCACGAGCAGCGCCTCGGTCTCGCCGAAGCTGCCCTCGCCCTGAAGCCGCTCGGCGTAGTCGGCGAGTTCGCGCACCGCCTCGCCGTAGGTGGCGAGCCAGGAGAGGCCGTGGGCGGCGTGCTGCTCGCGCTCCAGCGCGCCCGCGTCGAGCTTGCCCTCGGGGCCCGTCACGCGCGCCTTCACGCGGGCGGTCGCCTCGGCGACGAGGGCCTTGGCGCCCGCGGCGGCGTCCTTGGCCAGGGCGACGAAATCGTTCGGGTCGTTGGCGGGCTGGACGGCGGGGGAAGCTGCCATGTGGGACTCTCTTCTCAAGCGCTCCGAGCCGAAGTGGATGGCATCACGGAGCGCGGTTCTCAGGAAAACGGTCAGATGCTTCCTTTATAGGTCGGATCGCCGGCACAATAGTGGTTTCTCATCGCCGCATCCCCTGTCTTTAGGCTGAATTCATCATACGGTTCACCGTGTTGCGCGAGTCTGAGGTCCGCTCGCCAAGCCGACGCCGGCGGCCGCCACCACCATGCCGGCGATCTGCACCGGGGTCAGCGCCTCGCCGAACATCACGTAGGCGATCGCCGCCGAAACCGGCGGCACGAGGAAGAGCAGCGAGGCGACGCCGGCCACCGCGCCGCGCCGGATCAGCGCCAGCAGCAGCAGGATGCCGCCGACGGAGTTGACGAGGACCGACCACGCCATGCCGAGGCCGAGCGGCAGGCTCGGGCTCAGATGCGTCTCGCCGGCGATCAGAGCGAGCGGGATCGCGAAGGCGGTGCCGCCGATGAATTGCAGGCAGGCATTGGTGACGAGGTCGGCGCCCGCGCCCTTGCGCTTCTGCCACAGCGTGCCCGCCGTCATGGCCAACATCGCGGTGAGGCACACCGCGAGCGCGTCCGGCGGGATGCCGGCGGCATCGACCGCCCCGAGCTTCGGCGCGAGCACCAGCCCCGCGCCGAGGAAGCCGAGCCCGATGCCCGCCCAGCGTCGCGGCGCGACCCGCTCGCCGAGCAGCGGCTGCGAGGCGGCCGCGGTGAGGAGCGGCTGGAGGCTGCCGACCAGCGCGGCGATGCCGGCGGGCAGGCCGCGATGCACCGACCAGAACACCCCGGCGACATAGATGCCCTGCATCAGCACGCCCGCGACCATCCCGTCGCGCCAGCCGGCGCCCTTGCGGGGCCATCGGGCGCGCAGGACGAAGGCGATGCCGGCCAGAACGAGCGCGACCAGGGCCAGCCGCAGGGCGACGAAGGCCAGCGGCTCGGCATAGGGCGCCACGTAGCGTGCGGCGACGAAACCGCTCGCCCAGATCAGCACGAAGGCGGCCGGGATCAGGCTGGAAAGAAGGCTCGACATGGCGCCCGGCAGGCAGCACGCAACCGACCTCATGGCAATCGGAGAAACCTGAGGGCGGCCATGCTCGGCCCGCGCCCGAGATTGACGCGCACCGCCCATTGGCCCGTATGGAGCGGCCCGCCTCGACTCAGCCGAAGAAGCCGTCTCCTCCCTTGAGCCGCCTAAAAAAGATTCTCGACGTGACGGGCATCGCCGCGCAGCGCTTCGTCGCCCATGACGGCTGGGCGATCGCCAGCCACATCGCGCTGTCGATGCTGACCTCGCTGTTCCCGTTCCTGATCCTGCTCGCGGCGCTCGCCGGCCTGATCGGCAGCAAGTCGCTGGCGGACGAGGCCGGCACGCTGATCTTCGACGCGGTGCCGCGGGAGGTCGCCAAACCCATCGTCGGCGAGGTCCACCGCCTGCTCACCGAGCAGCGCGGCGGCGTGCTGACGATCGGCGCGCTGCTGGCGCTCTACTTCTCGTCCTCCGGGGTCGAGTCGCTGCGGGTCGGTCTCAACCGCGCCTACGGCATCCGCGAGATGCGGCCGTGGTGGCTCACCCGGCTCGAATCGATTGCCTACGTCGTCTGCGGCGCCTTCGCGATGCTGGCCTTCGCGCTGCTCGTGGTGCTCGGGCCGTTGATCTGGCGCCAGCTCGTCTTCGTCGCGCCGGGGCTGGAGCCGCTGGCGCTCACCGTTGCCATCGGCCGCATCGGCGTCACCGCCTTCCTGATCGCGCTGGTGCTGGTGATCGCGCACAAATTCGTCGCGGCCGGGCGGCGGCCGGTGCTGGCGGTGCTGCCGGGCATCGCCGTGACGCTGGGCCTGTGGTTCCTCGCCGGCCTCGGCTTCGGCTACTATCTCGACCGCTTCTCGAACGCCTACGCCTCGACCTACGGGGGCCTCGCCACCGCGATGATCTTCCTCGTGTTCCTCTACTGGCTGGCGGCGATGTTCCTGTTCGGCGGCGAGGTGAACGGCACGGTCATCGCGGCGCGGCGTCAGCGGCTTCAGGGGCGGATGCGGGCGCGGCAGGCGGAAGCGGCGCGGGTGAGCGCGCATCCGCTGCCGTGATCTCGCCCATCAGCTTGCGCTCGCGGGCCAGTTCCGCGAGCCGCTCGATCCGGATGCCGTGGGGCGGCAGGTCGATCACGAAGCGCTCGGCCATCTCGCCGAGGACGAAATCGGGGCGGACGGCTTCGAGATAGTGCCAGTCGATCCCCGTCGACCATAGGAAATGCACTTCGCGGAAGGTGTCGGCCAAGAGCGCGGTGAGCGTCGCGACCGGGCTGTGGGGGGTGTGCTGCGCGTAGGAATCGCCGAAGATCACGAGGCGGCGCGGATCGGCCCCCGGATCGTCGTTGCGGAACACCGCGTGTGCGCCGAGATGGGCGTCGCCGCCGCGCCCGAGCGCCTCCATCTCCAGCAGCAGGCCGTTGGCATGGATGCGCCGGGCCTCGCTCGCGATCGCGCTGCCTTCCGCCCATTCCGAGCGGTGGGGCATGAACTTCAGGCCGAGATCGCCCGTGAAGGGGAGGGCGATGCGCTCGCGCCGGGCCTCGATGTCGGCGCGCGCGGGCACGCCCATCCGCGCCAGGATCGTGCGGTAGGCCAGCGCGCAGCCTTGATGCGTCCAGTGGGTGTCGGTGCGCAGATAGAGCGGCGGGCCGTCCTTCGCCGCGCGGAAGGCGCCCGTGAGATCGACCCAGGCGCGGGCACCCGGCGAGGCGGTGAGCCAGCGGGCGAGCCGGAGCGCGGGGGCGCGGGCCGGATCGAAGGCGAGCCCCTCGGCCCACTCGGGATAGACGGTGAGCTTTTCCGGGGCGAGGGCGTGGAGGTAGGTCGCGCCAAGCCGGGCGCAGCGCCGCATGCGGGTCTCGATGAGCCGCCGCCAGCGCCACAGCGTGGCGCGGGACACGCCCGGCCGGCCATATTGTTCCAGCACCCGGTTGTTGCCGCGGATCAGGAACAGCCAGCCGTCCCGGCCCTCGTACACGTCGGCGGCCGGGTCGGGGGTGGAGGTCATGCGCCGGTTTTAGCGGGTGGCCGAACTGCCGGCCAGGAAAACCCTCTCCCGCAGAGAGGAGGGGGTTTTCCGGTTCGGATTTTACCTGCCGAACAGCCGCTTGATTCCGGCGAGCAGGCCGCCGTTGCGGGCGGGCTCCTGCGACGTCGTCTCGGACGGGGCCGGGGCGGATGCCCTGGCCGAGGCCACGACGGTCTGGACGAGGCCGAGCGCGGCCGTGTCGGTGGTCTCGCGGTCGATCAGGATCAGGCTGCCGGTGTCGCGGTTCTCGGCATAGGGATCGACGGCGATCTGCCGGTCGAGGGTCAGCGTCACGTCGCCGATATCGTTGACCGCGAGCTTGTCGGCGGGGCCGGCCTGTCCGGTCTCCGGATCGATCCGGCGGTGCACCGCCTTCACCACCGCGTTGACGGTCTGCGTGCCGACCTTCGCCCAGAGGTTGGCGCCGGGGGCAAGATCGGATTCGGCGGCCCAGAACAGGCGCACGTCGAGGCTGTCGGTCAGCGTCAGGGGCGCGTCCGAGGTCGCGATCACCGCGCCGCGCGAGGCATCGATTTCGTCGGCCAGCACCAGCGTGACCGACTGACCCTCGCTCGCCCGCTCCAGATCACCGTCGGCGGTGAAAATGCGGGCGATCGTCGAAGTCTTGCCGGAGGGCGCGACGGTGACGGCATCGCCCGGTGCGACGGAGCCCGAGGCGATCAGTCCCGAGAAGCCGCGGAAGTCGGAGTTCGGGCGGTTCACCCACTGCACCGGCATGCGGAAGGCGGCGGCGCGCTCCTCCGACTTCACCGGGACGTCCTCAAGGTAGCGCAGCAGCGGAACGTCCGTGTACCAAGTCGCGGCGGCACCCGGCAGCACGACGTTGTCGCCGTTCTTGGCCGAGAGCGGGATCGCCCGCACCTCGATGAAGTTCAGCGGCGCGGCAAAGGCCTGGAAGCCGGAGACGATCGCCTCGAACTTGTCTTGCGACCAACCGACGAGATCCATCTTGTTGATGGCGAGCGCGACGCGGCGGATGCCAAGTAGCGAGACGAGCAGCGCGTGGCGCCGAGTCTGGCGGGTCAGCCCGTGGCGGGCATCGACCAGGATCACGGCGACGTCGGCGGTCGAGGCGCCGGTCGCCATGTTGCGGGTGTACTGCTCGTGGCCGGGGGTGTCGGCGACGATGAACGAGCGCCGGTCGGTCGAGAAGAAGCGGTAGGCCACATCGATGGTGATGCCCTGCTCGCGCTCGGCCTGGAGACCGTCGACCAGCAGCGCGAGATCGACCTCGCCCCCTTGCGTGCCATGCTTGCGCGAATCGCGCTGGAGCGCCGTCACCTGATCGTCGAAGATCTGCTTGGTGTCGTGCAGCAGCCGCCCGATCAAGGTGGACTTGCCGTCATCGACCGAGCCGCAGGTGATGAAGCGCAAGACTTCCTTGTTCTGGTGCTGGCGCAGGAAGGCGTCGTAGCCGAACGCTTCCGGAGACTGATGGATGGTCATCAGAAGTAGCCCTCCTGCTTCTTGCGCTCCATGGCGCCGGCGCCGTCCTTGTCGATGACCCGGCCCTGGCGCTCCGAGGTGCGGGCGGCCAGCGTCTCGCCGATGATCTCCGGCAGGGTCGCAGCCGGACTCTCGACCGCGCCGGTCAGCGGGTAGCAGCCGAGCGTACGGAACCGGACTTGTCGCAGCTCCGGGGTCTCGCCCGGTTCCAGCGGAAAGCGTTCGTCATCGACCATGATGAGCTGGCCGTCGCGCTCGACGACCGGCCGCTCGGCGGCGAAGTAGAGCGGGACGATCGGAATGTTTTCCTGCTCGATGTAGAGCCAGATATCCAGTTCGGTCCAGTTGGACAGCGGGAACACGCGAAAACTCTCGCCGCGCCGCTTCTTGAAATTGTAGAGGTGCCAGGGCTCGGCGCGCTGGCGCTTCGGGTCCCAGCGGTGCTGGCCGTTGCGCAAGCTCACGATGCGCTCCTTGGCGCGGCTCGCCTCCTCGTCCCGGCGGGCGCCGCCGAAGGCCACGTCGTATTTGTACTTGTCGAGCGCCTGCCGCAGGGCCTGCGTCTTCATCACGTCGGTGTGCACTTCCGAGCCGTGGCTGACCGGGCCGATGCCCTTGGCGAGCCCGTCCTGATTCGTGTGCACGATGAGTTCGAGGCCGAGTTCCTTGGCGCGCCGATCGCGGAAGGCGATCATCTCGCGGAACTTCCAGGTCGTGTCGATGTGCATCAGGGGGAACGGCAGGCGCCCCGGCGCGAAGGCCTTCAGCGCCAAGTGCAGCAGCACCGACGAATCCTTGCCGATCGAGTAGAGCATCACCGGGTTCTCGGCCTCGGCGACCGCCTCCCGGAAGATGTGGATGCTCTCGGCCTCCAGACGCTGGAGATGCGTCAGGCGGGTGCGCGCGGGCGCGGCGACGGCAGCGCTCATCAGACCAGTTCCCTTCTGTGTTCGCGTGAGGTCGCGGCGCTCGCCGGTTCCTCGAAGGCCGCGGCCTCCTGTCCGGGCGCCACGTCACCGTCCGGCCTGTGCAGGTGCAGGCCGCACTCTTTCTTGGATTCCTGCTCCCACCACCAGCGGCCGGCCCGCTCATCCTCGCCGACCTTGACGGCGCGGGTGCAGGGCGCGCAGCCGATCGAGGGGAAGCCGCGATCGTGCAGCGTGTTGTAGGGAATGAAGTTGTCGCGCACGAAGCGATCGACGTCGGCGCGCGACCAGTCGGCGAGCGGGTTGACCTTGATCAGCCCGCGGCCCTCGTCGGCCTCCGCCAGCGGCGTGTCCGCGCGGTTGGCGGATTGCCCGGCGCGAAGTCCCGTGAACCACGCCGCCGCGCCGGTGAGCGCCCGGCCCAACGGTTCGACCTTGCGGAAGCCGCAGCAGGCCTGCCGCGCGGCGATCGAGTGGCGAAAGCCGTTGATGCCCTCGCGCGCGACGAACTCCTCCTCGGCCACCCGCTCCGGCGCATAGGCGCGGATGCGGATGCCGTAGGCAGCCTCCGTCTCGGTCCAGACGTCGTAGGTCTCGGGGTAGAGGCGGCCGGTATCGAGCGTGACGATCTCGGTGCGGCCCTTGTTCAGGGCGAGCGCGTGCGTGAGCGCCTGATCCTCGATGCCGAGGCTTGTGGTGAAGACGAGCCGGCCCGGGATGCGGTCCTCGACGAGGCGGATGCGCCCCCGGAGGTCCAGCCCCGCCATGGCTTCGGCGAGGTCCCCGGCCGCTCGGACGAGAGCAGCGGTCATGTGCGTAAAATCGGATTGCCTGCTTGTCGGAGCTCTGAAATGTTCGCTATAACGAACGCTGTCAAGGCGCCCGGACCCTTGCGGTGCTTTCGCGCACGCAATCCTCCGCTGCGCTGCGAACGAGCCTGCAACGGCCGCCGCGGCGGATCGTTGCCCAATTAGAAAAGAATCTTCTCAACGAGGTGCCCGATCGGGCTCGTCGCCCGGCGTTTCGGGCAGCGCCCTCTTGAGACCATCCTCGCCAACAATTCCGGAGAGGCCGACCTTGGACTCGATCGACCTGAAGATCCTCGCGCTTCTGCAGAAGGACGCCACCCTCTCCATCGCCGCCATCGGCGAGCAGGTCGGGCTGTCGCAGACCCCGTGCTGGAAGCGGATCCAGCGTCTCGAGGCCGACGGCGTGATCGACCGGCGCGTCGCCGTGCTCGATCCGGTGAAGCTCGGACTCGGCCTCACCGTCTTCGTTTCCATCGAAACATCCGACCATTCCAAGGACTGGCTGGAGCAATTCGCCGATCGGATCGCGGC
Organism: Methylobacterium sp. AMS5; assembly: GCF_001542815.1. Taxonomy (GTDB): domain Bacteria; phylum Pseudomonadota; class Alphaproteobacteria; order Rhizobiales; family Beijerinckiaceae; genus Methylobacterium. Next base: position 2,288,410 of record NZ_CP006992.1, read on the forward strand.
GATGCCGGAGGTGCTCGAATTTTACCGCATGGCCGGTGACGTCGATTACATGCTGCGCGTCGTCGTGGCCGACATGGCCGCCTACGACACGTTCTATAAGAACCTGATCGCGACCCTGCCTCTCAAGAACGTGACCTCGCGCTTCGCCATGGAAAAGGTGAAGTCGACGACCGCCCTGCCGTTGCCGGCGCCGCCCCCGCGGGGACGGGCCGAGCCGCGGCTGGCAGTGGTCGGAGAATAAATTTCCTTTTCGCAGCGCAACAGCGAACAATCTCTTCTCTCTGCGGGGCGTTCTTTAAAACGGACGTTTCGACGTTGACAGCGGCGCTCCGGCGGACGACATGGCACCCACAATGTCCAGGCAAGCACTCCTCCCCCGTACGGCTCCCTTCGGAGATCAGGAGCGGGCCCATCTCGACGCGGCGCTCGGCGCGGCGACGCCGATTCAGCGCGCGTGGCTGACGGGCTTCCTCGCCGGTCTCGACGCGGCTGCCGGCCAGCCGGCTGCGGCGGCTCCGGCCCCCGCCGCACCCCCGAAGGCGGCCGAGCCGCTGACGATCCTGTTCGCGTCCGAATCGGGCAATTCCGAAAAGCTCGCGAGCGACGTGAGCAAGCTCGCGCGCAAGCAGGGCTTCAAGCCGAAGGTCGTGGATTTCGCCGATCTCGATCTGGCCACCCTGCCGAAGGCCGGCAAGGTCATCGCCATCGCCGCGACCTGGGGCGAGGGCGAGCCGCCCGCCCGCGCGGTGCGGGCCTATGGCGAGCTGATGTCCGATGCCGCGCCGCGCCTCGACGGCCTCGCGTTCGGCGTGCTGGCGCTGGGTGACACCAGCTACGCGGAGTTCTGTGCGATCGGGAAGGCGCTCGACGCGCGCTTCGAGGCGCTCGGCGCCAAGCGTGCCTACGACCGCGCGGATCTCGACCTCGATTTCGAGAAGCCGGCCGCCGAGTGGATCAAGGGGACGCTGAAGGCGCTGGCGCCGGCGGAAGTGCCGGCCGACAACGTGGTGGCCGTCGATTTCCGCGCCGGAGCCGAGGACGAGGACGGCGAAGTCAGCCGCGAGCCTGTGGTGGTCGAGGTGATCGACCACGTGAACCTCAACTCCTCGCGCTCCGACAAGGAGACGATCCACCTCGCCCTCGAATTCGAGGACGGGGCGCCGGCCTACGAGCCCGGCGATTCGCTGGAGATCTTCCCGGAGAACGACCCGCAGCTCGTGGACGAGATCCTGCGCGCGGCCGGGCTCTCGGGTGACGAGGCTCTGCGCAAGGCGCTGCTCGCCGAGCGCGACATCACCACGCTCTCGCCCACCACGGTCGAGCGCTTCGCCAAGGCGACCGGGCACGCCGACGCCCAAAAGTTCGTCGAGAGCGGCGAGGTGAAGGCCTGGATCGAGGGGCGGCACCTGATCGACCTGATCGAGCGCTTCCCCGCCGAACTGACCGCCGAGCATCTCAACACCGTGACCCGGCCGCTGCCGCCGCGGGCCTATTCCATCGCCTCCTCGCGTAGGGAAGTCGGCGACGAGGTGCATCTCACCATCGCCGCCGTGCGCTACGAGACCCATGGCCGCGCCCGCTCCGGCGTCGCCTCGGTGCATGTCGCCGACCGTATCAAGAACGGCGCCAAGCTGCGGGTTCGGGTGAAGCCCAACAAGCATTTCCGCCTGCCCTCCGACCCGGCGACCGACATCATCATGGTCGGCCCCGGCACCGGCGTCGCGCCGTTCCGCGCCTTCGTGCAGGAGCGCCGCGCCACGGAGGCCCCCGGCCGCTCCTGGCTGTTCTTCGGCGACCGTCACTTCACCCACGACTTCCTGTACCAGCTCGAATGGCAGGACGCGCTGGAGGACGGCTCGCTGGCCAAGATCGACGTGGCCTTCTCCCGCGACCAGCCGGAGAAGATCTACGTGCAGGACCGGATCGACGCACAGGCCGCCGAGGTGGTGGAATGGCTCGATGGCGGCGCCCATTTCTACGTCTGCGGCGATGCCAAGAACATGGCCAAGGACGTGCGCGCCGCCGTGGTGCGCGCCTTCGAGAGCGTGAAGGGCCTCGGCAGCGCCGACGCCGAGGCGCATGTCGCCTCGCTGGAACGCGCCCGGCGCTACCAGCAGGACGTTTACTGAGGCACGACGTTGACTGAGGAAGGACGGCGTTCCTTCCCGATCTGGACTTCATCCTGAGACGCTCGCGCCAGCGCGCTTCGCGGGAAGGCTCCAGGGATCGCCGCGAGAACGGGAGCCCTCCTTCGAGGTCTCCGCTTCGCTCCGTCACCTCAGGATGAGGTGACGGGCGGGGATGAGCGGCCGAACGCGATCATTGCAGAGATCACCGCCATGGACGACCACAAGCCGATCGACACCCCTGACGGCCCCGCCGTGGACACGCCCGGCATCGGCGCGCGCCGCTACGAGACGCCGCCGACCGAGCTTCCGATCACGGAGGCGGAGGCCGCGCGGGCTGCCGGGCTCGCCCACAACGAGCACCTGAAGATCGCCAGCGGCTACCTGCGCGGCGGGCTCGCCGACGGGCTCCTCAAGCACGCCACCGGCGCGATCTCCGAGGATGACGGCCAGCTCGTCAAGTTCCACGGCATGTACATGCAGGACGACCGGGACATCCGGGCGGAACGCACCAGGAAGAAGCTCGAGAAGGCCTACAGCTTCATGATCCGCCTGCGCATCGCGGGCGGCGTCGTGACGCCCAAGCAGTGGCTGATCCTCGATAACATCGCCACGACCTATGCCGGCAGCGCGCTGCGGGCGACGACCCGGCAGACGTTCCAGTATCACGGCGTCATCAAGTCGAACCTCAAGCGCACGATGGCGGCGATCGACTCGGCGCTGCTCGACACCATCGCCGCCTGCGGCGACGTGAACCGCAACGTCATGGCCGCGACCAACCCGGCTCAGGCCGGCGCCCACAAGATCGCGCTCCAGCTCGCCAAGGACATTTCCGACACCCTGCTGCCGAAGACCGGCGCGTGGCGCGAGATCTGGCTCGACGGCGAGCGCGTGGTCGGCGGCGAGGACGCGGCCGAGGTCGAGCCGATCTACGGCAAGACCTACCTGCCGCGGAAGTTCAAGACCGTGGTCGCGGTGCCGCCCTCCAACGAGGTCGACATCTTCGCCCACGACCTCGGCTTCATCGCCATCCTCGACAAGAAGAACCGGGTCACGGGCTGGAACGTCACCGTCGGCGGCGGCATGGGCATGACCCACGGCGAGACAGACACGTTTCCGCGCACCGCCGACGTGCTCGGCTTCGTGAAGCCCGAGGATGCCTTGAAGGCGGCCGAGGCGGTGATGACGGTCCAGCGCGACTGGGGCAACCGCAAGAACCGTAAGAACGCCCGCCTCAAGTACACGATCGAGCGCTTCGGCCTCGACGCGTTCCGGGCCGAGGTCGAGAAGCGGATCGGCAATCCGCTGGCTGAGCCGAAGCCTTTCACCTTCGACGGCAACGGCGACCGCTACGGCTGGGTCGAGGGCGATGACGGGCGCCACCACCTCACACTCTACGTGCCGTCCGGCCGGATCAAGGACATCGAGGGTGGGCCGCAATTCCTCTCGGGCCTGCGTCGCATCGCCGAGGTGCACGAGGGCGATTTCCGGCTGACCGGCAACCAGAACGTCATCATCGCCAACGTGCCGGCAGGCAAGAAGGCCGAGATCGATGCGCTGGTCGACGAGTACGGCCTGACCCGGGGGGCTTCGGCGCTGCGCCGCAACTCCATGGCCTGCGTCGCCCTGCCGACCTGCGGCCTCGCGCTGGCCGAGAGCGAGCGCTACCTGCCCGACCTCCTCACCGAGCTGGAAGAGAGCCTCGCCCGCCACGGGCTGCAGGACGAGCCCATCACCATCCGCTCGACCGGCTGCCCCAACGGCTGCGCCCGACCCTTCATCTCGGAAATCGGCCTCGTCGGCCGCGGCCCCGAGCGCTACCACCTCTATCTCGGCGCCGCCTTCGACGGCTCCCGGCTGAGCAAGCTCTACCGCGAGGACGTCACCGCCTCCGAGATCAAGGGCACCCTGGATCCGCTCTTCGCCGCCTATGCCAAGGACCGGCAGCCGGGCGAGCACTTCGGGGATTTCGTGATCCGCGCCGGGTACGTTGCCAAGACGAGCAACGGACCGGACTTCCACGAGCGGACGGGTCCCCTGCGGGCGGCCTGAAGACACGTCTGACGCTGATGGCCGGGGCGAACGCCCCGGCAGTCTACGGCCGTCATTTCGTAGGGGCCGCTTCAGGCCGGCACCACCGCCACGTTGTCGATGAGCCGCGTCCTGCCGAGATAGGCCGCCACCAGCACCCGCGCCTCCCGCTCGGCCCTGGCCACGGGGGCCAGCGTCTGCGCATCGCGCACTTCCAGATACTGCACCGGGCCGAAACCCGCCGCCTCCAGCGCCGCGATGCCCTCGCTCACCAGCGGGCTCGCCTCGGCGCCGCGCGCGAGGCGATCGGCGATCTCGGCGAGCACCGCGTGCAGGCGCGGCGCGACCGCCCGCTCATGCGGGTCGAGGTAGCGGTTGCGCGAGGAGAGGGCGAGGCCGTCCGTCTCGCGCAAGGTCGGAACGCCCTCGATCGTGACCGCGATGTCGAGGTCGCGGATGACCGAGCGGATCACCTGCAACTGCTGAAAATCCTTCTCGCCGAACAGGGCGATGTCGGGCCGCACCTGATGAATGAGCTTGGTCACGACGGTGGCGACGCCGGAGAAGTGGCCGGGCCGGACGCTGCCGCATAGACCCTCCGCCGCCGGGCCGGGCTCGATGCGCGTCGAAAAACCCGTCGGGTACATGGTCTCGACGGAGGGGAGCCAAACGGCGTCGGCGCCGGCTTCGGACAAAAGCGCGAGGTCGGCTTGCGTGTCCCGCGGGTAGCGGGAGAAATCCTCGTTCGGGCCGAACTGGGTCGGGTTCACGAAGATGCTGACGATGGCCCGCCGGCCGATCGCCTTGGCATGCGCCACCAGGGCGAGGTGGCCGGCATGCAGCGCCCCCATGGTCGGCACCAGCACGATCCGGTCGCCGCTCCTCCGCCATGCGTCGACCCGTGCACGGAGGGCCTCAAGGGTGTCGAAGCGAAGGGTCGTGTCGGACATCGGGCAGCTCGGAGCAGGGAAACGCGCCGCACAGGTAAGCGCCTGGGCCGCCGGATGCCAGCGGGGCGGCCCCGCATTACGGGCAATAGCGCAGGGGCCGGTCGAACGGGTCGTCGTAGCCGGGGCCGGGACGGAAGCCGTAATAGCTCGGCTTGCCCAGGCCGTATTCCGAGCCGACGTAGCTCGGGTCGTACGGCGCGTTGGTCGGCACCGGCGCGATGCGCGGGGCACAGCCGACCAGACGACGGGGGAGGGGGCGGGCCGGCCTGTCGCCCTCGGCATCCCCATCCCCACGGGGGAAGAAGCGCGGCGCCGCGGAGGCGATGGGCGGGCCGGGCTCGAACATCGGCAGGTCGGCCGCGGATAAGGAGCTGCCGTGGAGACCGGAAAGGGCGAGGAGAGCACCGAGCACCCGCTGCCGACCGGCCGTCATCACATCACTCTCCCGCTCCGCTTCACGATGCCTCGCAGCCTATGGTGAACGGATCGTTACCGCGCGGCGCGCTCACGCCCGCGGATAGACGATGACCGAGAGATAGGTCATCGGCGTCTTGATGAGCTTGGCCGGGCCGTGCAGGCCGTTCGAATCAAACATCAGCGCGTCGCCGGGCTCCAGATGATAGTCCTGGCCCGAATGGTGATACATCACCTCGCCGGTCAGCATGTAGATGAACTCCGTCCCGACATGGCGAAAGCTCGTATAGGCCTCGGCCTCGTCCTGGAGGGTGATGAGGTAGGGCTCCACCACCACGTCGCCGCGGATGCCGGCGCCCAGAAGCTCGTAGAGATGCCCGACTTTGGTGCCGCGCCGCTCGATCGGCACGCCGTGGCCGCGCTTCACGTGGCTGCAGTCACGGGTTTCCTCGAAGGCGGCGAAAAGGCCGGTGATCGGCACGTTGAGGGCCGAGGCGATCGCGTTGATCGAGGCGAGCGAGGGCGAGATCGCACCGTTCTCGATCTTGGAGATCATGCCGGGCGAGATGCCGGCCGCACTGCCGAGATCGGCCACCGACAGGTCGCGCTCCCTCCGAAGCAGGCGAACCTGATGGCCGAGCGCCTTTTCCAGGGGGCGCTCCTCCACGACGGGCGCGTTCGACGCTGTGTTCAGCATGGATCCCTGGCTGCTCCTTTCGCCGTTGCGGCACGAAAATATTATGGTGCAGGATTTCGACACCGCCACCGGGAACGGTCGTTGCGGGGCGCATTTGCCCAGCGGCAATGCCCATTTAACGATGCCGATCATCGGCACGCGGCGGCGAAGAAGTCTCTGTTCCGCCCCCGCGTTTGCCCCCGACACCGAAATTTCCGGGGGGTAGTGCGAAGTGAGAGTGTTTCGGGTTCGTGCAGGCTGTCACGGCGATACGTGCCCGCATTCAAGGTTCGTGAAAACACCCTGCCACCAGCGGACGCTTCACTGTCCGATACGAAGAAAGGGCCGGCACTGTCCGCGCCGACCCTCCCCAAAAACGGTCCTCGCTTGAAATCCTAGAACGGGATGTCGTCGTCGAGATCGTAGTTCGGCTTGGCGCCGCCGCTGCCCGAGGCCGGCCGGCGATCGCCGCCGCCGCCGGAGCGGCTCGAGCCGTAATCGTCGCGCCCGCCGCGGTCGCCGCCGCGATCACCCCCCCGGTCGCCGCCGCGGCTGATCTGGCCGCCGCCCTCGTCCTCGCCGGCGAAGTCGCCACCGCCGCCGCCGCCCCGGCCGTCGAGAATCGTCATCTCGCCACGGAAGCGCTGAAGCACCACCTCGGTGGTGTACTTCTCCGCGCCCGACTGGTCGGTCCACTTGCGGGTCTGGAGCTGGCCCTCGATGTAGACCTTCGAGCCCTTGCGCAGATACTGCTCCGCAACGCGGGCGAGGTTGTCGTTGTAGATCACGACCGAGTGCCACTCGGTCTTCTCCTTACGCTCGCCCGACGCCTTGTCCTTCCAGGACTCCGACGTCGCGATGCGCAGGTTCACCACGGGATCGCCCGAGGACAGACGCCGGGTCTCGGGATCGCGCCCGAGATTGCCGACCAGAATCACCTTGTTGACGCTGCCCGCCATCTCATCTCTCCATCCGGTCCGATCTCACAGGGCATTCTACGGCACGCCCGCGATGGCCGGGACTCTTGAGCGTGCCGCCCCGTCTCGGCAAGCCGTCCGGGGCCGTTGTGCCCGCTAACCACCGCGTGCCGTCGCCGCCACAAATGTTCTATCTCTGTTCTTGTTGCGCGACAAGCGGCGCGGCGCCCGTCGAAGCTCGGTTTCGTTCAGGAGACCTTCACGACGAGCTTACCGAAATTGGCGCCCCGCAGCATCCCGGCGAAGGCGGCCGGTGCGTTTTCCAGGCCCTCGACCACGTCCTCGCGCGCCTTGACCCGCCCGGCGCGCAGCCAGCCGCCGACGTCGCGCACGAAATCGCCCTGCATCGCGGCAAAATCCCAGACGATGAAGCCGCGCAGCGTCAGCCGCTTGGTCAGGATGGCGCGCATCAGCACCGGCGAGCGGTCGGGGCCGGGGGGCAGTTCGCTCAGATTGTAGCCCGAGACGAGGCCGCAGACCGGCACCCGCGCGAAGTCGTTGAGAAGCGGCAGCACCGCGTCGAACACCGCCCCTCCGACATTCTCGAAATACACGTCGATCCCATCGGGGCAGGCGCGGGCCAGCGCGTCGGGGAAGTCGGCGGCGCGGTGGTCGACCGCCGCGTCGAAGCCGAGCGTCTCGGTCAGGTAGGCGCATTTCTCCGCGCCCCCGGCGATGCCGACGGCCCGCGCGCCCTTGATGCGGGCGATCTGGCCGACGAGGGAGCCGACCGGTCCCGCGGCGGCGGCCACCACGACGGTCTCCTTCGGCTGTGGCCGGCCAATCTCCAGAAGCCCGGTATAGGCGGTCATGCCGGGCATGCCGAGGATTCCGAGGAACTGGCTTGGCGGCCCGTCGGCGGGGTCGATGCGCTGCAGATTCTTTCCGTCCGAGACGGCGAATTCCTGCCAGCCGGCATTGGCCAGCACGAGATCGCCCTCGGCGAAGGCCGGATTCTCCGAGGCGACCACCTCGCTCACCGTCTGCCCGACCATGGTCTCGCCGATCTCGACGGGCTTGGCATAGGATTTCGCGGCACTCATCCGCCCGCGCATATAGGGGTCGAGGGAGAGCCAGCGGGTCCGAAGCAGCACCTCGCCCTGTTGCGGCGTGGGCGTGCGCCCCTCTTCCAGGCGAAAATGTTCGGGCTTCGGCTCGCCGTGTGGGCGCGCGGCCAGCACGATCCGACGGTTGACGACTGCCATGAAGCCCTCCGGGGTTTGTTCGGGGTGGAACCGGGCAGATGGGTCGCGCGCTGGTTCCGGCAATGCATGGCGGCACAACCGCGGAGGTTCGCGATGGCGTGGAAGACGGTGGCCGTGACGGCGGCGATGCTGGCGATGGGGGGCGCCGCCGCAGCGGCGGGGGGCGATCCGCTCTCGGGCTATCGCTGGAAATCGCGGGTGCTGGTGCTGGCCGCGCCGGATGCCGATGACGCGCGGTTGCAGGCGCAGCGACAGGCGCTGGCATCGGCGCGGACGGGCGCGTCCGAGCGCGATCTCGTCACGCTCGAGGCGGTGGGGAAGGGGGCGGAGGCATCGGCCTTGCGCCGGCATCTCGGCCTTCCGGACAACGCGTTCCGGGCGGTGCTCGTCGGCAAGGACGGCGGCGCCAAGCTGACCTCGGAGGAGCCGATCCCGCCGCAGCGCCTGTTTTCCACCATCGATGCCATGCCGATGCGGCAGGACGAGGCGAAGCGGCGCTGACCCATACGAGAAGAAGGGGCCGCGAGCGGCCCCTTCCTTGTCTTCGATGCGATCAGTAGCAGCGCTCGACCAGAACGCGGCGGTAGCCGTAGGGCGTCCAGGTCAGGCGCGGGACGGTGTAGCAGCCACCACCGGCGAAATACGGGTCGTAGCCCACCGTCGTGTAGCCGTAGGGGCCACCCCAGCCGCCGTAACCACCCCAGCCACCATAGCCGCCGTAGAGGCCGCCCGCGGCGAGGCCCAGACCGAGCCCGAGACCGACGCCACCCAGGCCGATGCCACGCCGGTAGCCCCAGCCGCCGCCCCGCCAGCCGCCATAACCGCCGCGCCAGCCGCCGAAACCGGCACCGCGATAGAAACCGCCCCGGCCGGCAAATCCGCCGCCGAAACGCGGACCGCCGAAGCCGCCGCCGAAGCGCGGGCCGCCAAACCCACCACCGCGGAAACCGCCGCCGGCGAAGCCGCCGCGGAAGCCACCGCCGCCGAACCCACCACCGCGGAAGCCGCCGCCACCGAACCCGCCGCCGCGGAAGCCGCCGCCACCGAAGCCCGGACGGGCATCGGCGGTGGCCGGGATCATCATCAGCGCGCTTGCCATCACCGCCGATGCCAGAACAACCCGTTTCATCAGATCGTCTCCACCCGAGAGAGAAAGTGCTCCCCTGTTGGCTTTGAACGTGTGACGGGAAAAATCGGTCCCTGCGACCTCTGGTCCCAAACATCTTGTGATGACGCCGCGAACGACCCGGTCTGTCGTGCCGGCTGCTTGAATGCTGCCATGCTTTCGCGCGAGGAGGGCGGATACGGCCGTGCCTGCCCCGCAGGGGCCGCCTCTTCAGGAACCGCCCGTCCGTGATGCGCCGCCTCGCCGTTCCCGCTCTCGCCGCCGCCTTGGTCTCCGGCTTCATTCTCGGGCCGCTCGCACCCGTGCCTGTCCGGGCGCAGCCGGCGCCCGCCGCCAAGGGGCCGTGCCAGGGGGTCGAGTTCGAAGGGCAGCCCTACACGGTCTGCACCGTCGATCTGCGGCGCGAGCGCGTGCGGCTGTTCTGGCTCGGAACCGACGGGTTGCCCTACGGCTCGCTGTCGAGCCTCGCCGAGCGCCAGGGCCCGCGCCTCAGCTTCGCGATGAACGCCGGCATGTACGACAAGGGGCAGGCCCCGGTCGGGCTCTACGTCGAGGACGGGCGCGAGTTGAAGGGCGCCTCCACCGCCAACGGACCGGGCAACTTCCACCTCAAGCCGAACGGCGTCTTCTACGTGAAGGGCGACCGGGCCGGCGTGCTCGATACCGGACGCTACTTGCGCGCCAAGCCAGCGCCCGAATTCGCCACGCAATCGGGGCCGATGCTGGTGATCGACGGCAAGATTCACCCGAAGATCTCGGCGGACGGCCCGAGCCAGAAGATCCGCAACGGCGTCGGCGTGCGCGACGGCGGACACGTCGCGGTGTTCGCGATCTCGGAGCGCCCGGTGACCTTCGGCGCCTTCGCCCGCCTGTTCAAGGACAGCTTCGGCTGCCGCAACGCCCTGTTCCTCGACGGCAGCGTGTCGAGCCTCTACGCACCGGGCCTCGGCCGCTCCGACCTCAGCCGGCCGCTCGGGCCGCTGGTGGGTGCGGTGGGGCGGTAGGACGCCGTCCTGCCACCCCGCGCCGGCCCTACCGCTGCCCGAAGGCCGAGCTCTTGAACAGATCCTTGTACTGGTGTGGCTGGCTGCGCCAGTACTGCTTGGGTGCCCGCACCTGCGCCCCGAGTTCGGCCGCGGCGTGCCAGGGCCAGCGGGGATCGTAGAGCATCGCGCGGGCGAGCGAGACCGCGTCGGCCTTGCCCTCCGCCAGGATGGCTTCCGCCTGGCGCGGCTCGGTGATGAGGCCGACCGCGATGGTGGTGAGCCCGGTCTCCGCCTTGATCCGCTCGGCGAAGGGCACCTGATAGCCCGGCCCGACCGGGATCTTCTGCGCCGTCGAGAGGCCGCCGGTGGAGACGTGGATGGCGGCCGCGCCGCGGCGCTTGAGGGCGCGGGCGAGTTCCACCGTCTCGTCGAGGGTCCAGCCCGCCTCGACCCAATCGGTCGCCGAGACCCGCATCCAGACCGGCTTGCCCGCGGGCACGACCTCGCGCACCGCCTCGAAGCATTCCAGCGGAAACCGCATCCGGTTCTCCAGGCTGCCGCCGTAATGGTCGTCCCGCCGGTTGGAGAGCGGCGAGAGGAACTGGTGCAGCAGGTAGCCGTGGGCGCCGTGCAGCTCGACGGCGTCGATGCCGAGGCGCATGGCGCGCTTGGCCGTGGCGACGAAGCCGTCGCGTACCCGCTTCAACCCCCCCGCGTCGAGGGCGTGCGGCGGCACCTCGCCCTCCGCGTGGGGCACCGCCGAGGGTGCCTCGGTCTGCCAGCCGTCGGGGGCGTCCGGGGCGATCTGGGCGCCGCCCTCCCAAGGCGCGCGGCTCGACGCCTTGCGGCCGGCATGGTTGATCTGGATCGCCACCGGGATCGGCGCATAGCCGCGCACCGCGTCGAGCACGCGGGCCAGGGCCCGCTCGGTGGCGTCGTCGTAGAGGCCGAGATCGCCGGGTGAGATCCGCGCCTCGGGCGAGACCGCCGTCGCCTCCAGGGTCAGGAGCCCGGCGCCCGACTGCGCGAGCTGGCCGAGATGCATCAGGTGCCAGTCGGTCGCCGCGCCGGCCAGCGCCGAATACTGGCACATCGGCGCAATGAGGATGCGGTTCTCGAGCTCCAGGTCGTCCAGGCGCAGGGGCTCGAACAGGCGGGCTGACATCGGCAGGCTCCGGTCGCGGTGGCGGCGATTGGCGGCCTATCTGGGATACGCTGCCCCCGGCCGCCAGCCCGAAACCGCGCATGGGACGCCTGAGATCCTTGTTGCAGGCTTCCCCCGGCGGTGGACTCCTCCATCTCACCCGTTGCGTAACGCGGAAGGACCATTCGGGATGGGATTGCTGGTCGAGGGCGCGTGGCACGACAAGGGCTACGACACTGCCAAGTCCGGCGGGCGCTTCGAGCGCTCGGCCGCCGCCTTCCGGAATTGGGTCACGCCCGATGGCACCCCCGGCCCGACGGGGGAGGGCGGGTTCATCGGCGAGGCGGAACGCTATCATCTCATCGTCGCGCTCGCCTGCCCCTGGGCGCACCGCACGCTGATCGTCCGCCGTCTGAAACGGTTGGAGGCCATCACCGTCTCGGTGGTCTCCCCGTACATGCGCGAGGAGGGCTGGGTCTTCCGGGCCGAGGAGGAGGGCGGGGTGCCGGGCTCGACCGCCGATCCGCTGTTCGGCGCCAAGCGGCTCTACGAGATCTATGTCCGGGCCAAGCCCGACTATTCCGGCCGCGTCACCGTGCCGGTGCTATGGGACAAAGAGCGTGAGACCATCGTCTCGAACGAGTCGGCCGAGATCATCCGCATGCTGAACGGCGCCTTCGGTGCGGGCGGGCCGGACCTCTACCCGGAGGCCCTTCGCAGTGCGATCGATGCCGTCAACGAACGCGTCTACGACCGGGTCAACAACGGCGTCTACAAGGCGGGTTTCGCGACAAAGCAGGACGCTTACGAGGACGCCTTCACCGCCTTGTTCTCGGAGCTCGACGCGCTCGAAGACCGGCTCGGCCGGCAGCGCTACCTCTGCGGATCGGTGCTCACCGAGGCCGATATCCGCCTGTTCACCACGCTGGTGCGGTTCGATGCGGTCTATGTCGGGCACTTCAAGTGCAACCGGCAGCGGATTGCCGACTACCCCAACCTCTCGAACTATCTCCGCGACCTCTACGCCCTGCCGGGCGTGGCGGAGACGGTGAACCTCGATCAGATCAAGCGCCACTATTACGGCAGCCATCCCGGCATCAACCCGACCGGGATCGTGCCGCTCGGCCCCGAACTCGATTTCGCTGCGCCCAACGATCGCGCCCTGCGCTTCGGCGGTTGAACCCGAACCGACGCAGGAAATATTCCCAGCGACAACCGGCAGCGAATGCCGATCAGGAGGAACATCACGCCATGACGATCCGCTCGCACGCACCCCTTCTCGCCCTTCTCGGCCTGATCGCCGCCGGTCCGGCCTCGGCCCAGCAGGGCGCCGAGGTGGCGATCACCGGCCGATGCGAGCGGCTGGTGATCGGCGGTCTCGACATCACGCAGAACTGCAAGGAACAGCTCGTCAACACGGTCTCGCGCGGGCGCACGACCTTCGACTTCGCCGCCTGGGACGGACAATCCCTGAGCTTCAGCGGCGCGGGCACGCAGCACGAGCAGACGGAGGAGACCGAGCAGCTCCAGCCGATCAGCCTCGTCGTGCCCGGCATGAAGAACAAGGAGGGCATCGTCCGCACCCCCGCGCCCGCGGTCGGCGCTTGCAAGTTCTCGAAGCCGGAACCCGGCAAGACCATGATCGCCTGCGAGGCGACCTCGCAGGGCAAGACCTATGCAGGCGTCTTCATCACCGAGACCAAAGCCGGCGCCGAACCGGGCAAGGAGGGCGCGAAGGACGGTTCGACCAATTCGCCGAAGCCCTGAACCGCCGGTCTTGCCCGACGCGCGTGCCGGCCGTGCGGTGACCGGACACGCGGCGTCGTCCGCGTGATGACACGCGCTCTTTCGCCGAGCCGGCCCCGGTCCGGCGCAAGAGCGCTCCGGCGAGCGCGAAAACGTCTGGTCAGCCGCGCCGCCAAGCCCCATGTAACGGAACGATGCGCCGCACGAACCTGCGCTGCCCGCATCGACGTGCGTTCTGTGAATCTTCCGAGGGCTCCATGCTCGAAGCCAACGCCGCCGCCGGCGCCCCCGTCGACGGCCTCATCAAGGACACCACCACGGCGGGGTTCCGGCAGGATGTCATCGCCGAGTCGATGAACCAGCCGGTGATCGTCGATTTCTGGGCGCCGTGGTGCGGCCCGTGCAAGCAACTCACGCCGGTCCTCGAGAAGGTGGTGCGGGCGTCGGGCGGCCGGGTGAAGCTCGCCAAGCTCAACATCGACGAGCATCCCGGCGTCTGGCAGCAGATCGGCCAGCAGCTCGGCCTGCAATCGATCCCCGCCGTGATCGCGATCGACCGCGGCCGTCCGGTGGATGCCTTCATGGGCGCCGTGCCGGAATCCGAAGTGCGCGCCTTCGTCGATCGGCTCGCCGGCCCGTCCGAGATCGATCAGGTGCTGGAGGAGGCCGCCGCGGTCGCCTCCGCGGGCGATCTTCCCGCCGCCTCCGAACTCTACGCCGCGGTTCTGCGCGAGGAGCCGGAGAACCTGAAGGCCATCGCCGGGCTCGCCAAGACTCAGCTCGAACTCGGTGAGACCGAGGGCGCCAAGCAGGTTCTCGCCATGGCGCCGGCGGACAAGGCCGACGACCCGCTGTTCGCGGGTGTCCGCGCGGCCCTCGAACTCGCCGAACAGGCCGGGAGCCTGGGCGACCTCGCCGCGCTGCAGAAGCGCATCGAGGCCGACCCGAGCGACTTCCAGGCCCGTTTCGATCTCGCACTGGGCCTCAACGCGGCGGGCAAGCGCGAGGAGGCGGTCGATCAGCTCGTCGCCATCGCCCGCGCCGACCGGAGCTGGAACGAGGATGCGGCGCGCAAGCAACTGCTCCAGTTCTTCGAGGCGTGGGGCCTGATGGACCCCGCTGCGATCCGGGGACGCCGTCAGCTCTCGACGCTGCTGTTCTCGTGAGCCACTGCCTCCGCGAGAACGCCGGGGCGACCGAAGCGGCCGGATGCGGTGCTCCCCATCCGGTCCCACAGCAGGAAAGCCGCGCATGAGCCCGCAGCCGAGCTGCAAGTCGCCGGCGGATTGCCCCGCCGTCATCCCGATCTTCCCGCTGCCGGGGGCGCTGCTCCTGCCGCGGGGACAGATGCCGCTCAACATCTTCGAGCCGCGCTATCTCGCCATGGTGGACGACGCGCTGCGCTCCGAGCGGATCATCGGCATGATCCAGCCGGACGCCGACGGGGCCGGCTCGCCGCTCAGCCCCCGGCTCTACCGGGTCGGCTGCGCCGGGCGGATCAGCCAGTTCGCCGAGACCGGCGACGGCCGCTACCTGATCTCGCTCACCGGTGTCAGCCGCTTCCGGGTCGAGAACGAACTCTCCGTCACCACTGCCTACCGCCGCTGCCAAGTCTCCTACGACGCCTTCGCCCAGGATTTCGAGGCGCGGGCGGGGGAGGAGGCGGTCGATCGCGAGAGCGTGCTGCAGACCCTGCGCAACTTCGTCGATGCCAACGAGCTTCAGGTCGATTGGGCCGGCATCGACGAGGCGTCGAACGAGGCTCTGGTCAACGCGCTCTGCATGATGAGCCCGTTCGGCGTGCGCGAGAAACAGGCGATGCTGGAAGCGCCCGACCTGAAGACGCGGGCCGAGGTGCTCGTCGCCGTCACCGAAATGGAGCTGGTGCGCGCCAGCGGCTCCGAGCCGACGCTGCAGTAATATCAAGGGCTCCCGACCTTCTGGCGGTCGGGGAGCCCGCCCACCGGAAGCGAACATCATGGCCGATACGCCCACCCCCACCGTCGAAGCGACCCGGGTCGATCCCCGCCTGCTCGAACTTCTGGTCTGCCCGCTGACCAAGGAGTCGCTGGAATATGACGCCGCCCGCGAGGAGCTGATCAGCCGCTCCGCCAAGCTGGCCTACCCGATCCGCGACGGCATCCCGATCATGCTGCCGGAAGAGGCGCGTTCCCTGACGGAGTAAGGACGCTCGGTTTCCCCCTCTCCCCGCATGCGGGGAGAGGGGGAGCGTTCGGCGGCCCTGGTTTGATTCAACAATAGAGAAAGGGCGCCCGGCTTTCGCCGGACGCCCTTCTTCGTTGGTACGATCGGGACGGTTACCGTCCCTGCTGGATCGCCGAGAGCAGCCACGGGCCGCCGGGCTCGCGCACGAAGGTCCAGAACTCCTTGGCCTCCTGCGGGCCATTCTCGACATGGCGGTTGGAAGCCCGCTCGAACACCTCGTCGCGCAGCGAGAAGCGCATGGCGACGGTTGCGAACTCCACCGGGCCCTCACGCCACGCCTCGGACAGGTCGCCCTGGAGAAGCTTCACGTCCGAGATCCGGTTGACCACGCCGCGGGCGGCGTTGGCGCGCAGATCTTCCTCGAAGTAGTTCACCATCTCCGGGGTCGCGAGACGGCGCAGGGCGGCCACGTCCTCACGGCCATAGGCACCCTGGATTTCCTGAAGGGAGCGCTCGAAGGCCTGGAAGTCGTCCGGCTGGACCTGGACCGGTTGGACGGGCTGCGGACGGCCGCCGCCCATCGGATTCACACCGGGATTCATGCCCCCCTGCGGCGGCAGGCCGGAGCGGGCATGGGGCGCGTTGCCGGCCATGGCGGGCTGGCCCTCCTGACGGCGACGGAAGAAGCGCACCGCCATCATCACGAGGAAGGCGATCAGGCCGATCTGGAAGATCAGGCCGATGAACGAGCCGATGCCGCCGAGACCGCCGGAGAAGCCGGCACCCAGCAGGGCGCCGAGAAGGCCGGCGCCGAGCATGCCACCGAGAAAGCCGCCGCCGAAGCGCCGACCCTGGCTCGAGGCCGTCATGCCGGGATTGTTGAAGCCGGGGCTCGGGCTCGTCTGCGAGCGCTGGATCGGTCCCATTGCGCCCGGCGAGGTCGCGGTGGAGGGCGGTGCGCTGAAGGTCTTCGAGCCACGCGAGCCCATGCCGCCACCGCCGCCCGGCCGCGCATCGACGGCGGGCGCCGCGAGGGCGAGCGAAGCCGCAAGCGCAAGGAGGGTCACGACGCGCCGACGGCGCGCGGGGGAGGATGCCATGGGTCAAAACCTCGTGGTGAGCGTGAAGGGGAACAATTGCCCCTTTAAGATGGTGGCGTCCGAGCGGGATTTTTAGTCCCGATCCAGGGGTGAGTTTCGAACGGTTAAGAGTGTCTCACGATCCGCCACGCTCTGGCACGTGTCCGTTTTTCCAAAGCGAGCGTCGAGGCGTCCCGAGACGGGCGCCTGCGGGGTCGGGCGTCACCGGGCTGCCGGGAAAACCAGCCGTACGGTCGCGCCCTCGCCGGGCCGGCTCTCGATGGAGATCGTGCCGTTCTGGCGCTTCATCAGGCCGTGCACGATGGCGAGCCCCGCACCGCGGCCGGATTCGCGGGTGGTGGCGAAGGGAGCGAGCGCCCGCGACAGCATCTCCGGGGACAGGCCGTGCCCGGTATCCGCGACCGTGAGACCGACGGCCCCGGCCTCCGGGCGCTGGAGCGAGCGGTCGCCCGGCTCGATGGCGAACAGCGCGACGCGGATGCGGCCGTGACCGGACATCGCCTCGCAGGCATTGGCGAGGATGTGGCCAAGGGCGAGTTCGAGCTGAACCGGATTGCACAGGGCCGGCGGCAGGTCGTCCGGGATCGAAAGGTCGAGCTGGATCCCGGCCGGCAGGGTGGGGCGCAGCCGGTCGAGACCGAACCGCACCGCTGCGGCGAGATCGACCGGGCGCAGGTCGGGCGCGATCCGCCGGGAATGGGCGAGGAGCTGGCGGGTGAGCACGGCGGCCCGCTCCGACGCCTCGGTGGAGCGGATGATGGCCCGCTGGACGAAGGGCTCGGGCCGGTCGCCGAGGCGCCGCTTGAGCCCGTCGATGTAGCCGATCAGGATTTGCAGGAAGTTGTTGAACTCGTGCGCGACGCTGTTGGTGAGGAGGCCGAGCGCCTCGCGCTGCCGCGACAGGGCGAGGGCGTCCTCGGCATCCCGCCGCCGTGTCACGTCCGCGATCTGGCCGAGAAAGCGGGGGGAGCCCTCGCCGGGGA
Organism: Methylobacterium sp. AMS5; assembly: GCF_001542815.1. Lineage (GTDB taxonomy): Bacteria > Pseudomonadota > Alphaproteobacteria > Rhizobiales > Beijerinckiaceae > Methylobacterium. The sequence goes on from NZ_CP006992.1 coordinate 2,306,040, forward strand.
GAACCGTGAGGTGGATCTCGCCCCAGAACGAGGCGCCGCCGTTGCGGCCGAACAGCAGCTCGGCGCTCTGTGCCTCGCCGCGGGCCAGGGCCTCGCGCAAGGGCGCCCAGCCCGCGTGATTGCCGTGGTGGCAGGTAAGCACCTCGATCCCGTGGCCGACCAAAGCGGCCTCGTCGAAGCCGGTCAGCGCCAGCAAGGCGGGGTTGACGCCCGCGATCGTCGGCCCGGCCTCCGATCCCGCCAGGATGAGCGCGGGCAGGGGGAGCAAGGCGAGGAAGCCCGTCTCGGCTCCCCCTTCCGGGGGGGGAGAGGCCGCGGCGCCGGACAACATCATGCGGCGGCGCCGACATGAGAGAGGGCGTTGGCAGGAGGCGACGAGGCCCGGCGGGCGATGGGACGTCTCATGGATGGTCCGGAGCGCGGCAGGGGCATGGCCGTCAACGCTCGAAAGTCGATCCGGATCAGCGGTTGGCGGTGGTGACGGGCGAGGTGCCGTTGTCGAGGCCGACCCAGGCCCGGCCGTCCTGTCCCTCGCGCTTGATGAAGCTGTAGCCGGTGCGCTGCCACGGCAGCACCGCGTTGGTCTTGTTGTCGAGGATCAGGTCGCCCCGGTCGGTGCGCACCATCAGCACCGCGTGGCCCTCGCCGATCTCGTCGATCACCACCGTCATGCGCAGCGCCCGACGCGGCAGGCGCCGCTCCACCAGCATCCGGCGCTTGAGGAGCTGGATGTCCTCGCAATCGCCGAAGCCGTCATCGGGAAAGTCCCAGCGGTCGACGACACCCCAATGGGCCATGTCGGTGATCGGCTTGATGCGGGCGTTGACCCGGCGGTTCACGGTCGTGAGCGTGTTCCACAAAGCGGGCGTCAGGGCGACGAGCGCCGGCTCGGCGGTATCGACCACACATTCGGACGGGTACCGGGCGCAGAAATCGTTCCAGGCGGCCACGGGCCGGGCCGGCGCGCCGGCATCGGCGGCGGTGCCCGCTTCGGGCAGGCTGGCGACGGTGCGGGCTTGGCTCGGCTGGACCGGCGCTGCGGCGCCGCCGAGCAGCAGCGTGGCGCCGACGAGGGACAGATGGGCCGCCCGGCGGAGGCGCCGCCTCACGTTCCCGCGGGGGAACGCCGATCCGTCGCCGACGCTCCGAAGCACCGCGTACCGCATGGCCGACCGTCCTGCCGCCCCTGTTTCCCAGCAAAGCTTGCACGGGCCGGCGCCCGGCTCAATACGAAAGTGACGGAAGGATGAAGGCGGATTGCCGCTTATCCGTGCCACCGTGAAACAACCCCGATCAGGCTGGCAATCCGGTCACACCCGCCCGCCCGATCGGCTTCAGCCGTGCGGGAGCGAGCCGCCGAGCCGGAAGCCGATCAGCGGTTCGCCGTCGTGACGGGCGAGCTGGCCCCGCCGAGCGAAACCCATGCCAGGGCGTCCTGCCCCTCGCGCTTGATGAAGACGTAGCCGGTCTCGTGCCAGGGCATCACGGCGTTGGTCTTGTTGTCGAGGATGTAGTCGCCGCGATCGGTGACGAGGGTGAGCACGGCATGGCCCTCGCCCTTCTCGTCGATCACCACCGTCATCCGCATCGCCCGGCGCGGCAGGCCGGCCGCGGCGAGCATCCGGCGCTTGAGGAGCTGGAAGTCCTCGCAATCGCCCGCACCGTCCTCGGCGAGATCCCAGCGGTCGGGGCGGCCCCAATGATCCTGATCGGTAATGGGGTCGATCGTCCGGTTCACGCGGCGATTGACCGAGACGATGCTCGACCAGATGGCGGGGGTGAGGGTGATCCGGGCGGGCTCGTCCCGGTCGAAGGCGCATTCCGCCGGATAGGACTGGCAGAACTCGGTCCAGGCCAGGATCGGCTTGGCCGTGGCGCCGGGGGTGAGGCCGACGGTCGCCGCGGGCAGGGCAGCCATCTGCGAGGCCGTCTGTGCCTCGGCGGCGCCGATGAAGCCGACGCAGAGGGCCAGCAGCGTCAGCATCCCCATCCGGAGACCCGACTTGAAATGACCCGTCCCGGTGGTGCGCATCGTGGCGTTTCCTTCGAACGAGGCCAGGATGTCGCCGCATCTCCTCCGCCGCGCTGAAGCCGATCCGCGCAATTTTATCGATTCGCCCCGGCAACGATCCGCTCCTGCGGGAGGGCGAATTGCGGCTCACGGATCCGCGGCAAATGCCGGGGATCGCGTTAGGGTTCGGGAAACCCTGACTGCCGCCGCCCGACGGGACCGCGAGCGCACCGGCCACCGCGCTCCGCGCTGGCGCGACGAGGGGTGGGTCATGCGGCAGGCTTCGCCGCTCTGCTGCGGACGAGGCGGACCTTGGGATGATCCGGAAGAGGGGGCCGGCTTGGGAGAGCAGGATCAGCCGCACGCCTCGTTCCGGGTCCGGTCATCCCGCCGGACGACCGGGCACCGTCCCTTCGGGCCGGCGATCCTTCGTGTCTCTCACAACACTCCCGCCGCGCAGTCATCGCCAGAGCGAGAACGGCCAGGGACCGGGAGTTTTATGAGGCACTCTTAAACCTCGGACCCGGCGTGGCGGAACGCTCCGTTCAGGAGCCGGCCTGCGGGATCGGGTTGTCGGTCGGGCAAGGGCTCCGATGCGGCGCCCCGTCACGTCAGAGCGTGATGCCCTCGTGGAAGCGGTCGGGCGAGATCGGCAGCATGAACTGGGCGCCGATGCCGCCCTCGAAGTAGCGCACCACCCGCCCGGGCGTGGAGCCGACCAGGATGTGCGTGCCGATCGGCGGCGACGAGGCGGTCGCGAGCGCTACGCCCGACATCGAGATGTCGATGATCCGGGCGGCGATGAACCGGCCGCTCTCCAGGCGGAGGGTCACGCCGGGCTGGTTCGGCACAAGGCGCTCGTTGGTCCGGCCCTCCGGCAGGCCGAGGCTCTCGCGGTTGGCGAGCCACATGAGCTGGGACGCGATCTTGTCGCGCTTGCGCGGCGTCGCGTTGATCCGCATGGCAAAACCCCGCGGAGGGTGGCGGACGATCACCCCTTCGAGCCGGCCGATCTGTTCGAGATACAGCACCACGCGCTCGTTGAGCGCGCCGATCACGGCGCAGGTCAGACGGACGCCGCCGGGGGACATGTCCACCGTCTGGCACGGGTATTCGCGACGGTCCGCCAGCATGTAGCGACCGAGCAGAGTCGCGCGCACCCGCTGGTGCCGGCGCTGCTCGGCGGCGTAGTCGGACAGGGTGGGGGCCATCCCGGATCGGGAAAGCTCGGTCATGTCAGCTCGGCGGTCTCGGTGTTCCAGCCGAATCACTAGCCACGTTGCGGTTACAAAAGGCTTGCAGGCACGCCGAACTTGAATCGCGAGCGGGTCACGAAAGCGGGATGTGGCAACGAAGACGGTCCGCACCGAGCGTGACGGATCCCGTTTCCTTCGTTGACGCAGACCGATCCACCGTGCGGGGCGACGCCCCGGCCGGCGCGGGGTCAGGCGTTGCCGCGCCCGCCCTCGTGGACCAGCAGATGGCCGAATCGGACGGGACGGGCATCGTTGGCGGGCTCGGGCAGGGCGTCCACGAAGGTTCGCATCGCCGCAGGCTCCGGCGCGACGGTCTCCAGCACCCGCAGGGAAACCGCCTCGAGCCGCAGGATCGGGCGGCTGCCGAGCCAGGTCGGGATGCAATGCGGGCTGAGGGAGCCGAGGATACGGGCCTGGGTCTTGCCTCGGTGGCGCAGGGGCAGGAGCAGGAGTTCGAGATCGAGGGTCTCATCCCGCGCGGTGAAGCCGGTGAGCCCCGCCACCACGCCCACCGTATCGCCGGTGACGGTTTCGACGAAGTGCCACGGATCGGAGAAGGCCGGCTGCCGCTCGCCCCACAGATCGACGAAGGAGCTGCCGCGCAATTCGCGCCCGAACAGGGCGCACAGGCGCGTGCCGGCGAGGCGCACCGCGCTCGACCGCCGCGCCGGATCGGTTTCCAGAATGAAACTGTCGGCGAGCAGGTTGCGGATTTCGCCGGGCTCGATCTCACCGCGCTCGGGCGCGGACCGCTCTCCGCGCAGCCGGTCCCAGTAGAGGTGAAGCTGACGGCTGGTCGGATGCTTCATGGTGTTCCGCATCGGTACGGCCCGGTTCGAAACGGGCTCGGTTTTCGGTCGGCACGGGACGAAACGCGTCACCATGCGCCGTTCATGGTCCTCGTCCGCACACCCTATGCCGTCGCGTCCCGGCATGCTTGCGCAACCCATCCTTAACCTTAACGAGCAATTTACGAATTCGACGGCAATTGACCGACCCTGTGCCCGATTGGACCTTGCGGCGGCGCACCTCCCCCCGACATGGTGCGGCATGGATGCTTCTCCCGACCTGCCGCACCAGGGCCGCGTTCCCGTCTTCAACCTGCCGGGAGTCGTCACGGTCTCGATCGCGGTTCTGGCCGCGATCCACATCGTTCGCACCGTCCTGCCGGATGAACTCGACCTGTCGGTGCTCCTCAACCTCGCCTTCATCCCCGCCCGCTGGACCGCCGCGTTCGATCCGGCCTCCGCGGCCGAGATCGTCCGGGCGGCGGGGGAGGGGGCGGGTCGGCCCGATATCGCCACGGCGCGCCAGGAATTCGCCCGCTACCTCGTCGCCGAGCCGTCAGCGACGCCCTGGACCGGCGCGACCTACGCCCTGCTGCACGGCTCGTGGGTGCATCTCATCTTCAACGCGGTCTGGCTCGCCGTCTTCGGCACCCCGGTCGCGCGTCGCTACGGGGTCCTGCGCTACGGCCTGCTGGCGCTCGCCGGCGTCGTGGTCGGTGCGCTCGTCCATCTCTTCGTCGATCCCTACAGCCTGATGCCGCTGGTCGGCGCCTCGGCCGGCATCTCGGCCCTCATGGCGGCGGCGGCCCGCTTCGTGTTCCAGCCGCCGCCGCCCTTCGTGGCCGGGGCGCCGTGGCAGTTGCCGCCGCAGCCGACGCTGCAGACGATTCCGGAATTGCTGCGCAACCGGCCGGCGGTGCTGTTCCTCGGGGTCTGGTTCGTCACCAACCTGCTGTTCGGCGTCCTGGCCCTACCGCTCGGGGGCAGCGAAGGGCCGATCGCCTGGGACGCGCATCTCGGCGGCTTTGCCGCAGGGTTCTTCCTCCTGCCACTGATGGAGCGAGGCGCTCGCCGCGTGCGGCATTAGACGCTTGAGACGCTTGTCGCGAACGCCCAAGACATCGTCGCCGTCAGAGAGGGAATCGAAGATAAAGCGAAGTCACGCCAAAGACTTGTAAGGTCAGCCAAGAAGCGTTGTGGCTTTGGCGCCACGGCGGGGGTTTTTGGACTTGAGGCGGCAATAAAACCGCCAGCTCGACCGTCGATAAAGTGAACGGAAGCGGATTAAAACGAAACTATCAAATGATCGCTTCGTTCCTGATGGAGAGTGGACCCCGGTGAAACATCGAGCAGCCGTCATTGCCCGCCTCGGGCTTGCCCTATCCGCCACAGCGTGGGGCCTCGGCGGCACAGCCGCCCATGCCGCCTCGGCCGCGCAGCCCGGCCAGACCATCGGCGTGCCGTTCGGTGCGCCGTTCCCGAAGGGCTTCTACGCCGTGAACCTTTCGAGCTTCGGCGTGCGCGAGACCGCGCCGCTCGACTCCGAGAGCAACGTCAACCTTCCGACTCTGCTGTGGGCGACGCCCTTCTCCGTTCTCGGTGGGCAGGTGCAGTTCATCTTCGTCGCGCCCATCGCCGCCTCCAGCGTGCGCGGCAACCCCTACAACAGCGGCTGGGGGCAGCCCCTGCTGGCGGGCCAGCTCGCCTGGGATCTCGGCGGTGGCGTCGGCGTCAGCTACCTTCTCGGCGGCTACCTCCCCTGGGACACCCGCTTCCTGACCCAGTCGCCCTCGCTGAGCCACCGCTTCGCGCTCACCTACGCCGCCAACGACTGGGCCATCACCGGTAACCTGCTCTACGGCCACATCCTGGAGCCGCGCTCGCCCAACGGCGTGCTCTATCCCGACTACCTCAACCTCGACGTCACCCTGACCAAGAAGTTCGGCAAGTGGCAGGTCGGCCCCGTGGCCTTCGGCTCGGTCGATCTCACGACCAACGTCGTCGGCTACCGGCAGCAGGGTCAGATCGCGGTCGGCGGCCTCGTCGGCTACAATTTCGGCTTCATGAACGTGCAGGGCTACGTCACCCGCGACGTGGCCGAGCGCAATTACGGCGGCAAGGAAACCCGCGGCTGGCTGCGCGTCATCGTCCCGTTCCTTCAGAACAAGGGTGAGGCCGAGCCGAACCGGACCCTGATCACCCGGCGTCAGGCCGAGGGGCGCTGAGAGACGCTTCACGCGCTGTTACGGCACGACCCGAAGCCGACCCCGATGGCGCTCCGCCATCGGGGTCGGCTTTTTCGTTGCGCGCGGACCCCGGCCGACGCGTCGGTGTCGTGCGATGCCTTGCGGATCCCACCGGCGCATCGGGGCCGGATCGAAACCGCTCCGCCGTCGAACCCCGACCGGCGGAACTGAATTTTTCTTCCGAATTTGTTCTTTCATGAACAATAGCGCCTCGTCCGGCGCTTGCCAGCACGACCAAGGCGCCACACACTCGCCCAGGTCAGAACCGGGGCCAACCCGGTCGTATCCGCTCCCGCACCGCGGGCTGACGGTGTGGGCACCCTTGGGAGGAGACTTCATGACCGTTGCGCGTATCCTGGCAGAGAAAGGCAGCTCAGTGGTCACGGTGCCGCCGCATCGCACCATCGACGAGGCGATCCATCTGCTGGCCGAAAAGAAGATCGGTGCCCTCGTGGTCGGCAATGCCGATGGCCGCGTGATCGGCATTCTGTCCGAGCGCGACGTGATGCGGGCGCTGGCCAGCGAAGGGGCCTCGGCCCTCGACCGCCCGGTCTCGCATCACATGACCACGAAGGTCGTGACCTGCACCCGGCGCGCCAGCATCGAAGACGTGATGGAGACGATGACGGAAGGCCGCTTCCGCCACTTGCCGGTCGTGGAGGACGGGCGTCTCGTCGGCGTCGTCTCGATCGGTGACGTGGTGAAGCGGCGCATCGCCACCGTCGAAGCCGAGCATCAGGCGATGCGCGACTACATCACGATGGCCTGATTTCGGGCCCGAACCGGGCCCGTATCGCCCGCGGCGGCTTCAACCGCGCGCCGCCGCACTCGCGATCATGCGCCGGATCTCGGGCAGGGCCGCCCGCACCGCCTGCCGGCCGAGGGCGATTCCATCGGCTGCCCGGTGGAACTCGAACTGCCCGAACTCGGCGAGAAGCGGCCGGATCGCCACGTCCGGCGGTTCGCTCGCCAGCCGTGCCCGTGAGATCCGATCCTGCGTGATGTTGAACGCGTCGAGTATGACACGGGCGACGCCGGGGCTCGGCCGGCCGACGGATGGCGGTGGTTCCGGTCTGCGGCGGCGGCCCATGAGGCGGCGGCTCGCGCCGCTGAGCAAGGCCCAACGGCCCCGGCGGCGCACGGTGGCCTCCAGCGTCTGCTCGATTGCCCGCTCGACCGGCTCCTCGGGAGCGTCGAACATGGGATCGTCCCGCTCGGGGCGGATCACCGTCGCGGGCGCGCGCATCTCGCAGGCGAGGTTCACGCAGATGACGAGGTCGGCGCCGAGTTCGCGGGCCAGGCGGACGGGCACCGGATTCACCAGCGTCCCGTCCATCAGCAGGCGCCCTTCGAGCGCGACGGGCGGGAAGATGCCGGGGATGGCGTAGGACGCCCGCACCGCCTCGACCAAGGGCCCACGGGACAGCCACACCTCGTGGCCGGTGCCGAGTTCGGTCGCCACGCTGGCGAAGGCGAGGCGCAGATCCTCGATGCGGAAACCGTCGAGTTCGCGTGCGAGACGGCGGCGCAGGCGCTCGCCCGCGATCAGGCCGGATCCGGTGATGCGCGGATCGAGCAGGCCGACCACCCGGCGCCGGGTGAGCGAGAGCGCGAACGCCTTGAGGGCACCGATGCGGCCCGCAGCGTAGGCCCCGCCGACGACGGCGCCGATGGAGCAGCCCGCGACCACTTCCGGGAAGATCCCGGCTTCCTCCAACCCCTCGATCACGCCGATATGCGACCAGCCGCGGGCCGAGCCGCCGCCGAGCGCGAGACCGATGCGGGGAGAGCGGAAACGCGGCACCACCGGTTCCACGGCCCCGTCCGGAAAATGGGGCACGGCGGAACGGGATGCCTCGAACATCATCGATCCGGGTCGGCCGGCGCGAGGGTGACGGCGCCGGTCGTAGGGTTGCGCTCGACCGCGCGGTAGAAGCAGGAGCGGCGGCCGGTATGGCAGCAGCCACCGTCGCCGCCGACGTCCACCCGGATCAGGATCGCGTCCTGATCGCAATCGACCCGCATCTCCACGACCCGTTGGATCTGCCCCGAGGTCGCGCCCTTGTGCCAGAGTTCACCGCGGGAGCGCGACCAGTACCACGCCTCGCCGGTCTCCAGGGTGCGGGCGAGGGCCTCGGCGTTCATGTGCGCGAGCATCAGCACGCGCCCGTCATGGGCATCGACGGCGATGCAAGCCACGAGTCCGTCGGGGCCGAAGCGCGGCGTCAGCCTTGCGCCCTCCTCGACCTCGGCGCGGGTGCCGGGGGAAGCGAATCGTTCGGTCATGGCCGCAGGCCCAGGTGCCTGAGTGTCTCCCCCGAAACGCCCGCTCGCCGTTCTGCCTGGAGGGAAGAGCGGCGGTGGCCGGGGGTTTCGTGAGGCACTCCTAGCCCTTCTGGTTCCGAACGAAGGTCAGGAAGCGGACCTGCTCGGACGGATCGTTCTTGTAGACGCCGCGGAACTGCGTGGTGATGGTGGAGACGCCGGCCTTCTGCACGCCGCGCATCGCCATGCAGAGATGCTCGGCCTCGATCATCACGGCGCAGCCGCGGGGCTGAAGGATGCTCTCGATCGTGTCGGCGATCTGAGCCGTCATGGTTTCCTGCGTCTGCAGGCGTCGGGCGAAGGCATCGACCACGCGCGCCAGCTTGGAGAGGCCGACCACGCCCTTGGTGGGGTAATAGGCGATGTGGGCCAGCCCCATGAACGGCACCATGTGGTGCTCGCAATGGGAGTAGAATGGGATGTCGCGCACCAGAACGGCGTCGGAATAGCCCTCGACCTCCTCGAACACCCGCTCCAGCAGCGCGTCCGCGTCGGCGCGATAGCCGCCGAAGAGCTGCTCGTAGGCCTTCACCACGCGGGCGGGGGTCTCGATCAGCCCCTCGCGGGTCGGGTCGTCGCCGGCCCAGCGCAGGAGCGTGCGCACGGCGGCTTCCGCCTCCTGCCGGCTCGGACGGCCGAGCGCCACCTCGTTCGGCACCCGCTGGGCCGATTCGGGCAGGGGCGCGATGTCGGGCGTGAAGTCGGGACGGCCCGGATCGTTGGCGCCGCGCATTTCTTGCAGGCCGACGGCACTCATGCGTCGTTCGTCGTCGCTCATGCCGTAGGACAGGGATTTGAGAGCGGCATCCATGGCATCTCCGGCCTTCGCCACACGCGCCTTCAGGGTGGTGCTGTCGGGCTTGGCGTACATCGTCGATCCGTCCGGGCGTCTTAAACGTTCAAGTGCCGACGCCCTCGAACGATCCGAATCCTGGGCCAGGGCGTGACCGGGGTCGACGGTACCATTCTCGCGGAATGGCGGTGTCGCGCCTATATCGTCGCAATCGCGCCGTCGCGCAATGCATGGCATGCGTATCTGGCGCAACGAATTCTGCGACCTCACTCGAACAGGCGCTGCGAAAGGCGTGTCAGCGATGATCGACGACATCTACAACCGCCGCATCCTGGAACTGGCCGCCGACATTCCCCGCCTCGGCCGGCTGGCGGCACCGGATGCCACCGCCACGGCCCATTCCAAGTTGTGCGGTTCGACCGTCACCGTCGATCTCAGTCTGGAAGCGGACGGCATCACGGTCGCCGACTTCGCCCACGACGTGAAGGCCTGTGCGCTCGGGCAGGCCTCCTCCTCGCTGATGGCCCGCCACGTCGTCGGCGCGACGGCCGAGGAATTGCGCGCGGTTCGCGCCCGGATGCGGGCGATGCTGAAGGAGAACGGCCCCGCGCCGGAGGGCGAATGGGCGGATCTCGCCGTGCTGGAGCCGGTGCGCGACTTTCGGGCCCGTCACGCCTCCACGCTCCTGACCTTCGACGCCGTTGTGGACGCCCTCGATCAGATCGCCGCCCGCAGGGATGCCGGCAAGAGTTCCGGCAAGGGGGCCGGGGCGCCCGAGGCGGCCTGAGCCTCGCCCCGGACGGTGGCTGCTTCGTTTTTCGGACAAAGGATGATGCGACAACAGGAGCCCGGTCGCCGCGTGATTCGCCGGGCGGCGCACGGAGCGATCCGCGCCTACCAGCTCACGCTGTCCGGGCTGATCGGGCGCCAATGCCGGCATTGGCCGTCCTGCTCGGCCTATACCGACGAGGCGATCCAGCGGCACGGCCTCTGGGCCGGCGGATGGATCGGCTTTGCCCGCCTTTGCCGCTGCGGCCCGTTCGGTACGCACGGCATCGACCTCGTTCCCGAACACTTGCCGGAGCGGGCCGTATGGCACCGGCCCTGGTCCTATGGCCGCTGGCGCGGTGTCGAGGCGCCGCCACCCTTGGTGTGTGAGGCGGTGGAAGAGCGTTGCGCGGCCAGCGGGGCTGCGGGCCCGTCGGCCGGGTGACGGCGCACATGAAAAAGCCCCGACCTTTCGGCCGGGGCTTTTTCTCGTTTCGGATCCTGCGCCGTTGCTTAGCGGCGGTCGCCGAGCAGCGAGAGCAGGAACTGGAACATGTTGATGAAGTCCAGGTACAGCGTCAGAGCGCCGTTGATGGACATCTTGGCCGCACCCTCGGCGTCGAAGCCGCTGTAGAGGTACATCTCCTTGAGCTTCTGCGTGTCGAAGGCGGTCAGGCCGGCGAAGATGAGGACGCCGAGCACCGAGATCGCGAACTGAAGCGCGGAAGAAGCCAGGAAGAGGTTCACCAGCGAGGCGATGATGATGCCGATCAGGCCCATGATCAGGAACGAGCCCATGCCCGACAGGCTGCGCTTCGTGGTGTAGCCGTAGAGGCTCAGACCCGCGAAGGTCGCCGCCGTGATGAAGAACACCCGCACCACGCTGGCGCCCGTGAACACGAGCAGCAGGGTGGACATCGAGGCGCCCATCACCGCCGCGAACGCCCAGAACATCGTGCGTGCCGAGGAGGCCGACATGCGGTCCATACGGAACGAGAACACGAAGATGAAGGCGAGCGGCGCCAGCATCAGCACCCACTTGAAGGGGCTGGTGTAGAGGAACTGCCCGAACGGGGTCAGGGCGACACGGCCGGCGCCGGTCTGCGCGACGGCGGCCATGTTGAGGGCCAGTGCCACGAGACCGGAGATCCCGAGGCCGACGACCATGTTGTTGTAGACGCCCAGCATGAAGCTGCGCAGGCCCTGGTCGACTTCGACCTGAGAGCCAGCGTACCCCTGCGGCTGGGCGCCGGCACGGAACGGGCTGTTGTCGAATGCCATGAAAGTTTCCCTTGAAACCTCTCGGCGCGGAGTTGTGACGGGGTCCACGCGCGACCCCTGGCGCATCGGGCGCGCCTTACGCTCGAATATGTTCGCTTGAAGAACCATAAACAAGTGGGCCTTCAGCGCACGGCCGCGTTTTCAACCCGGCTGGATAACGAAGTTTTTTGTAGTTCGAACGGGATGAAAGTCTTCGCTCAATCGTTGGGGTGCGTTTTCAGAACTGCCGCAGATAGGGGGCCGGCTTCTGTCCCAAGATGCGCCACGTGCCGGTCAGGCCTACGGCTACCGCGAAGACGACCGCGAAGGCGGCGACCGCGAGGGCGCCCATCGGGTCGGGTGCGAAATCGAGGCGCATCACCCGGGACACGATCACCCAGCCCGCGGCCGAGCCGGCCAGGATGCCGAACAGCGCGGTGATGAGCCCGAGGGCGCCATATTCCAGGGCGTAGGCCGAGAGCAGGCGCATCCGCGTGGCGCCGAGCACCTTCAGCACCACCGCGTCGTAGAGCCGGGCGCGGTGACCGGCGGCGAGCGCGCCGGCCAGAACCAGCAGGCTCGCGAGCACCGCGACGACGCTGGCACCGCGGATCGCCAGGACCAGCTTGTGCACGAGGTCGTTGACCGCATCAAGCGCGTCCTTCACCCGCACGCTCGTCACCGAGGGGAAGGCTTTCGCGGCATCGCGAACCACCTCCGCCTCCAGCTTCGGGTCGGGCCCGTTGGGCAGCGTCAGGGTCGCGAGGTCGGCATGCGGCGCGCCGCGGAAGGTGCCGGGGGAGAACACCATCACGAAGTTGATGCCGAGCGAGCGCCACTCGATCTTGCGCAGGTTGGCGACCCGCGCGGTGACGGGGCGGCCGAGCACATTGACGGTCACGGTGCTGCCGACCTTCAGCCCGAGCGCGCGTGCCAGTTCGAGATCGAAGGAGACCAGCGGCGTGCGGCCCTCGTCCGCGCTCCACCACGCGCCCTCGACGATCGACGAGCCGTCGGGCGGGGTCTCGGCGTAGGTGATGCCCCGGTCGCCGTCGAGCACCCAGGCGGCGTCCTCCGGCGGCTTGATCTGCCCGGCCGGTACGCCGTTCAGCGCCGTGATCCGTCCGCGCATCATCGGCACCCGTTCGATCTTGGCGTCGGGCGCGCGGGCGCCGAGGAAGGCCGAGAAGGCCTCCGCGTCGCGCGAGGGCACGTCGAGGAAGAACAGGCTCGGGGCACGGCCCGGCAGCGAGCTTTCGAGCGCGCGGGTGATGTTGCTGTCGATGGCGCTGAGCGTCACCAGCAGCGTCGTGCCAAGGCCGAGCGAGAGCACCACCGCCGGGGTCAGTGCGCCGGGGCGGTGGAGGTTGGCCAAAGCCATCCGTGGCACCATCCCCTTCGGCCGCGGCAGGCGCGCGGCCAGCGCCATCAGCCCCGCGGCGACGAGACGCAGGCCGCCGAAGGCGAGGCCGGCCGCCGCCATGAAGATCAGCGCGACCTTGCGGTCGAAGGCGGTGACGAGGGCAAGGCCCGCGAGCGCGAGCAGGGCGGCGGCGAGCACCGCGAGATAGCGCCAGCGCGGGCGGCGCGCGGCCGGATCGACAGCATCGCGGAACAGCCCGGCGACGGAGACGTCGTGGGCGCGGCCCAGCGGCAGGATCGCGAAGGCGAGCGCCGTCAGCAACCCGTAGGCGGCGGCGAGCGCGAGGCGGGCCGGGGCGATCTCGGGGTTGAGCGGCAGCGGAAGCTGGTCGCGGAGCGCAAGGTCGAGGAGGAACGGCAGGGCCGCACCGATGGCGAGACCCAGCACGGTGCTGACCGCGGCGATCAGCATCACCTGGATCAGGTAGAGCGCGACGACCTGCGAGCCCGGCGCGCCGACGCTCTTGAGGGTAGCGATGGACGCCTGCTTGCCATCGACGAAGGCGCGCGCGGCGTTCGCCACGCCGACCCCGCCGACGATGAGCGCGGTGAGCCCGACGAGCGTCAGGAACTGCGTGAAGCGCTCGATGCCCTTGGCGAAGCGCGGGTCGGCGTTGTCGCGCGAACGCATCTCGAACCCGGCCTCGGGCAGCGCCGTCTGCACCGCCGTGTTGACCGCCGTCAGGCGCGCGTCGTCGGCACCGGGCATCTGGAGCCGGTAGGTGAAGCGGTTGAGGCTGCCGGGCTGGATCAGGCCGGTGGCGCGCAGCGCTGCGAGTGAGACGAGCAGGCGCGGCCCGAAGCCGATGCCCGAGCCGATCCGGTCGGGCTCCGAGACGAGGGCGGCGCGGATCTCGATGGGAAAGCCGCCGAGCGTCACCCGGTCGCCGGGTTTGAGCCCGAGCCGGGTCAGCAGGGCCGGATCGGCCGCCGCGCCGTAGATGCCGTCCCGTTCCGCGATGAGATCCTGCACCGGCACCTGCGGGTCCGTCTCGACCGTGCCGACCGCCGGATAGCTCGGATCGACCGCCTTCAGCTCGACCAGGGCCGCGCCGCCATCGCCCGCCACCGCCATGGCGCGCAGGCTCACCACCTCCGAGACCGGCGCCTGCCCCTCCAGCACGGCGCGCTCGGCCGGCGTCGCCTCGCGGTTGATCAGGCTGTAGGTGATGTCGCCGCCGAGAATCCGCCGGCCCTCGCGCCCGAGCCCGCCCGAGAGCGAGGCGGCAATCGAGGTGACGCCGCTGATCGCCGCGACGCCGAGCGCGATACAGGCGATGAACACCCGGAAGCCGGCGAGCCCGCCGCGCAACTCGCGCAAGGCCAGCCGGAGGGTCAACGGCAGGCGGGAGGCGGGGGCCGGCTTCGAAGAATCCGGCTGGGACAACGTGCCGTGCATGCGGGCTCGAGCGTTTCGCCACCGGTCGGGCCGGCGGGGCCAATCTGGGCATTGACGCGGCGCACGCAACTGCTCGCACCGCCGCATCGATCCTTGCGGATCAGAACGGCTTCACGACGCGGTCACGGGACAATCGATCGTCACCCCTGTCCCGACCCCCTCCTCGCTCGCGATGGCGATCTGCCCGCGCAGCGTCGAGACGACGAGATTGTAGACGATGTGCAGGCCGAGCCCGGTGCTGCCCTTGTCGCGTCCGGTGGTGAAGAACGGGTCGAAGATCCGCTGCAGGTTCTCCCGCGGGATGCCGCGTCCGTCGTCCCGCACCGTCATCCGGATCTGCGTCTCGCCGAGCCGGCTCACGTCGATGCGGAGCGTGCCGGAGCGGCCCTCGGGAAAGGCGTGCACGACGGCGTTCAGCGCGAGGTTGCTGACGATCTGCGCCAGCGCGCCCGGATAGGAATCGAGGAGGATCCCGTCGGGACAGGTGAGCCTGACCTCGTGGCCCTTGCGCCGCAGGATCGGATCGAGCGTGCTCATCAACTCGGCGAGCCAGGGGCGCATCTCGAAGCGGCGCCGGTCCTCCGTCGCCTGATCGACCGCGACCTGCTTGAAGTTGTGAACCAGATCGGCGGCGCGCGTCAGGTTGGCGAAGACCAAACCCGCGCCCTCGCTCAGCCGATCGACGCTCTGCGTCAGATCGGACCGGCGGATCTGCCCCGAGGCGACGGACCGGCGCAGCTGGGCGAGGTCGTGGTCGAACGCGGTCGCGGTCGTCAGCGCGAGGCCGATGGGCGTGTTGATCTCGTGCGCCACGCCCGCCACGAGCTGGCCGAGCGCGGCGAGCTTCTCGGCCTGAACCAGTTGCGCCTGGGCGGTGCGCAGTTCGGCCAGTGCCGCCTCCGAGCGCTCCTTCTCGACCTGCAACTCCCCCGTGGTCCGGAACTGGCGCCGTGCGCGAAACTCCCGCGCCCCGACCCCGTAGAGCGAGAGCGCGTAGGCCGCGCCGATCTCGGCATTGTTCACGAGGGCCAGGCCGGGATTGTCGTGCGTCGCGATGGTCTCGAACAGGGCAAAGCAGGTCCAGGTCAGGACGGCGAACACCGCGAACGAGGGAACCCGCAGCGGCAGCAGCGTCGAGACGAACAGGATCACCACGATCAGGCCCGCCGCGCCGTGGTCGAAGCTCGGCCGCAGGAAGACATAGATCACGCTGAGCATGCAGCCGGGCACGACGCAGTAGACGAGGTAGATCCGTTCCGCGAAAGGCCGGGCGTCCGGCCGGCTGAGCAGGAGGGTCGCCGGCAGCAGGACCAGCACGGCGACGGCGAGCCGCAGCGCGGTGGCCACGGCCCAGGCGTCGGGACTGAGAATCCAGTCCATGGCCGAGAACGAGCAATAGACGAAAGCGCCCAGCACCATCGCGGCCTGCGTGCGGCCGAGATCGTCGAGCGTGAAGCTCCTTACGAACGACCGCTCCTCGTGGGGATCGTCGAAGCGAAGGCCGAGCTGAATCAGCAGCTTGTGCATCGCCTCAGAGCTACACGCCGGCACGGGTCCGGGCGACGTGAAACGCGATCCGTCCCGCGGCTTTCCCCAAACCTTCGACGCGTCGCCGCCGCCCGGCACCCTTCCAAGCACCGGCGCCAGCCGCTACACCGTCAGCCCTTCGATCCGCCGAGCATCGGAAAGCCAGCCGTGTCGTCCCTGCGCCTGGGCGTGAACATCGATCACGTCGCCACCGTCCGCAACGCCCGCGGCGGGTTCGCACCCGATCCGGTGCGCGCCGCCCACGAGGCCGTGGCGGCGGGCGCCGACGGCATCACCGCGCATCTGCGCGAGGACCGCCGCCATATCCGCGACGCCGACATCGCGGCTTTGCGGAAGCTGCCGGTGCCGCTCAACCTCGAGATGGCGGCGACCGACGAGATGGTCGGCATCGCGCTCGCCACGCGGCCGCATGCCGCCTGCCTCGTGCCGGAGAAGCGCGAGGAGCGCACCACCGAGGGCGGCCTCGATATCATCGCCGGCCGCGCGCATCTGGCCCCGCGCATCGCCACCCTGTCGGAAGCCGGCATCCGCGTCTCGCTGTTCGTCGAACCCGACGAGGCGGTGATGGAGGCTGCCCACGCCCTCCACGCGCCCGTGGTCGAGCTGCATACCGGCTCCTATTGCGAGGCGGTGATCGAGGGCGATCGAGGAAGGATCGCGCACGAACTCGGCCGCATCGTGCGGGCCAGCGCGCATGGCGCCGGCCTCGGCCTCGAGATCCATGCCGGCCACGGCCTCACCGTGGAGAGCGTCGGCCCCGTGGCGGGGCTGCCGCAGATCCGCGAGTTGAACATCGGCCACGCCCTGATCGCCGAGGCGATCTTCGTCGGCCTGCGGCAGGCGGTCCACGACATGCGCGCGGCGATGGACCGGGCGCGGCGGCAGGCCGAACCGTGATCCTCGGCATCGGCACCGATCTCTGCGACATCCGCCGGATCGAGTCCTCGCTCGAACGCTTCGGCGAGCGCTTCACCCACCGCGTCTTCACCGACGGCGAACGGACGAAGTGCGACCGGCGCGCCGCGCGTGGGCCCTCCTACGCCCGGCGCTTCGCCGCCAAGGAGGCCTGCGCCAAGGCGCTCGGCACCGGTATGAGCCAGGGCGTGTTCTGGCGCGACATGGAGGTCGTCAACCTGCCCAGCGGCCAACCGACGCTCAACCTGACCGGGGGTGCGCGGGAACACCTCGCTCGCATGGTGCCGGCGGGGCACGAGGCGCGCCTTCACCTGACCCTCACGGACGAACCGCCCCTGGCACAAGCCTTCGTCATCATCGAGGCGGTGCCGGTCGGAGCGGCATCATAGGTTTGTATTCATTCGTGCGCCGCGTTGCGGGGCGGCGCGCCTTAGTCTAGACCCGCCGCCCAGCAGGACAGTCACCGCCACGTGGAACGTGGCTGCGGATCCTACGGCGGGGCCGGAGGCTGTTTCACTCATGAGCATGGGACGCGCGCGCTTGGATCGCGAGGGCAAGACGGAGATCCGGACGGCCGAGCCCGGAACCTGGGCGAGCATCCGGGAAACCGTGAAGGTTGGCGTCCAGGCGCTGCTGATCGCGCTGGTGGTGCGGACGCTGCTGTTCCAGCCGTTCAACATTCCATCGGGGTCGCTGATTCCGACGCTGCTGATCGGCGACTACCTGTTCGTCTCGAAATACACCTACGGCTACTCGAAATACTCCCTGCCGCTCTCCGAGTACCTGCCGTTCCAGGCGCATGGCCGGGTCTGGGCCGCCGAGCCGAAGCGCGGTGACATCGCCGTGTTCAAGCTGCCGAAGGACAACGCGACCGACTACATCAAGCGCGTGATCGGCCTGCCCGGCGACAAGATCCAGGTCATCGAGGGCGTGCTCAACATCAACGGCAAGCCGGTCAAGCGCGAGCGCATCGCCGATTACGAGACCCTGGACGCCTTCGACCAGACGGTGAAGGTCGCGCAGTACAACGAGACGCTGCCCGGCGGCGTGACCCACCGGGTGATCGAGCGCGACGGCGACCGCGGCTTCTGGGACAACACCGAGGTCTACACGGTGCCGCCCGGTCACTTCTTCATGATGGGCGACAACCGCGACAACTCCACCGATTCACGCGACCTCGCCAGCGTCGGCTACGTGCCGTTCGAGAACTTCGTCGGCCGCGCCGAGATGATCTTCTTCTCCATCGACGAGCGCACCCCCGCCTGGCAGATCTGGCGCTGGCCGTCGGACGTGCGCTGGAGCCGCATCTTCTCGACGATTCACTGATCTTCTTACGAACGTGACAGCGACGGAACGATCCGCCGTTCTGCCTCGGGGCGGGCGGCGATGAGCGAGGACGGCGAAGGCGCCGCTCGCTCCAGCCGCGCCCGGCGTGCGCATCGCCCAAGGCCGAGCCTCGCGGTGCTGGAGGCGCGCATCGGCCATGTCTTCGCCGACCCCACGCTGCTGCCGCTGGCACTCACCCATGTGAGCAAGGCCGGCCAATCCGGCCGGGTCGGCAGCTACCAGCGCCTGGAATTCCTCGGCGACCGGGTGCTCGGGCTCGCGGTTGCCGAGACGCTGTACAAGGCGCTGCCCGGTGCGGAGGAGGGCGAGTTGTCGCGCCGTCTCGCCGGCCTCGTGCGGCGCGAGACCTGCGCCGTGGTGGCCGAGGCCTGGGAGGTTGGACCGCATCTCAATCTCGGTCCCGGCGAGATCCAGACCGGCGGGCGGCGCAACCAGACCATTCTGGCCGATGTCTGCGAGGCGATCCTCGGCGCGATCTTCCTCGATGCCGGCTACGAGGCGACGCGGGCGATCGTGCAGCGCGCCTTCCGCCCCGGCGAGGAAACCGCGGCGCCGCGCGGGCGCGACGCGAAATCGGCCTTGCAGGAATGGGCGATGGCGCGCAGCCTCGCGATCCCGGTCTACGAGGTGGTGGAGCGCTCGGGGCCCGACCACGCCCCGGTCTTCCGGATCGCGGCGCGGGTCGAGGGCATCGAGCCCGGTTACGGTGAGGGCGCCTCGAAACGCGTCGCCGAGCAGGAGGCGGCCCGCGCCGTGCTTGCCCGCGAGGGCATCGGCGGGACGCAAGGGAAGGATGGATCGAGTGGTTGAGCTGCGGATGGTCGAATCGGATGTCTGAGCACGAGCCGGAACACGAGGCTGACGAAGACGGCGCCCCGCAGGAAAAGCGGCAGGACGCGCAGGACCAGCCGCGCGAAGAAACGCGTGCGGGCTTCGTCGCGCTGATCGGCGTGCCGAATGCGGGCAAGTCGACCCTGCTCAACGCCCTCGTCGGCGCCAAGGTCTCGATCGTTTCGCGAAAGGTCCAGACGACGCGGGCGCTGGTGCGCGGCATCGTCATGGAGGGCAATGCGCAGATCGTGCTGGTGGACACGCCCGGCATCTTCGCCCCGAAGCGCCGTCTCGACCGGGCGATGGTGCATTCCGCTTGGAGCGGCGCGGCGGATGCCGACGCGATCTGTCTGCTGATCGATGCCCGGAAAGGCGCGGACGAGGAGGTCGAGACCATCCTGCGCCGCCTGCCCGAGGTGAAGCGCCCGAAGATCCTGATCCTCAACAAGATCGACCTGATCGCCCGCGAGCGCCTGCTCGAACTGGTGGCCAAGCTCAACGCGATGGTGCCGTTCGAGGACACCTTCCTGATCTCGGCGCTGAAAGGCGACGGCGTCGCCGACCTGCGCAAGGCGCTGGCCGCACGGATGCCGCCGAGCCCGTGGCTCTACCCGGAGGATCAGATCTCCGACGCGCCGCTGCGCATGCTGGCCGCCGAGATCACCCGGGAAAAGATCTACGACCGCCTGCACGAGGAACTGCCCTACCGCTCCACTGTCGAGACCGACCAGTGGCAGGTGCGGCCCGACGGTTCGGTGCGGATCGAGCAGACGATCTTCGTCGAGCGCGAGAGCCAGCGCTCGATCGTGCTGGGCAAGAACGGCCAGACCATCAAGGCGATCGGGCAGGCGGCCCGCATCGAGATCACCGAGGTGGCCGAGGCGAAGGTGCACCTGTTCCTGCACGTGAAGGTCCGCGAGAACTGGGCCGACGATCCCGCGCGCTATCGCGAGATGGGCCTCGAATTCCCGACGGGCTGACCGATCTTACAGCCGACGGATTTCCACCCACCACCGCATCCCGAGGCGCCCGCGACGGCGGGCCCAAAAGGATCCTTCAGCCCGTTGCGCGATCCCTGAAGCATCCTTCGAGGCTTCGCCTGCGCGTCGCATCTCAGGATGAGGCGGAGTGTGGACCACGCATCCGGCGATCGCGCCGCTCTCAGGCCCAACCCCCATGCCCCCGACCGACTCCGATATCCGGGCCATCCACTACGGCCTCCCTCCGGCCGATCTGGCGGAGGTGCCCGAGGGCGCCGCCCAGGTTTCGCCGCTGATACCCGGCTCGGCGCGGCTGGAGGACGTCGCCGAAGCGAGCCTCGATGCGGCCCTGCTGCTGGCCCCGCCCGGCACGGCGGAGCGGCGTTACGCTCTGGCGCTCGCGATCCGGGCCGTGAAGCCCGGCGGGCGGCTGGTGGCGATGGCGCCCAAGGACAAGGGCGGCACGCGGCTCGCCAAGGAGCTGCGCGGCTTCGGCTGCGCCGTCACCGACGAGCCGCGCCGCCACCACCGCATCTGCACGGCGACGCGTCCCGAGATGCCCGCCGGCATCGAGACCGCTCTGGCGGGTGGCGCACCGCGCCACATCGACAACCTCGCGCTCTGCACGCAGCCCGGTATCTTCTCCTGGGACCGGCTCGATCCCGGCAGTGCCCTGTTGCTGCGGCACCTGCCCGCTCTCTCGGGACGCGGGGCCGATTTCGGCTGCGGCCTCGGCATCCTGGCCCGCGCGGTGCTGAAATCGCCGAAAGTCGCGTCGCTCGCCCTGATCGACATCGACCGCCGCGCCATCGAGATGGCCCGGCGCAATGTCGAAGACGCGCGGGCCACAGCTCACTGGGCCGACCTGCGTGGGTCGGAGCCGGCGCTGTCGAGCCTCGATTTCGTCGTCACCAACCCGCCCTTCCACGATGGCGGGGCTGAGGATCAGGCGCTCGGCCAAGCCTTCATCACCCGCGCGGCGGCGGTGCTGCGGCCGAGCGGAACGCTCTATCTCGTCGCCAACACCCACCTGCCCTACGAGGCGCCCCTGCGCGCCGCCTTCCGAACCGTCACGACGCTGGCGACGGAGGGGGGCTACAAGCTGTTCGAGGCGCGCAAATGAAGGCGCTCCGCCTCGACCGATTGCTGGCCAATCTCGGCTACGGCTCGCGCCGGGAGGTCGAGGGGTTGGCCCGCGCCGGTCTCGTCCGGCTCGACGGGCAGGCCCTGCGGGACGCTTCGCAGCGCATCCCGCTCGAGCCCGAACTCTCGGCCCGGATGACGGTGCAGGGTGAGGCGCTCGATCCGCTGCCGGGCGTCTGTCTGATGCTGCACAAGCCGCTCGGCGTCACCTGCTCGCACAAGGAGGTCGGGCCGCTGGTCTACAGCCTGCTGCCCGAGCGCTGGCGGCGGCGCGATCCGGCGCTCTCCACGGTCGGGCGCCTCGACAAGGAGACCTCGGGCCTTCTGCTGATGACCGATGACGGCGCACTCCTACACCGGATCATCTCGCCGAAGGCCAAGGTCTCCAAGCGCTACCGGGTGACGCTGGCCCGCCCGCTCCAAGGCGACGAGACCGCGATCCTCGCCTCGGGCGAGATGATGCTGGAGGGCGAGGACAAGCCGCTCCTGCCGGTGGAGATGGAGACCGACGACCCGACGCATTGCACGGTGACCCTGCACGAGGGCCGCTACCATCAGGTCCGGCGGATGTTCGCCGCGCTCGGCAACCATGTCGATGCGCTCCACCGCGACCGCGTCGGCGGCCTCGCGCTCCCCGCCGACCTGCCGGCGGGGGAGTTCCGGATCCTGGGGCCGGGCGAGATCGCGACGACGTTCGAAGGGTAGAGCGCTTTCCGACGAACCGGACGCCGGTTCGCGAAAGAATGCGTGTCGACACAAAGACCTGGAGACGCCGGCCTGATGCAATCAGGTCGGATACGGCGCCAGCGGTCTAGCCGGCCAAGGCCCTGCGCCGCGCGAGGCGCCGGTCGAGGAGCACCAGCGCCCATCCGACAGCGAGGAAGGCCGCCGCGATCGCCCCGGCATAGGCCGCGACCGGGCCCCAGCCGATCTTGCCCACATCGAGAAACGGGTAGGGATAGCGCGCATCGTAGGCGCCGCGCACGAGCGTGTAGCCGAGGTAGATCAGCGGGTAGCTCGCAAACAGCACGAGGTCGCGCCCTGCGAGACGCCCCTTCGGCACGAAGGCGAGCCAGAACAGCGGCACCAGCACCGGCAGCGCTTGGTGGAGCAGGATGTCGCCGACGAGGTCGCCGCCGCGCAGCGTCCTGACGCGGTAGAGCAGCAGCCGCTGAACAAGGCCGACGAGCAGGGTCGCGAGCACCGTGGTGGCGACGAGCCGGGGCTGGGCCAGGGCCGGCACCCGCAGGGCGATCCCGCCGAACACCGCGAGGACGAGGAGTCCGGTGAGGTTCGTGAAATAGGCGGCCATGATCCAGGCGGCGAGCGGCACCGAGCCGGTTCGGCCGAACACGGCGGAGAAGCCGAATCCGACGCCGACGGCGGCGCAGAGCGCGATCAGGGCCGCGGCGAGGCGGGCGGTGCGGGAATTCATCGTTCGCGGCGTCGGCATCCGAGACGGGCTTCGTTCTGGCCGCGCTTCGCGACCCGGCGATGACGCGCGCTGATTCCGGTCGCGGCGCTGGGGTGATGAAGCGCCGAGACAAGGGAATTGGGATTCCGGGTCAAGTCGCGAGCGTTGAAATCCGGTTCCGGCAAAGGTGAGGGTCCGGGCGGCACGGCGCAGATCGGGTAATCGGGCCGTCGCTAGCCTTCCCCGCGTCGCGGATCGCGGCAAGCTGCCCGAGGTGCCATCCGGTCTGCCGGGGATCAGCCCGCGACCAATCATCCGGGAGCAGGCTCATGCGCTACTATGCCGGTCTCGATGTCTCGCTGGCCGAGATCTCCGTGTGCGTCGTCGATGAGGACGGCAAGATCGTCCGCGAAGCCAAGGTGGCGAGCGAGCCGGAGGCGCTGGCGACGTGGCTCGGCGGCCTCGGCCTGCCGCTGGCCCGCATCGGCCTGGAGACCGGCGCGCTGGCGGGGTGGCTGTGCGAGGAGATGAGCGAACTCGGCGTGCCCCACGTCGTATGCATGGACGCCCGCCATGCCCGTGCAGCGATGGTGGCAATGACCCACAAGACCGACCGCAACGACGCGCGCGGCCTCGCCCAGATGCTGCGCACCGGCTGGTTCCGGCAGGTGCATGTGAAGGCGCGCCGGACGATGGAACTGCGCACCCTGCTGACCAGCCGCAAGACGCTGGTGCTGAAGATCGGCGACGTGGAGAACCAGATCAGAGGCTCGCTGCACCTGTTCGGGATCAAGCTCGGCACGGCCAAGCGCCGCACGTTCTCGCAGCGCGTGCGCGAACTGACGGCCGACCTGCCGCGCGCGGCGGCCATCCTCGACGTGCTGTTGCAGGCGCGCGCGGCGATGCTGCTCTCGCTCGACCGCCTCAACCGCATGGTGCTGGAGATCGCCCGCGAGCACGCGGTCTGCCGCCGCCTGATGACGGTGCCGGGGGTGGGCGCGGTGGTCGGGCTGACCTTCATCGCCGCCATCGAGGACCCGGCCCGCTTCGCCAAGCCGCGCTCGGTCGGGGCGATCCTCGGCATGGTGCCGCGCAAGCATCAATCCGGGGAGGTGGACCGCAACGGGCGGATCACGAAGACCGGCGATGGCGAGGCACGGGCAGCGCTGTTCGAGGCGGCGCACGTCATGCTGCACCGGGTCAAGAAGTGGTCCGGGCTGAAGGCGTGGGCCACGAAGGTGGCGCAGCGCCAGGGCAGCAAACGCGCGACGGTGGCGCTGGCGCGCAAGATGGCGGTGGTGATGCACCGGATGTGGGTGGATGGCACGACCTTCCGCTTCGGTGCGGTGGAGGCTCCGGTCGCCCCGGCCGCGTAGGCGTCTCACTGTTTGCAGGGATCGAGGCCGGGCGCGCCGGGCCTCGCAGGGTCGTCCTCACGGGGACGGGCGGGAGGTGAAGCCGGGATGACGGGTGTGCTGGCCCTGGGCCAAGTCCGCTGTCGCATATAGGCTCGCCTCTCATCGGAAGGCGATCATGTGGCGGTCAACGAGCCGACCACGGACAGAAGCCAAGAGCTCCGTGGGTGCGAGATCAAAGTGTGCAGCGGTCTGACCGCCGAGCGCGCCCAGCGCGACCGGGGAATGTGAACTCTCGACCCCTGTCGGACATTCGATCCGCGTACTTCCTATCCAAGTCGCTGGTTCAAACCAAGCAGGAAGTCTAGTCTGGCATTTGAACAATGTGACGCTTGGTCATATAGCTTCCGTCAGCCACAGCATTCCTGACCGCTGTTGGCCGTAGATCTATCTGCCCGAACTGAGGCAGCGGTATCCACAGTTGCCTCAGGTGCGCCTCTTTGCTCTGAATGTCACGCCGGTCTAACTTTACAAGATAATAATGCTCCACTTGCTGGATGAGGTTGTCTTTATGTCGAAAGTGATTTTCGACGCAAAATAGATATTGTGCATCGACCACGTTGGCATTTGTTTCTTCTTCAAATTCCGCTCGAAGACGTGTCTCAAAGGTATCTGCAACCTCATATTCGCCGCCGATGAAGGCGTAGCACGAATGGGGATCATCTGCGGGTTGCTGGACGAGGACAGCCTCGTCAACGATCACGATACCGGCGACCCTGATCCTTGGGATTTTGCGGGATGCAACCGCCTCAAAGAACTGGTCTTGTTTGAAATCCATATCGTAAATCTCCACCCTGTGCGGACCTTCCGGCAAACGCGGTACCACAGCGTCGCTTGACAGCGGAGGCTCGATTACAGAATCCTGCATTCTTCTCGCCGGTGCCGACTTTTCGACCGAGGACACCCCGTCATGCTCGGGCGGATCGCGTTGTCGCGGGGCTGCTTTCTGCCTCACTCCCCGCCCTGGCCGTCGAGACCGCGCCGACCGAAGGCCAGGAACTACGCCGCCGCCAAGGGCTGGTACGAAAAGGCCGCCGCTCTCGGCAACACGGGGGCGATGCAGAAGATCGCCGCCCTCTACGAGAAGGGCACGGGCAAAGCGGGCGCCAAACGCTAGCGCGTCGTCCCGACGAGCGTGGCCGGCTTTCGGAAGAAGCCAATGCCTTCCGGGGATGCCTTGACAGGGGAGGGCGGCTGCCGGAGGCGGTTTCGCCGTGCTGCTCGATCTCCTCCATCTCTTCACCACGCCTGCGCCGCGGGCCCAGCGCCGGCTCGGCTATTTGCGCGACAGCATCTGGCTGATGTCGCGGGCGCGCCGCTGCCGCCGGGCCTGGGCGCCGCATTTGGAGGCGAGCCGGGCGGTGATGCGCGCGGCCATCGCCGCCACCGGGCGGCGCGACACCGCCGTGGTGCTGGGCTCCGGACTTCTGCTCGACGTGCCGCTGGCGGATCTCGCCGCGCGCTTCCGCCGGGTGGTGCTGGTCGATGCCGTGCATCTCACGCCCGCCCGGCGCGCGATCCGCGCCTTCACCAATGTCGAAACGCTGACGGCGGATCTGAGCGGCGCGATGGCGCTGATGACCGGCACGGCGCGCGATCTCGATCCCCGCCTGCCATTGGTCTGCGCCGAGCCCGGCACCGGCCTCGTCATCTCGGCCAACCTCCTCTCGCAACTGCCGATCCGCCCGGTCGAGCGGTTGGAGTCATCGCGCCGCCCCTTTGGGCCCTGGACGCCGGAGGACGGCGACGGCTTCGGCCGGCGGATCGTGGAGGGCCATCTCGATGCCCTGGCCGGTCTCACGGCGCGGGTCTGCCTCGTCACCGACCTCGACGAGGCCGAAGAGGACCGAGAGGGACGGGTCCATGCGCGGCACGACCTGCTCTACGGCGTATCGCTTGGAAGCCCTGAACGGGCCTGGAACTGGGAACTCGCGCCGTTCGGGGAGACCGCGCGCCACCGGCGCCTGATCCATCGCGTCGCAGGGTTTTCGGATTGGAGGCCGTGAGCTGAGCGATCGTGCTCATCGCAGTGGGAACCGGTCGAACTCTCAGAGCAAAATAAGAAAAACCATCAGGGTATTCGGCTGTCTGGCCGTCCCCAAGTGTTTATCTGGCGACATCATCCGCTGCTTCCGTCTCGATTCTAGGATCGAGACGGAGTGTACGGAAGATTTGACCGGGAAAAACAGAAAAGACCTTCGGGAGGTTTTGGTACGATGCGCCGCTTCTCCGCCCTGTTCCTTGCCGCGACCCTCGTGCCCGGCGCCGCCAGCGCCCTGTCGATGACCGACACGCTGGAGGCCTGGAAGCAGAGCTCGACCATGGATCGCCTCCAGCTCGCGACCCGCTTCGGCAAGTCGTTCGTGTCGGTCAACGAAAGCTTCACCGCGGGCTACTTCGTCAAATGCATCGACGAGGTGGCGGGCTATTCCAACGCGCAGAAGGCCAAGATCGAGGATGCGGTACGCGAATGCGTCGCCTCGCAGCTCCGGATGACGGGCAAGGGACAGGCGGACGATTAGCGCATCATTCCGAAAGGCGGTCGCCGGCTTTTGGAAAAAGACGATGCTCTAGCCCCCTCAGATCTCGATCTCGGTGCCGATCTCGATCACCTGCCGCGCCGGCACGCAGAAATGGGCGCCGGTGTGCTCGGCGTTGTTCTGCATCACCGCGAAGACCGCCTCGCGCCAATCCGACATGCCGCGCTGGTCGGAGACGGGGATGATCGTCTCGTGGCCGACGAAGACGGTGAGATCCTCCGCGAACTCCTTCGGCAGGAGCCCGGCGCCGACGGCGCAATCCAGGCCCTCGGGGATCGAGGCCGATTGCATGAAGCCGTAATGCAGCACCACGCGGCGGATGTCGGGGGTGATCTCGGTGACGCGGGCGCGCTCTTCGCGCGGCACGGTCGGCGTTTCCTCGAACAGAGCGGTCACGATCAGCACGCGGGCGTGGAGCGCGCCCAGGCGCTCGACGAAGCGCATCATCGGCAGCGGGATGCCCTCAGTCGCCGAGGACAGGAAGGCGGCCGAGCCCGGCAGCGTCGTCGGCCGCCCATGGTGCAGGCTCTCGAGGAAGCGCGCCTCCGGCGGGCGCAATTCCACGCGCGCCCGTTCCAGGCAGAGATTGCCCTTGCGCCATGTCAGCATCAGGAATGCGATGATGCCGGCCAGCAGCAGCGGAAACCAGCCGCCCTCGAACAGCTTCACGCTGTTGGCCGAGAGGAAGATCAGGTCGATCACGAGGAAAAAGCCGTTCACCGCCAGCACGAGGGGCAGGCCGAAGCCCCATTTGCGGGCGACGAGGCCAGCGAGCAGGGTGGTGATCGCCATCAGCAGCGACACGGCGATGCCGTAGGCCCCGGCCAGCGCATCGGAGGAGCGGAAGATCAGGACGGCCGAGAGCGTCGCGGCGGCGAGCATCCAGTTCACCAGAGGCACGTAGATCTGGCCGCTCTCGTCGGAGGCGGTGTGGACGATGCGCAGCGGCGGCAGGAAGCCGAGCTGGATCGATTGCCGGGTCAGGGAGAACACGCCCGAGATCACCGCCTGCGAGGCGATGACGGCGGCCAGCGTCGCCAGCCCGATTAGCGGGTAATGCAGGACGCCCGGCGCGAGGCGGTAGAACGGGTTCTCGGCCGCCGACGGATCGACCAGCAGGATCGCGCCCTGCCCGAAATAGTGGATCACCAGCGCCGGCAGCACGAGCACGAACCACGCGACGCGGATCGCCCGCGCGCCGAAATGGCCGAGATCGGCATACATCGCCTCGCCGCCGGTGACCGCGAGGAAGGCCGCGCCCAGCATCGTGAAGCCGACATGCAGGCCGGCATGCGCCGTGAACTCGACCGCGCGCAGCGGATTGACCGCCGCGAGGATCTGCGGCGCCTGCACGATGCCACCGAGGCCGAGGGCGGCCAGCACGAGAAACCAGACCAGCATCACCGGCCCGAAGATCTTGCCGATGAAGGCCGCGCCCCGGCGCTGCACGAGGAACAGGCCGACGAGGATCACCAGCGTGATCGGCACGATGAAGCGGTCGAGGGCGGGGGCATCGACCCGCAGGCCCTCCACCGCCGAAAGCACCGAGATGGCCGGGGTAATCGCCCCGTCGCCGTAGAGCAGGGCGGCGCCGACGAGGCCGACGGTCAGCAGCAGTGCCTGTCGCGAGCCGGGTTGCGCGTGGCGGGCGCCGAGCAGCGCCAGCATCGCCACGATGCCGCCCTCGCCACGGTTGTCGGCCCGCAGGATCAGCACCGCGTATTTCAGCGAGACGACGAGGATCAGCGCCCACAGGATCAACGAGACGGCGCCGGTCACCGCGACCGGGCTCGGATCACCGCCCGGACTCGCGGCGCGCACCGCCTCCTTGAGGGCGTAGAGCGGGCTCGTGCCGATATCGCCGTAGACGACGCCGAGGGTGGCGACCAGCAGGCCCGCCCCGAGGCGGCGGCCCGGCCCGGGCTCCGATTGGCTCGCGTCGGAGGGCTGGGTGGCGGGCTGGCTCACGATTGTGCTCCGGAAAGCGGGGCCATCAGAGCGCTTTCCGACGGAGTGGATGCCGGTTCGGCCAAAGGAAGCGCGCTGAAACAAAAGACCGAGAGCCGTCTCCGGCCTGATGCGATCAGGTCGGAGACGGCTCTCGTGGCGGTTCACCTATGGAGCGGTGGAATAAAAGCCAGGGTCTCTCGTAACGTGCGCCGGGGTTGGTTACGGCTCGCGAGACGGGTGGGCATCCGGCCCGGTCTTGTCGGGGTTGGGGCGGCCGTCGCGCAGACGAGCGGCGGCGGCGGCGGCCTTCTCGCCGATCCGGCGGCGCAGGTCGTCGGACAGCTCGATATCGACGAGGCGCCAGCCCCAGTCGCGCAGGCGCAGGCGGATGCGGAACTGCTCGTGGCGGGGCCGGTCCGGCGGCACGGCGATCAGCACGGAGCGGAAGCCGCGCATGTCGGCGGCGAGATAGTAGCGCAGCAGCCGCTTGAGATCGGGGATGCGCAGGCCGTCGCGCCGCTCGTGCCGGCCGGCCGGCGCCGCGAGGTCGGCGCCCTGCGGCCAGCCATCGTCCAAGAGGTCGATCACCGCCTTCGGCGTCAGCGCCGATTCCATGATCGGGAGCGCGACGGCTGCCGCCGCATCGGCGATGCGCTGCCGTTCGCGTGGATCCAGGGCGTTGCTGTCGGCCTTGACGGCAGCGCTGATCTGCCGGGCGAGCGAGAGGCGCAGCGTGCGGAAGTTGACGCGCTGCTCCACCGCCGCCGCGTCGCCCGCCTGCACCGCCGCGGCGAAGCCGTAGAGCGACCAGAAGGGCGTCAGCGTGTAGGCGAACCAAGCCGCCACCGCGAGAAGGGGAATGAGCCACCACCGCATCGGATCAGCCGCGGATGCGCGGTTGGATCATGCCGGGCTGTCCCCGGTCACATTGTCCCCTGCGCCATGCCAGCCCGTCAAACCGGAGAAGGCCGCGACGACGCCTTCGTAGACCGGACGCTTGAAGGGGACGATGAGATCCGGCAGCGCCTCCAGCCGCTCCCAGCGCCACGCCTCGAATTCGGGCTTGTGGTGACCGCCGCCGGGGGCGTCCACATCGATCACCGATTCGTCGCCGGTGAGCCCGAAGGCGAACCATTTCTGGCGCTGGCCGCGGTAGCGGCCCTTCCAGGCCTGCTTCATCACCGCGGGCGGCAGGTCGTAGGCGAGCCAGTCGCGCGTCTCGCCGAGCAGCGTGACGGCGCTGGCCGGCACGTTGGTCTCCTCGTGGAGTTCACGCAGGGCCGCAGCGAGAGGCTCTTCCCCCTCGTCGATCCCACCCTGCGGCATCTGCCACGCGCGATCGCCGTCGACATGCTCGGGGCCCGCCTCGCGCTTGCGCCGCCCGATGAAGACGCGGCCGTCACGGTGGAACAGGGTCACGCCCACGCAGGGGCGATAGGGCAGCGCGCTGCTCTCGGGCAGGCGCCGGAGGTCGTCGTCGGGGCGGGTCATGGCGGGCTCGTGCTGGCGGCGCGACCATAGGAGGCCGAACCGGTGCGGGCAACGCCGACCTAACCCGCATCTGAGGCCGTAAAACGAGCGTGGGCGCGGCCGAGGCCGCGCCCACGTCTTTCCCTGCAGTTCCCAAGGTGTGACTTAGGCCGCGCGCACGTTCGCGAGGAAGCGGCCGACTTCCGCCGAGAGATGGTCGGACTGGCGCGACAGCTCGGAGGAGGCGGCGAGCACTTCGGCGGCGGTCGCCCCCGCCTCCTCGGCGGCCTGCGCCACGCCCGTGATATTGTGCGTCACCTCGCCCGCACCCATCGCCGCCTGGGCGACGTTGCGCACGATCTCCTGCGTCGCCGCGCCCTGCTGCTCCACCGCCGCGGCGATCGAGGCCGCCACGGAGCTGATCTCCTCGATGCGCCCGGTGATGCTGCCGATGGCCGAGACCGCGTGGCCGGTGGTCTCCTGAATGCGGCCGATCTGGCTGGAGATTTCCTCGGTCGCCCGCGCGGTCTGGTTGGCGAGTTCCTTGACCTCGGCGGCGACCACCGCGAAGCCGCGGCCTGCGTCACCGGCGCGAGCCGCCTCGATGGTGGCGTTGAGGGCGAGCAGGTTGGTCTGCCCGGCGATCGTGGTGATCATGGTGACAACGTCGCCGATCTTGGAGACGGCTGCGCTGAGTGCCCGGACATGGGCCGCCGTCTGTGCCGCCTCTCCCACCGCCGCCTGGGCGAGCGTCGAGGAGCCGCTGACCTGCCGGCCGATCTCCTGCACCGAGGCGCCCAGTTCCTCGGCCGCCGCCGCCACGGTGTTGACGTTGGTCGCGGCCTCTTCCGCCGCCGCCGCCACGCTGACGGACTGGCCGGCGGTACGGGTCGCGGCACCGGTCATGCCGTGCGCCGAAGCCTGCAACTGGGATGCGGAGGAGGAGACGAGGCTGACGACGCCGCCGACCGCACCCTCGAACCGCTCGGCCATCTCGCGCATCGCCGCCTTGCGCTGCGCCTCCGCCTCGGCGCGGGCTGCGGCGCTCTCCTCCTCGAGATTGCGCATGCGGATCAGCCCCGCCTTGAAGATCTGAACCGCGTCGGCGATCGTCCCGATCTCGGTTCGCTGGCCCTGATGCGGGATCGTGACCGAAAGGTCGCCCGCGGCCAGCGCCTGCATCGGCCCGACCACGGAGGCGATGCCGCGGGTTACGCCGCGGGTCATCAGGACCGCGAGTAGGACCGAGAGGCCGAGCCCGAGGGCGAGGACGGCGAGGCCGATCGTCCGCACCTGCTGGAACACGGCCTCACCCGCCGCCATCGCGCGGGCGGCGCCCTCGTTGTTGAAGGCGACCAGCTTCTCCAGGGCATTCGACATCGCCCGGCGCGGCACAAGGCCCTTCGCCTCGTAATAGGAGAAGGCTTCCGCTTTCCGGCCCTGGCGCGAGAGATCCATGACGATCCGCCGTTCGGTCTCGAAGGCGGCGGCTTCCCGAGCATAGGTCTCGTAGAGCGCCCGCTCCTCGGCATTCGCGATGAGAGGTTCGTAGGCCGCCCGCTTGTCGTCGATCAGCTTGCCGAAACGCTCGAAATCCTTGTCCATGGGCGGGGTCATCTTCGGATCGGCTGCCTGAGTGTGGCGCAGCATCACGCCGTTCATCCGCGCCGCCGCCGTGTCGATCTCGCCGAGCAGGCGGACGCTGGGAAGCCAATTGCGCTCGATATCGAGCGCTTGGTCGCGCATCCTTTGCGTTCCGACGAGGCCTAGAACCCCTAAGCTGACGAGGAGGATCGTCAGCACAGTGAATGAAGCGATGAGCTTGCTGCGAATAGGAAGTGTTTGGAGCGACACGGAGGACTCCGCCAGGAGAGGCTCGCGCGAATTCGTTGAGCGAGCGGCGGGAGCTTGGCCCGGAAACACTTACCGGATCACCAACTGTTCATCAGATTTCGCGCCGTGCGGCGGGATTAAAATGGATGTACGCTTCATGAGAGACCGACAAGCGGCATATGATGATGTATCTGCAATCTGTGCGTGTCCGATGCGCTGAATAAGCAGGGCAGGCGTGTCCCAGCTGGTAGTCTGGTGTTCGCCGGGCTCGAATAGATATCACACCGGTCAATTCGGTAGACTGGCGCGGCTCCAACCCGTTCCATCCGGATGATCGATTTCGGATCGCCGCCATTCCGCTATCGGCGACTGCCACGCGGGTGATGCTTTAGGTCCTTGTTTTCGCACCATCTTTTTTCCGAAAGTCGGAGGCCACCTTTCGGGGTGATGCTCTAACACTACTTTGGCATGCTTGCCTGAAGAGCCGTGATGGAACTTCGTGTAGGTTTAGACGGCATCGGAATTCGCTGGTTTGAGGCGCC
This sequence comes from Methylobacterium sp. AMS5, assembly GCF_001542815.1. Taxonomy (GTDB): domain Bacteria; phylum Pseudomonadota; class Alphaproteobacteria; order Rhizobiales; family Beijerinckiaceae; genus Methylobacterium. The sequence goes on from NZ_CP006992.1 coordinate 2,338,236, forward strand.
TGAGATTGCAGAATGCTCAGACTGCTTTCCTGCTTGTCGCATACATTTAGGCGAGAATACCTTTCTAAAGCCTGTTATGCACTTGTCATAAGCTTTTCAGCTTGTCGGAGCATGAGGCAGACGAAGGCGACTATGTGCAGGCCAGCCAACGTGCTGGCGTAGCGCTCGTAATCTTTGACCAGCCGCCGACAGCGGGTGGCCCAGGCAAACGAGCGCTCCACCACCCATCGGCGCGGCAGCAGGACAAAGCCGCGCTTGGCCTCAGGCGCCTTCACCACTTCCAAGTCGATGCCGTGCGCGCTCGCGGCGGCGGCGGGCTTAGGCCCGGAATAGCCCTGGTCGACAAAGGCCAACTCGACGCTGTCGCCCGTCTCCGCCTGCACCTCGGCGGCCAGCCGGCCGACCTCGGCCCGGTCGTCGACATCGGCGGGCGTCACGTGCAGCGCCACGACATGGCCCGGCGTGTCAACGGCCAGATGCAGCTTCGCACCCCGCTTGCGCTTGGCCCCGTCATAGCCGGCCCGCTCGCCGCTCTCGGGCGAGGAGCGCAGCGTCCGGCTATCGAGGATCACCGCCGAGGGCTCCGGCTCCCGCTCCGCCGCCATCCGCAGCACCGCCCGCAGGTCGCCGGCCACGTCCGCGAAACTGTCGGCCGACAGCCAACGCTGCGTCTGCTGATACACGGCCGCCCAAGGCGGCAGATCGTGCGGCATGAACCGCCAGGGCGCCCCCGTCTTCACGATGTAGCGCAGCCCGTTAAACACCTCGCGCAACTCGTGGTCGCGCTGAGCCGAGTCCTCCCGCAGCAGCGCGAGGTAGGGCGCTACCAGTGCCCATTCTTCATCAGACACGTCGGACGGATAGGAGCGGCGATCAGAAGGCATGATCCAAAACGCCAATCCTGCCTATCAGTTCATAACACGCTCTAGCTGCAGAATGAGGGCAGGCCAGGGCCAAGGTCAAAGTCGAGCTCAGGCACTGGGTGAAGGATCGAGCCTACGGACGGATGACCACCACCCAAGGACTGCGGCAAAAAACAATGTCACGACCCCGCAGAAGGCGAAGACCCCACTAACACCAATGAGGGCAGTGAAGGCGGAACCAGCCAAAGGCGCGGTGACAAGGAGCAGTAGTTGGACAGAGCGGATCGTCGAACTCACAGTCCCAATCTGGGCTCGCGGTGTCTCCGACTGAAGGATCACGGCAAAATTCATTGCGGCAAGCGCATAACAAAGTCCATTTACAGCCCAAAGAATTGCAAAAACTGGAAGCGGGATTCGGTACTCAATTATGCCAAGCAGGCCAGGGATAAAAACGCTTCCACCAAAACCTGACAATGACAGGGAAGTTAAGGCAATTCCCCATTTACGTTTGAATAAGCGTTTGAACAAAATAGCGCCGACGAGTGCTCCTACTGCGGTCGCGCTTACGACGATGCCAAAAGCACTTGCGTTCAGTCCCTGATCCTTGAGAATGATCGTCAACATAGGATCGTAGAGACCGAGGACAAAAGATTGAAGCAGCGATGCACAAAGACCAACGCGAAAATATACGTCTCCGAAAGCTAACGTCTTGAGCGTCGTGAAGCTCTCCCGGACCGTCGATAATGGGCCATCCGAGGGGGGAGAAATCGCGTATCTAATCTTCAGGATGGCGATGGCAGCAAGTCCCATAGCGGCGATAACAAACGATATCGCAAAGCCAAAATTAGGAGCCCACCATACCGAGAGCACGGAGACTGCAAGGGGGGGGCGAGGATCTTCACTCCCTGATCGACAGCCGTCATGAGCCCAGCGTTACTAATGATTTGCTCTTGGCTAGAGCGTGTTATGAACTGATAGGCAGGATTGGCGTTGTGGATCATGCCTTCTGATCGCCGCTCCTATCCGTCCGACGTGTCTGATGAAGAATGGGCACTGGTAGCGCCCTACCTCGCGCTGCTGCGGGAGGACTCAGCTCAGCGCGACCACGAGTTGCGCGAGGTGTTTAACGGGCTGCGCTACATCGTGAAGACGGGGGCGCCCTGGCGGTTCATGCCGCACGATCTGCCGCCTTGGGCGGCCGTGTATCAGCAGACGCAGCGTTGGCTGTCGGCCGACAGTTTCGCGGACGTGGCCGGCGACCTGCGGGCGGTGCTGCGGATGGCGGCGGAGCGGGAGCCGGAGCCCTCGGCGGTGATCCTCGATAGCCGGACGCTGCGCTCCTCGCCCGAGAGCGGCGAGCGGGCCGGCTATGACGGGGCCAAGCGCAAGCGGGGTGCGAAGCTGCATCTGGCCGTTGACACGCCGGGCCATGTCGTGGCGCTGCACGTGACGCCCGCCGATGTCGACGACCGGGCCGAGGTCGGCCGGCTGGCCGCCGAGGTGCAGGCGGAGACGGGCGACAGCGTCGAGTTGGCCTTTGTCGACCAGGGCTATTCCGGGCCTAAGCCCGCCGCCGCCGCGAGCGCGCACGGCATCGACTTGGAAGTGGTGAAGGCGCCTGAGGCCAAGCGCGGCTTTGTCCTGCTGCCGCGCCGATGGGTGGTGGAGCGCTCGTTTGCCTGGGCCACCCGCTGTCGGCGGCTGGTCAAAGATTACGAGCGCTACGCCAGCACGTTGGCTGGCCTGCACATGGTCGCCTTCGTCTGCCTCATGCTCCGACAAGCTGAAAAGCTTATGACAAGTGCATAACAGGCTCTAAGCATACCCTTGATCAGCAGCTGCTCAGCTGGCATCGCACCAAGGTTTCCGATCCCCTTAAGGAAAACGCCAATGATGAACAGTTCGATCGATGGTGCTGCGAAGAGAAGGGCTGACGTTAGTCCTCGCAGACCATAGCTGAGCGTCAGGATCCTGTATGGTCCCCAGCGATCCGCGAGCCGACCAATCGCTGGACCGAGGACGAGGCCAGGTAAGCCGTATACGGTAGACGCTATGCCGATCTGAAAAGGGCTTGAATGCCAATAGAATGTGATGTTTGAGAAGATACTCGTGAAATCGAGCCAAAGGACAACTGCGCTGACTAAGCGCAGCAGTAGTAGTAGATAATACCCGTTCACGTCTACAAGGCGCTCAGATCTTTTCATTTCGATCCAACTATGCGACCAGAATCGCCGAGTAACAGTATTAATTCTATATCAAATCGATCCAGCGACTGAGGTAATGCATATTCAGCAATATCTGGCGTGCGATTGTGAATCCGCGGCCGTGGTTTTCCAAATAATATTTGTAAATAATACCATGCCATGTAGCTTGCTTGTATGGCTTTATTATTTCATAAATAAGAGTATTCTGCTTGTAATTAATGGTTTGTATTCTTGAGGAGCCATCGACATGCGGGGCTGCCGCGAATTTTTTATTGCGTACCTTTGAAAAAATAACATATGGGGACTTGGCCGTTCTCGCACTACTTTGGCATTCTTGCCTGAACAGCCATGATGGAATTTCGTGTAGATTTAAGCGGCGTCGGAGTGCTCTGGTCTGAAGCGCCTGAGATTGCAGAATGCTTGGACTATTTTCCTGCTTGTCGCGTACATTTAGGTCAGAATACCCTTTTGCCAAAGTAGTGCTAAGGCGTCGCGCTCGACAGCTTGGAGACGCCGCCGGGGCGGCGCAGGATCGCGCTCACCGGCACGAGACGGATGCCGCGTGCCTCCAGATCGCGCGACCAGCGCGACAGGCGCTCGATCGTCAGCGGCGAGGCGCTGGAAGAGGCCAGCACGAGACCCTTCTGCCGGGCGAGGGTCTCCAGGCGGGCGAGTTCCGCGTCGATGGCATCGGGCCGTGCGACGGCGTCGATCACGATCTCGGCCCGCGCGGTCGGCAGCTTGGTCTTCGCCGCGACGGTCGCGACCTGGGTGCCGGGCGCCGCGCCGTCATCGACGAAGCCGAGCCCGCGGGCGGACAGGTCCTTCAGCACCGGTTCCAGGGCCCCGGCCTCGCTCATCAGCTTGGCGCCCATGAAGTTCACGGCCCCGACGAAGCCCGGAAACCGGCTCATCGCCCAGGCGGCCCGGTCGAGGTTCTCGCTGGGGCGGGCCGAGGCCAGGAGCGTCTGCGGACCGGGATCGCTGTCGGGATAGTCGAACGGCTCCATCGGCAGTTGGAGCAGGATCTCGTGGCCGGCCTCGCGGGCGCGGGTTGCCGTCTTTTCGAGGTCGGTGCCATAGGGCGAGAGCGCAAGGCTCACCGCAGCGGGAAGCCGGGCGATGGCGCCGAGGGTGGCGTTTTCGCCGATGCCGAGACCGGAGACGAGGACGGCGATGCGCGGCCCGGTGCCGTGCTCGTCCGGGCGGGCATAGACGTCGAGTGGCCGCAGCCGCCCTTCGCCGATCCGGGGCAGGGGGCCGTGGCGCCCGCGCTCGGTCAGGCGTGCATCGGGGGCCGGCGCGAGCTTCACCTGGGCGGCGTTCGGGACGCGGATGATGACCGGCGCATCGGGGGCCGTCGATCCGTCGGGGCGGAACACGCTGACGCCGGACGCCTGCTCGACCTCGCTGGCGGACTGGGCCGGTCCTTTCGAAGGAGGCGGTGCGGCGTCTGCGATGCGGGGGACGGAGGCGGAGGCCTCGCGGATCTCGATGAACGCCTGCGCCCGAGGTTCGCCGCCGCGGGGATCGCCGGTGAGGGCGATGCCGCCGGCGAGCAGGGCCACGACCAGCGCGCCGACGCCCGCCGCCGCACCTGCGGACGGGCGCAGGGAAAAGCGCGGACGCGCCGCCTTGTCCGCGACTCCGAGAGGTTTCGTCAGGATGTCGTCGGCCGCGTCGCTCACCCGCCGTCCTGCCTGTTGGCCCATGCTCGGACGACCGGGCGCGGCCTTGAACGAGAAACGGCCCGCAATCCCGGTCTGAACCGGTATTGCGGGCCGCCATGGTTAATCTTTCCCTAACACCGCAGCGGATGCCCGCGGCGGCCCGGCACAATCAGTTCTGCGTGGCCGGCTTCGTCACGTTGGCCGCACCCTTCTGGATGCCGTGCAGGAAATCGACCGCGGCGATGAGCTGCTTGTCCTTGGCCGGATCCGGCGGGATGTAGGCCGAGGAACCACCGCGCTCCTCGGTATCCTTCTGCTTGAGGTGGCCCTTCAAGCCGGCCTCGCCCTTGGTCTCGTCCTTGCCCTTCAGATCGTCGGGCACCTCCTGCAGCACCTCCTGATCCGGCTCGATGCCCTTCGCCTGGATCGAGCGGCCGGACGGCGTGTAGTAGCGCGCGGTGGTGAGGCGCAGAGCGCCCTGGCCGCCGAGCGGGATGATCGACTGCACCGAGCCCTTGCCGAAGGAGCGCGTGCCCATGATGGTCGCGCGCTTGTGATCCTGCAGGGCGCCGGCCACGATCTCGGAAGCCGAGGCCGCGCCGCCGTTCACCAGCACCACGATCGGCTTGCCCTTGGCGAGGTCGCCGGCCTTGGCGGAGAAGCGCTGCGTCTCGTCCGGGTTGCGGCCGCGGGTCGAGACGATCTCGCCGCGGTCGAGGAAGGCGTCGGAGACCATCACCGCCTGATCGAGCAGGCCGCCGGGGTTGTTGCGCAGGTCGAGCACGTAGCCCTTCAGCTTGTCGCCGCCGATCTCGCTCTGGAGCTTGTCGATCGCCGTCTTGAGGCCGTCGTAGGTCTGCTCGTTGAACTGGGTCAGGCGGACATAGCCGACATCGCCGCTCTCGACCTTCGAGCGCACCGGGCGGATCTTGATCACGTCGCGCGTCAGCGAGACGTCGAGCGGCTCCTTGGCCTCCTTGCGGGAGATCTTCAGCTTCACCGTGGAGTTCACGGGGCCGCGCATCTTGTCGACGGCCTGGTTCAGGGTCAGGCCCTGGACCTGATCCTCGTCGATCTGGGTGATGATGTCGTTGGCGAGCAGGCCGGCCTTGGAGGCGGGCGTGTCGTCGATCGGCGAGACGACCTTGATCAGGCCGTCCTCCATGGTGACCTCGATGCCGAGGCCACCGAACTCGCCCTTCGTCGTCGTCTGCATGTCGCGGAAGGCTTTCGCGTCCATGTAGCTCGAATGCGGATCGAGCGATGTCAGCATGCCGTTGACGGCCGACTCGATCAGCTTCGATTCCTCGGGCTTCTCGACGTAGTCGGTCCGCACCTTCTCGAACACGTCGCCGAACAGGCTCAGTTGCCGGTAGGTTTCCGCCGAGGCCGCGATGGCGCTCGTACCGGACAGGAGCTGGGTCTGGGTCGACAGGGCCGAGGCGCCAATGCCGAGGGCCGCGCCGAGTAACACGAGGGACACTTTGCGCATTATCCGCGAACCTTCTCGCTGGAACTTCTCGCCCACCACGGCTCCGGATCGATAGAGCCGCCGTCTTTCCTGAATTCGACGTACAGGACGGGATCAATCCGATCATCGTCCTTCTGTGACGCAGCCTGCGTCACGTTCGACGGCGTGCTTGCCGGGGTGCCGTTGCCCTCGCCCATCACGGCCACCGGTTCGCCCGCCAGTACGAACTGGCCGACCTCGACGTTGATCTGATCCATCCCCGCGAGCAACAGATAGTAGCCGTCGCCCGCATTGATGATCAAGAGACGCCCGTAGGAGCGAAAGGGTCCGGCGAAGGAAACCCATCCGTCCGCGGGCGAGGAGACCACCGCCTTCGGCCGCGCCCGCAGCGAGATGCCGCGGGTGGTGCCGCCCTGGCCGTCGGGCTGGTTGAAGCCGCGCAGCAGGGGGCCGCTCACCGGCCTGGGCAGATCGCCGCGGGCCTCGGCGAACTTCACCTTGGGCGCGAGCCGCGCCGGATCGCGGGCGCCGGCGGCCGCGAACTTATCCTGGATCGCCCGCTGCTCGCGTTCGGCGGCGGCGCGGACCTCGTCGGCGGCGCGGCGGGCGCTCGACAGCTCGCCCTCCATCCGGTCCACGAGTTCCTTGAGCGATTTGGCCTGCGTGCCGAGTTCGGCGCTCTTGCGGCGCTCGGCGGTGAGGCTGGACTCGACCTCCGCCTGCCGGCTGCGGCGGGCGGCGATCAGCGCGTCGAGGCGCTGGCGCTCGGCGGCCCAGCCCGCGAGATCTTTCTTGAGCGCCTCGCGGTCGGCGGCGATGAGGCCACGCACGCGTACCAGTTCGGTGAGGTCGCCGGCCAGCGTATCGGCCTCGCCGCGCAACTCCGGCACCACCGCGCCGAGCATCATCGAGGTTCGGATCGCCGCCAGCACATCCTCGGGGCGCACCAGAACGGCGGGCGGGGGGCGCCGGCCCATGCGCTGGAGCGCGGCCAGGATCTCGGCGATGACTGCGCGGCGCGCCTCCAGCGACTTGCGGATCGCCGCGTCGCTGTCGGTCAGCGCGCGCATGCGCTCCTCCAGCCGATTCATCCGGTCCTCGGTCGCCTGGGCTTGGCGTCCGGCATCGAGCAGGGCGGTGCTGAGCTTGGTCCGGTCGGAGCCGATCGCGGCGATCTCGGACTCCAACGCCGCCCGGTTGCCGCTGCTGGCCGCCAGCGCGTCCTCGATCTGCTTGAGGCTCTGGGCGCGGCGGTCCCGCTCCTCCTGCGTGCGCCGCATCGCCTCCGGGTCGGGCGTCGTCTGCGCGCGCACGGGCAGGGCGAGGCCGCCCGCGAGGCAGGCGAGGGCCGTCAGCACCAGCGCGGACTTGGCCGTCAGGATCTTGGCCGCCAGGATCTTGGCCGCCAGGATCGTCGCCGACCGGGAGTGAGCCGTCACCTTGGATCTCATGCCTCGGGATCGCCCCGGTGATAGGGGTGTCCGGCCAGGATGGTCAGCGCCCGGTAGACCTGCTCGAGGGCGAGCACGCGCACCAAGCCGTGCGGCAGTGTCGCCGCCCCGAAGGCGAGAATATGGTCGGCGCGTCCGCGCACCGTCTCGTGAAGGCCATCCGCACCGCCGATGACGAGGACGAGCGTGCTGCGCCCCGCATCGCGCCACGCCCCGATCTTGTCCGCGATGCGCTCGCTCGGCCAGTCGGAGCGGCCGCGCTCGTCGCAGGCGATCACCGCCGCGTCGGCCGGCACGAGAGCCAGGATCGCCGCCGCCTCCTCGGCGATGCGGTCGGCGCCCCGGCGCGCGCGCGATTCGGGAATCTCGGCGAGGTCGCAGGCGGCGACGCCCAGGCCCTTGCCGAGCGCGACCGCGCGCTCGCGGTAGCGGGCGGCGAGATCCCGCTCCGGCCCGTTCTTCAGGCGTCCGATGGCGACGACGAGCAGGCGCAAGGGGGTTGAACGATCCCGGGAGCGAGCGAGGTGTTGGGGCGCGATAGCACGATCACGCCAGGAACGGGGAGCCGATCGCGCGGGAAAACGTCGCCAGCCAGGCAGCCACGGACGGCCCGAGCGCCGAGAGGGTGGGGCCATGAGTGCCGGGATGCGACTCCGCCGGGGTGGCGGCACGGCGGCGGCGACCTACCTGCCGCCCTCACGGACGCCTTCGACCCGGAGCCGGCCTCCCGCCGCGCCTCGATCACCCGGGACCTCACGACAGGATCACGATGCACTCGCCCGCAAGCGCCGCGCCGACGCGCCTCGACCGCAAGGCCGTGGGAGCGGTCGTGCTCGGCAACGCCCTCGAATTCTACGATTTCACGATCTACGCCTTCTTCGCCAAGTCGATCGGCGCGACCTTCTTCCCCTCGGACAGCCCGACCGACAGCCTGCTCGCGTCGCTCGCCCTGTTCGGGATCGGCTACGTGATGCGCCCCGTGGGCGGCGTGCTGATCGGTGCCTTCGCCGACCGGGCCGGGCGCAAGCCCGCGATGCTCATCACCATCGCGCTGATGGCGGTGGGCATGCTGATGCTGGCGGCCTGTCCCGGCACGGCGGTCCTCGGCGTCTGGGCACAGGTGATCGTGATTGCCGGGCGGCTGATCCAGGGGCTGGCGCTCGGCGGCGAGGTCGGACCCTCCACCGCCTTCCTGATCGAGGCGGCCCCGGCGCGGCACCGCGGCTTCGTCGCGAGTTGGCAGATCGCGAGCCAGGGCTGCGCCGCCCTGTTCGCCGGCCTGTTCGCCACCGTGCTGACCCTGGTGCTCGGCGATGCGGCCATGGCCGATTGGGGCTGGCGGCTGATGTTCGGCCTCGGACTTCTCGTCGTGCCGGTCGGCCTCGTGATCCGCAGCCATCTGCCGGAGACGGCGGGCGAAGGGCACGATCCCGCCGCCGCCGATTCGACGGGTGCGGTGCTCGGCCGCCTGTTGCGCCAGCACGGCCGGATGCTCGGGCTGACCTTCCTCGTCATCGCCGCCTCGACCGTCTCGAACGCGGTGGGCACCAACATGCCGGTCTATGCGGGGGCGACGCTCGGGCTCTCGGAGATGGCGGCCAACGCCGTGCCGATCGCCCTGGGGCTGGCCTCCGTGATCTTTCCGCTCCTCGGCGGATGGCTCGCCGACCGGTTCGGGCGCAAGCCGGTGATGATCTGGCCGCGCGCGCTGATCCTCGTGCTCGCCGTGCCGGCCTTCCTGTGGATGCTGCACGTGCCGAGCGCGTTCAGCGTCTACGCCGTGACCTTCCTGCTCTCGGCCCTGTCCTCGATCAACGCGGCGGCGATCATCGTCGCCATCCCCGAAGCCCTGCCGCGGGCGGTGCGCAGTGCCGGGCTGTCGATCGTCTACGCGCTCTCCGTCTCGATCTTCGGCGGCAGCACGAACTACGTCGTGAACTGGCTGATCGCCGCGACCGGCGACCGGATGGCGCCGGCCTACTACCTCGCCGCCTTCAGCCTCGTCGGAACGGTCGCCGCACTGCTGCTGCCGGAGACGCGGGGCCGGGACATCCATGTCGACACGGCCACGCGGAGGTGAATTCCGGCGGCGCGGACATCGTCGACGGGCAGGCTCTCACGGACCGGAGAGGACCAAATCGAGTCCGGACATCCCGGATGATCGGCGAGAGCACTCTCTCGCCGATCTCGTCGGGCTCGAAGACTGAGTATTTCGATGCAATGAATTATTAGGAAAAATGAGACCTAGTGCATCTCTGGCATAGGGCGCACGACGACCTGTCAATGGCCCGGTGTCCGGTAAGACGAGAATGAAATTCTTTCACGGCCGCCGAGAGCTTCTGAGCGGTATCGTACCGAGCTATACGGACCCGCAAGCCTGCATTCGCCAACTCGCGGAGTTGCGGAAGCAGATCCCGTCACTCTATGCGCTTCTCTCCGTCAACGCCTGCGCCCTCGCTTTCACCCATTACCCTTTTGCGCCAGCTTGGCTGACCGTCGGGCTCCCTGGCGCGATGATCGTCCTGTGTGCGGTACGGGCCGTGCACTGGTGGCATATCCGGCCGCTGGTGCTGTCCGGAGACGAGGCCGTCAAACGGCTGCGCGGCACCAGCCTCCTCACCGTCCTGTTCTCGGCCCTCTTCGTCGGCTGGGCGATGAAGCTCAACGCCTTTGGCGGGTCGTTCGAGCAGGGCCACGTCGCGATCTTCATCGCGATCACCGTCATCGCCTGCATCTTCTGCCTGACGCACCTGCCGGCCGCGGCGCTCCTCGTGACCGTCATCGTCATGGGCAGCTTCCTGATTCACTGCTTCACGAGCGGCAACAGCGTCTTCATCGCGATCGCGCTCAACACGGCCTTCGTCACCGTGGTGATGGTGCGCATCCTCATCAACAATTTCCTGGCCTTCCTCCAACTGGTCGAGTCCAAGGCCGAAGAGCAGCGGCTCGGCGAGGAGAACGAGCGCTTGGCGCATACCGACAGCCTGACCGGGTTGCCCAATCGACGCTATTTCTTCCAGCGCCTCGATGCGCTGATCGCCGCCTCGGCCGACGGAAACGCCGCCTTCGCCCTGGCGATCTTCGACCTCGACCGGTTCAAGCCGATCAACGACACGTTCGGCCACACCGCCGGAGACCGGGTGCTGGAGGAAACCGGGCGTCGTCTCGGCGCCTTCGCCGCGGACGGCGTGACGGTCGCGCGCCTCGGCGGCGACGAGTTCGGCGTGCTGATCCACGCGGCCGACTGTACGGCCGACGCGGTCGAGCTTTGCAGTCGCATCGGTGCGGCGCTGCACGCGCCGATTTCGCTCGGCGAGACCCAGGTCGTGCCGGGATGCTCGGGCGGCTTGGCGCTGTATCCCAGCGCCGGACGGGCCGCGGATGCGCTGTTCGACCGGGCCGACTATGCGCTCTACCACTCCAAGGAGCGAAAGCGCGGGACCACGACGCTGTTTTCGCAGGAGCATGAGGACGCGATCCGGGCCGAGCGCGCGGTGGAGACCGCCCTCCAGAGCGCGGATCTCGCCGCCGAGATGGAGATGCACTACCAGCCGATCCTCGACACGGTGACGGATCGCATCACCACGGTCGAGGCGCTGGCGCGCTGGACGAGCCCGAAGCTCGGGCGTGTGCCGCCCGACCGCTTCATTGCCGTGGCGGAGCGCTGCGGCATGATCCACTCGGTGACGCTGCTTCTCCTGAGCAAGGCGCTCGCCGACGCCGCCCGGCTCCCGCCCGAGATCGGCCTGTCGTTCAACCTCTCCTCGCACGACCTTGCCTCTCCCGAGACGGTCATCGCGATCCTCGCCGCGGTCCGGCAGAGCGGGCTCGATCCCCGGCGAATCACGCTGGAGCTGACGGAAACCGCGCTGATGCGCGACTTCGAGGGGGCGCAGAACGCGATCACGCTCCTGCGCGCACTCGGCATCAAGATCGCGCTGGACGATTTCGGAACGGGGTATTCGAGCCTGAACTACGTCCACCGCCTGCCGCTGGATCGGATCAAGATCGACCGCGGCTTCATGGCCGATGTCGAATCCGACCTGGGGCGCAGCGTCGTGATCACCATCCTCGATCTCTGCCAGAATCTCGGCCTGGACGGCATCGCCGAGGGGATCGAGACCGCGGAGCAACTGAGTGCGGTGCGCCGTCACGGCTGCCGCTACGTTCAAGGCTACCTGATCGGCATGCCGCAGCCGATGACGGAACTGCTGGACGACCTCAGGATGACGGCCCCAGCCGAGAAAATTTCGGTTTGAGAAGCCTCTCCAACTGGGGGTGTTGGTTTCATCACTTTATCTGTGAATAAATTGATCATTTCGCTCTATGCGCTTCTGAGGCCAATCTAATGTTGACCAAAAGGGTCGGCGCCTAAAATTTTGCTGCAATTCTCGTGATAATCAATGTGTTCCACATGATAATATTTGACTAGATCAAAAAATTGCTTTCAGCAGCCTCCGCCTGACCCTCGCATGTCTGTAGAGGGAATTCACCCACTGTAACTATCGACCCAGTCCGGACGACCGTAAATTAGATAAAAGTGAATATCGCTGTCTTTTAGAGTTTTATGCAGCAAATATAGACCGTGTCGAATGCAGTATAAATACAGAAAATTTACAAAACACTGGTGCTGCCTTGCCGCATCAAATTCTTATCAATACTTTGTTGTAATCTATCAGGACCACGTTGGGGTGATTTGATGACATGCAATGGCATAGGGTGCAAGCACCTGATGCCATTGCATGTAAAGCCCAATGCGATAACTTAAATAACTCAGATATTCATATTTCTTATATTTATAAAATGCTCGATATCAATCTTGTCATATGACAGTAAGTGCCCTTCGATTCTGTGTAAATCATCAAAAGAAAATATTGAATGTATTGAGCCAGATGAATTCAAGCTTTGAATCAATATACTAAGCTTGACTCGCCACTCTTCTGTTGGAAGGCAATATCTCCTGGTCTCTGTTCCTGTCAATTCATCGATGTATCTAAATAGCAAGATATTTCCTGCCTCTACATGCTGGCTGAAGCATGCGTCGCCAACATCTTCTGCTGACATGCCTGGCTCGGCAGAAAATAGGGCAAAAGGCTTCCTTCCGCATAGCATCAACTCTAACTCTATGCCGCGGTGGGGGGCAATTTTTCCGGAAGAAATTGAAGACAGGCTTGTTTCCTTTTCTGAGTTCGATGAAGAATCCTAAGAACGTCCTCAGCATTGCTGGTTCCGTGCGGATCTACTTCCTTGGGCGTCGCTACCAAGTTTGAGTGTCCTCGGTCTCTGCAATAATATATCGCCAAGCAAAGCGACGTCCGAAGAAATTCACCGAAGCCCGTCCGGCCGGTCTCCGGCGGCCCAGGCGAGCGCCTGCTCCAGGCGGTCGTTGCCCCAGAACAGCTCGCCGTCCCCGGTGAGGAAGCTCGGCGCGCCGTAGATGCCGCGGGAGCGGGCCTCCTCGCCGGCCACCTTCAGGCGGCCCTTGTTGCCCTCGGAGGCCGCCGCCTTGAGGATCTGGGTGCCGTCGAGCCCGAGCGCATCGAGGATGCGCCCCACCGCCGCCGGCTCGGCGATGGAGCCGCCCTTGGCAAAGCTCGTCTCGAACACCGACTTCGAGAACGGCACCAGCCAGTCCTGGTCGGCGCCGTAGGTCGCCACGCGCACTGCGCTGAGCGAATTCTGCGGAAAAGGGTTCGGGCGCGTGACCGGCGGGAGCCCGAGCCGGGCGGCCTCGCGGTCGAGGTCGCGCCACATGTTGCGGCCCTTGGCCGGGTAGAGGTTGAAGGGCGAATTGGTCCACCCCTGCGTCGCGAAGATCGGCCCGAGCAGGAATGGTCGCCAGCGCAGCTCGACGTCGGCGGCCTTGGCCAGCGCTTCGATGCGCATGGCCGAGAGGTAGGAGTAGGTCGAGGCGAACTCGTACCAGAATTCCAGGGTCGCTCGCCGCGGCATTCGTCGATTCTCCGGGTCATCTGGTCCGTCCTGCCGGTGACCCTACCACGTCTGCGATGACGCGCCGGGGCCGGCTGGATCGGAAACGAGGCAACTTGCATCCCGCCCCGCCGGTTGCGCGCCGCGCGCCTCCGCTGTTAATCCGCCTTCACCCTGTTGCCCGAGCCCAACACCATGTCCGACGCCCCTCCGAACAAATCCGTCAAGAAGGTCGTTCTCGCCTATTCCGGCGGACTCGACACCTCGATCATCCTCAAGTGGCTTCAGACCACCTATGGCTGCGAGGTCGTGACGTTCACCGCCGATCTCGGCCAGGGCGAGGAGCTGGAGCCGGCGCGCCGCAAGGCGGAGCTTCTCGGCATCAAGCCGGAAAACATCTTCATCGAAGACCTGCGCGAGGAATTCGTCCGCGACTACGTCTTCCCGATGTTCCGCGCCAACGCGGTCTACGAGGGGATCTATCTCCTCGGCACGTCGATCGCCCGGCCGCTGATCGCCAAGAAGCAGATCGAGATCGCCGAACGCGTCGGCGCCGACGCGGTGTGCCACGGCGCCACCGGCAAGGGGAACGACCAGGTCCGGTTCGAACTCGGCTACTACGCGCTCAAGCCCGACGTGACGGTGATCGCGCCGTGGCGCGAGTGGGACCTGCGCTCGCGCGAGCAGCTCATCGCGTTCGCCGAGCAGCACCAGATCCCGATCGCCAAGGACAAGCGCGGCGAGAGCCCGTTCTCGGTCGATGCCAACCTCCTGCACGCCTCCTCCGAGGGCAAGGTCCTGGAGGACCCGGCGGTTGAGGTGCCGGATTATGTCTATTCGCGCACCCTCTCGCCGGAAGAGGCGCCGGACACGCCCACGATCGTCACCATCGGCTTCGAGCGGGGGGACGCCGTCTCCATCGACGGCGAGGCGCTCTCGCCCGCCACGCTGCTGGCCAAGCTGAACGAGCTTGGCCGAGCCAACGGCATCGGCCGGCTCGATCTCGTCGAGAACCGCTTCGTCGGCATGAAGAGCCGCGGCATGTACGAGACGCCCGGTGGCACGATCCTGCTGCCGGCCCACCGCGCCATCGAGTCGATCACGCTGGATCGCGGCGCGGCCCATCTCAAGGATCAGCTGATGCCGCAATACGCGGAGCTGATCTACAACGGCTTCTGGTTCTCGCCCGAGCGCGAGATGCTGCAGGCGCTGATCGACAAGAGCCAGGAGAAGGTGACCGGCGAGGTGCGGCTCAAGCTCTACAAGGGCGGCGTCCACGTCATCGGCCGGACCAGCCCGCACTCGCTCTACGATCAGGATCTCGTCACCTTCGAGGAGGGCGCCGTCGCCTACGATCACCGCGACGCGGCCGGCTTCATCAAGCTCAACGCCCTGCGCCTGCGCACCCTGGCGCAGCGCAAGAAGCGCGAGGGCTGAACGCCCCGCGTCTCAGCGATCCCCCAGGAAGGCGGGATCGTTCGAGACGAGGAGCACGCGCAGGTCGGAATCCGGGACGTAGTCGCGGGCTTCCCAGACGAAAGTGGTCGGACCCGTCTTGCGCACGCCCTGCCGGCAGAAGCTGACCAGGGCGTCCGCGCGGCCCTTGTCCACCGTCAGGGTGAAGCGGCCGATGCGCCCGGCCCAGTTGCGGGCCGTGGTCACGATGTAGGGCACCTCGAAGGCGCGGGTGTAGCCCTCGGGCTTTGCCGCGGCGAGGCGCCGGATGCCGGCCAAACCGGCCTCGTCGAGGCAGTAGCGCGCACGGAAGTCGCGCGCCGCGGCGTCCTTGGGCGAGAGGAACTGATTGCCGGTCACGGGCACGTAGCTATGGGAGAGGCGCAGCTCTGCGTCGGCCGGAAAGACCTGCTCCCAGTGGAACTTGGCCTCGCTGCGCCACTGCGCCCCGGCGTCGAACGTCGCATCGGACAACAGGTCGGCCTTGTGCAGGGCCTGGAGGTCGGCCGGTGAGAGCCGCTTGAGCGCCGTCTCCAAGTCCTCGCGCCGCAGAGGATTGAGCGGCAGCCCGTGGCGGGTGAGACGCTCGGTGACCTCCTGCGTACCGTGGAAGGCGCGCTCCTCCAGGGCCGGCTCGATCGTTTGGCCGTCCGCCTTGACCGTGAAGCCGACGAAGTTGGCGCTCCCCCGAACCGGCAGCGAGAGGGCGCTGAACGAGAGTTCGGCCCCGTCGATGGGCGGGAGCGGGAAGGCGAGGCGCAGGGTGCGCGGCGCCTTCGAGCGGTTGCGGAAGACGTAATCGACGCCAATGCGGTCGATGGCGATGCGAAGGTCCTCGCTCGCCAGCTCGATCTCGGCATCGCGCACCAGAACGAGGCCGCCCGCGTCGAGGGTGGCCGCGCTGTCGTTCGCCCGGGCGGGTGAGAACGACGATGCCAGGGCCAGGATGAGCGCGCCCGGCACCGTTCCCGCGATCCATCCCCGCTTCATCCGGCCTCTCCCCTTCGGAACCGCTGCACGGCCCGACCGCTGATAGGCGGCCGGCGCAGCGATTCGCAAAGGGGGAGCGGATGCGCTCAGGCCGGCTCCCAGGCGATCGTGCCCTCGGGCTGCCGGAACGGTCCCGGCCCGAGATCGCCGTAGCGAAGGAAGATCTGCATCGCCGGCTGCATCTCGCGGTGCAGGCGCTCCAGGCGGGCCTCCTGTTCGTCGGTCAGGATGGCGCGTCCGTCCGCGTCCTTCTCGGGCGGCTCGCCGAGATGGACTGCCATCTCCACCGTGTACCACGTCATGTGGCCGTAGGGCCGCTTCGGATCGACGCTCGGCACGTCGTATTCCTCGTCCCATTCAAGGCTGAACGCCCGCAGCAGCCGAAGGTGCTCGTCGGTGACTTCGAAGGTGATGTGCTCGGGCGTCTCGCCGGTGGCCTCGTCGCGGAACACGTCGAAGACATCCCCCGGCGCGAGCTTGGCGAGCGGGTTGTGGTACTGGTAGCGGCCGGGCTTCAGCGTCGCGTTCTGCAGGAACACGGCGAGCGCATCGCCCATCGCCCGGTGCTCCTCGTCCGCGCCCTCGTCGTCCCCGGTGACGTTGAAGATGTCGCCGTCGCGGTCGGTGCTGCCGTAGGGCGCATCCGGATGGATCATCGGCGCGCCGGCCTCGGCTCCGTTCCAAGCCACGACCATCCGCCGGATCAGCGCGATGCGCTCCAGCGTCAGGTCGAAGGTGTCCGTCTCGCTCATGTCGCCGGTCTGCCTCTCGCGCCCCTCGGGGCGGTTGAAAGCCCCGTCGCAACGCTCAGTGGCCCAGCGCCCGCGCGGGTGCAAGCCGTGCGATGTCTCGTCAGGCGGCCGGTTTCACGGTCTCGCGGGCGAGGAGGGCGCCGACCGCGTCGGGCAAGGCGTCGAAATGCTCGATGACCCAGTCGGGCGCCAGCTCGCGCATCGGCACGGGGGTGTAGCCGAAGGTCACGCCGACGACCGGGATGCCGGCCGCCTTGGCCGCGGCCACGTCGGCCTTCGAATCACCCACCATTACGGCGCGGTGGAGATCGCCCCCGGCGCGCTCGATGGTCGCGGTGATGTGGCGCGGGTCCGGCTTCGAGAACGCGAAGGTCTCCTTGCCGACGATCGTCCGGAAGCGGTGGCCGATGCCCAGCGCATCGAGCAGCGCCACGGCGTGCGCCTCGACCTTGTTGGTGCAAATCGCGAGGCGGAAGCCCGCCGCTTCCAGCCGGTCCAGCGCCTCGACCACGCCGGGGAAGAGGTGCGAATGGTCGGTGAGATGCGCACCGTAATAGGAGAGGAAGTCCTGGAACAGCGTCTCCAGCCGTTCCGGCGTCAGGCTCGCGCCCGCGACCGTGAAGCCGCGCTGGATCAGCGCGCGCGCGCCCGCGCCGAGCAGGTCGCGGGCCTGTTCGAGGGGAAGCGGCGCGTGGCCGTTCCGGGCGAGGATGACGTTGAGGGTGCCGATGAGGTCGCCCGCGGTCTCGGCGAGGGTCCCGTCGAGATCGAACACGACGATCGGGGAGCTGTGCGGGTTCATCGGCATCCCGGTGCGTTTCATTGTCAAGCTGGCTAGCGGTCGTCTCTCCTACGATCAACCCTAGCGGTTGATACCCGGTTAGCGCGGACACGCAGTGTTGCCTCTCTGCCCAAGCTCCGCCACGGAGCGGGTGCTTGATCGCGCCGCCGATGATTCGCCGTTTCGCTCTTTCGCAACAAGACGATGTCCCGCCCCATGCGTGTCCCTTCGCGTCTTTCTCTTCCCCGGTTGACCGCCGGCCTGCTCGTCGCGGCGCTGGCCGGATTGCCGTTGGCAGCCGAGGCTGCCGGGCCCTACGAGTTCGTGGCTGCGCCCGCGGTCGATCTGAACCGGATCTACCGGATCGACCGCGCCAACGGCGAGGTCACCTCCTGCCAGTACGGCCTGCGCGACGACAGCGTCGGCGTCACCTTGTGCTTTGCCGCCGGAGAGGGCGCCGGCCCGCAGACGCCGGGCGAGTACGGCCTGATCGCCTCGCGCCACGCCCGCGAGTCGGGGATCTACCGGGTCAATTACCGCACGGGCGAAACCAGCGCCTGCTACGTGCAGATCCGTCAGGAACTCGTCGTCTGCACCGAGCAGGCCGGCCCGCCGCCCGCCGGCACCGCGAGCGGGGCGGGCGCCGCCGCGACCGGTCCGGCCCCCGGCCGCGCCGGCCCGAGCGCCACGCCGCCGCAGGGAACGCGGCCCTGACCGCCGACGCAGCGCCGGACGCCCTCGGGAAGCATCCGTGCTTCTCCGCGTCCGTCTTTTGCGGCGGCGGGGAGGCGTGCTAGGGCCTGCCTCCCCAATCGTCCCAGATTCGCCGCCCCAGCTTCGATGGTCCGAGTGCCCCCGATGAATTCGCTTCCCGAGGACGTTTCGTGAGCGCGCCGGATCTGAAGCGGGCGGCGGCCGAGCGCGCGATCCCCCTGGTCGAGGACGGGATGCGCCTCGGCATCGGCACGGGCAGCACGGCCGCCGCTTTCATCAAGCTGCTGGGCGAACGCGTGCGCGCGGGCCTCACCGTCACCGGGGTGCCGACCTCGGAGGCGACCCGCATCGCTTGCGAGCGCGAGGGCATCCCGCTCGCGACGCTCGAAGACCTGCCCGAACTCGATCTCACCATCGACGGGGCCGACGAGGTCGATGGAAGCTTGCGCCTCATCAAGGGCGGCGGTGCCGCTCTGCTGCGTGAGAAGATCGTCGCGGTCGCAAGCCGCCGCATGGTGGTGATCGCCGACGCCGGAAAGCACGTCGAGACCCTGGGTGCCTTTCCGCTGCCGGTGGAGGTGAACCTGTTCGGCATCGGTGCCACCACCCGCGCCGTCGAGGCGGCGGTGGCACGGGCCGGCTGCGCGGGCGAGATCGTGCGCCGCCACGACGCGTCCGGTGCTCCCCTCCTCACCGATGGCGGCCACGCCATCCTCGATCTTCGGCTCGGCCGCATTCCCGATCCGGAGGCTTTGTCCGCCGGGCTCTGGGCGGTGCCCGGCGTGGTCGAGCACGGCCTGTTCCTTGGCATCGCCGACGCGGCCATCCTCGCCGCGGCCGAAGGCGACGCGGCCGTCGTCAGCGTTCTCGGCCGCCTCTGACGCCCGGTCGCCGCCTTTTCCTTTTTCGGAGCTTCTCCCGCATGGTTCTCCGTCTCGCTGCCCTGGGCGGCCCCTTCCTCGCGGCCCTGCTGTCGCAGGCCGTCCTCGCTCCGGCAGCGCAGGCGCAGCAGCCGGCCGCCAAGCCCCCCGCCGCCTCCCCGAAGCCGACGGTGAAGCCCGGCGCGGCCCCGCCGCCGGCCGCCGCGCCGGAGCCGGACCTCAGTGCCGCCCACCTCGCCCTCGCCCGCGAGGTCATGCTGAGTTCCGGCATCGCCCGCTCCTTCGACTCGATCATCCCGACCATGGCCGAGCAGATCCGCAAGAACGCGGTGACGCGGCCCGATCTCGCCAAGGATCTGGACGACGTGCTCAAGGGTCTCGATCCCGAGATGGAGCTGCAGAAGCAGCGGCTGATCACCATCGCCGCGCGGATCTATGCCAAGCGCCTGAACGAGGCCGAGCTGAAGGACATCGTCACTTTCTTCCGCTCGCCCGCGGGCAAGCGCTACGTCGAGACCCAGCCGCAGATCCTCGATGACATGGTCGGCGCCATGCAGGATTGGACGCAAGAAGTCTCGGAATACATCATGGTCCGCACCCGCGCCGAAATGGGCAAGCGCGGCCACCAGCTCCAGTGATCGCCGGCCCTGGCGCGGCGCAGCGGCTCTACGCCGCCGGCGCCGTCGCCCTGGCGCTGGTGGCGCCGATGATGGCGCTCGCCAATCGGTCGAGCCCGCTCGTCCTCGGCATCGCGGCCCTGCTGTTTCTCGCGGGCGCCGTCGCCGAGCATGGCGGGCGCGCTGTCTCGCTCCTGATGGGGCCGCTGCGCTCCCCGCTCGGTCTCGCCGCGCTGGCCTTCCTCGGCTGGTGCCTCGTCTCGCTGGCCTGGAGCCCGTTTCCCGCGCTCTGGGGCCGTGTGCTGTCCGAATTCCTGCCGACGCTCGCCGCCGCGGCGATCCTGGCCCGGCTCGCGCCGGCCCGGCTGCCACCCTGGGCGCTGCCCCTCGGCGCCGGAATGCTCGCTGCCGCCTGCCTTTACATCGCGGGAAGCCTCGCCCTCGGGCTGGCGCCGCAGGCTTGGCTCGGGCAGCGCGTGGCCCTGTTCATGTTCAACCGCCCGCTGCTGACGGTGCTGCTTCTCGCCGGGCCCATCGCCGCCTTCCTCGCCCTGCGCGGCCATCGCCTTGCCGCCGTGATCCTGCTCGCGGTGGCGGCGCTGGCGATCCTGCGCTCGATCAGCGGCGCGGCCATCCTCGGGCTGCTCGCGGGTGCCGCGATGTTCGGGGTCGGGCGCTTGGCTCCCCGATCCATGGCCCTTGCACTCGCGGCGCTGACCCTCGGGCTCGCCTTTGCCCTTGCGCCGGTCGAAGGCGACATCCTCCACCGGCTGATGCCGGAGGCGGCGCACGAGCGGCTGACGCAGAGTTCGTCGCGGGCGCGGGTCGCCATCGCCCAGAGCTTCGGCGCCGCTTTGGCCCAGGCCCCGTGGATCGGCTCCGGCTACGGCATGGGCCTGCGCTTCGCCGAGGTGCCGGCGGCGGCGGCGCTCGAACCGGAGATGCGGGCGATGCTGGCCGTCGGCCACCCGCATAACAGCTTCCTCCAGATTTGGGCCGAACTCGGCCTCGTCGGGGCGGTGCTGGCGGCGCTGGTCGCCTTCCTGGCCCTGCGGGCGGCGGCGGCCCTGCCGCGGCTCCTGTTCGCCACGGCGCTCGGCGTGCTGGGCGCGGCGGTGGCGGTGATGTTCGTCGAGCACGGCGCGTGGCAGGGATGGTGGACGGCGGGCCTCGGGGCCGCCATCACATGGCTGCGGGCGGCGGCTTGCGCCAAGCCCCCATACGAGCCCGCACATGAGATTGAAGACGCGCGCGCATGAGCAAGACCGAGATGAGTGAGTCCTTCGACGTCGACCTGTTCGTGATCGGCGGCGGTTCGGGCGGGGTGCGGGCGGCCCGCATCGCCGCCGGCCACGGCGCGCGGGTGATGCTGGCCGAGGAGTACCGCGTCGGCGGCACCTGCGTGATCCGCGGCTGCGTCCCGAAGAAGCTGATGGTCTATGCCGGCCGCTTCACCGACGAGTTCGAGGACGCTGCCGGTTTCGGCTGGCACATCGAGACGCCGCGCTTCGACTGGGCCGTGCTGAAGCGCGCCCGCGACGCGGAGGTCGCGCGGCTGGAGGGCATCTACGGCCGCAACCTTGCGGGCGCCGGCGTCGAGGTCGTGGCCGACCGCGCGGTGATCGAGGATCCACACACCGTGCGCCTCGTCGGCGCGGATCGCACGGTCCGGGCCCGCTTCATCCTGATCGCGACCGGCGCGACGCCGGTGCGCGAGCCGCTGATCCCCGGTGCGGAACTCGCCATCGATTCGAACGGCGTGTTCGAGCTGGAGCACCAGCCCGAGCGCATCCTCGTGGTCGGCGGCGGCTACATCGCCGTGGAGTTCGCCGGCGTCTTCGCCAGCCTCGGCTCGAAGACGACGCTGCTCCATCGCGGAAAGAGCCTGCTGCGCGGCTTCGATCCCGAGATCGCCGACGCGCTCGGCGAGGCCTATGCCAAGCGGATGGATCTGCGCCTGGAGCAGACCGTCGAACGCCTGGAGCGCGACGGCTCGGCGATCCGCGCCATCCTGAACGGGGGCGAGAGCCTCACCGTCGATTGCGTGCTGGTGGCCACCGGCCGGCGCCCGAACGTCGCCGGGCTCGGGCTGGAACGGGTCGGGATCGACCTCGACGAACGCGGTGCGATCCCCGTCGAGGCGGATTCGCGCACCAAGGTTCCGTCGATCTACGCCGTCGGCGACGTGAACGGCCGCGCGGCGCTGACTCCGGTCGCGATCCGCGAGGGCCACGCCTTCGCCGACACGGTGTTCGGCGCCAAGCCCTGGTGCGTCGATCATCGCCTGATCGCCACCGCCGTATTCTCGACGCCGGAGATCGGCGTGATCGGCCACAACGAGGACGTGGCCCGGCGCTGCTACGGGGACATCGACGTCTACAAGGCGAGCTTCCGCCCGATGAAGGCGACGCTCTCGGGCCGCGACGAGCGGGTGATCATGAAGGTTCTGGTGGACCGTGCCAGCGACCGGGTGGTCGGCGTCCACGTGCTCGGGACGGATGCCGGCGAGATCATCCAGGCCATCGGCATCGCCGTCACCATGGGCGCGACCAAGGCCGATTTCGACCGCACCATCGCCGTGCACCCGACGCTCGGCGAGGAGCTGGTGACGATGCGGACGCCGTTCGTGGTGAAGCATCCCGTCGGCGTGGGCTAGAGCCGGCTCGTTCCGGGAGCCGGCAGCGGCCTTTCGGGACGCGGCGCGCCTATTCTGCGGCCGGCAGGCTCAGCGATAACAACCGCGCGGTGCGCGATCGGCTGCCGTTGCTCGGATCGGCGCTGGGTTCGAAGGCGCGGCGGCCATCGTCGAGGGCGCCGTTCACCGCGTCGATGGCGAGGATCAGCGCGCTGATCATCCGCGTATCGATGCTGCGCTCGCGGGCTTGACGCACCACGTCGGCGATCAGCGCGTCGGTCTCGCGGGTGAGCGCGTCGAGCGCGGCCGCCGATTGCGCCTCGCGGGCCTCGGCCAGGATGTCGAGCAGGCGGTCGAGGACGATGTCGATCCGCTCGCGCCGCTTGCGGGCGAGCCGCTGGCCGAGCCACGCGACGCCCGAGCCGAGCGTGCCGCCGAAGAAGGCGAACAGATAGATCCAGTCCTCGTAGCGATCGAGGAAGGTCTGCTGCTCGCGCTCGAAATAGTCCACCGCGCCGGGATGGTTGGGAAGCTGCGCACTCGTGGCGGTGACGGTGGTGTCGTAGTCCGGCGGCTTCATCTGGTGGGCGATCGGGGCGGAGGCCGCGAGCCGCGAGCGCCACTCGAACAGGTGCTGCACCACGGAGGCGACGGCGACGCGGCTCACCGCGCCGCG
Source organism: Methylobacterium sp. AMS5 (assembly GCF_001542815.1). Lineage (GTDB taxonomy): Bacteria > Pseudomonadota > Alphaproteobacteria > Rhizobiales > Beijerinckiaceae > Methylobacterium. The sequence continues at coordinate 2,361,327 of NZ_CP006992.1, forward strand.
GGCCATCAGCCGGTAGGAGACGCCCACCGTCTCGACATCCTCTTCCGGGCGCTTCGGCCGCCCGCCGAAGGTACCCGCCGAGAGGGTGACGGCCTGGAGCGTCGGCATGCGCTGCACGATCGCCTTGCCGTCCGGCACGCTGACGAGGGTGACCTTGCGCTCTGGCGACGCCGCCTCGACCGCCCGCAGCATCGCCTGCGCCGGTTTGGCGGTGGGAGCGGCGATGATCGCCACCGCATCGACGCGCTTGCCCTCCAGCGCCGCGGTGATCTCGGAGGCCTTGAGCGGTACGAGGCCGATGCGTCCCACCGCGAGGGGTTCGCTGCCGAGCGCCTCGGCTTCCGGGGCCGCCTTGAAGTCGTAGAAGTCGAGCAGGCTCGTCAGAACCGGCAAGTCGGCCTCATGGCGCGTGACGACGCCGAGGCGCCGGGTCGAGAGATCCGAAAAACTCTCGATCTCGCCGGCTTCGGGGGCGGCGATGATCAGCGCCTCGTCGTGAAGGATGGCCAGAGTCAGGCCGTTATCCGGCAGCTTCACATCGGGCCGCACCACGGCGAGGTCGGCGCGGCCCTTCTCCAGGGCGGCGGCGCTGTCGCGCACGTCGTCGAAGGGCGCGACCTTCAGGCGCACGTCCTCGTGATTGCGGGTCAGCGCCCGCGCATAGGTCTCGATCAGCCCCGCTTCGACCCCGTCGCGCGGGCCGACCGCCACCGTGAGCAGCGTGGGACGTGATAGGGTGACGACGAGGCCGGCCACGGCCGCGAACCCGAGGGCCAGCAGCACGTAGAGCCATTCGCGCCTCATGAGCGTGGCCACCATGCGGCGGCGGAGCCCTCGAAATCGCGTGCGATCCATCCGAGATTCATGAATCGAAAACCTGTCCGGATCGTGAAGAACGAATGATTGCGCGAACCGTTTCAAACCGACGTGATGGCTCAACAGATGGGCGACATGATGGGCGACCCGAAGCAAGGGCCGAGCCGCCGGTCACGCCTGCGTGGCTGGAACGGGTGACGACGCATTATCTCGACCGCTACGGCGCCTCGTCCGAGATGCTGCGCCGGGTGCTCGCCCGGCGCATCGAGCGCCGCTGCCGCTCCCGAGACGAGGATGCGAGCGCGCATGCCGGGCTGATCGAGGAGACGGTCGCCCGCGCGCAGAAGGCCGGGCTCGTGGACGATGCGCGCTTTGCCGCCGCCCGCCTGCGGGGCTTGAGGCGGCGCGGCACTTCGACCCGGCAGGCGCAGGCGCGGCTCGCCGCCAAGGGGATCGACCGGGAGACGATCGCGGCGACCCTCGCCGAGGAGGACGAGACGGCCGAGACGCAAGAGGGCGAGGCCGACACCGAGGAGCGGGCGGCCCTCGCCTATGCCCGCCGCCGCCGCCTCGGCCCCTATCGCCGGCCGGAAACCCGCGAGGCCAACCGCGAGCGCGATCTCGCCGCCATGGCGCGGGCCGGTTTCTCCTACGCGCTCGCCAAGGCCGTGCTCGCCGGCGAGGCGCAGGAGCACGAGAACGCGGACGAGACATCCGTCGACCAAGAGTAAGGGATGCCCCTCGACATGCCCGCCCACCGCTCCACGTCGAAGGCGACGCGGATCGCTTCCGCTTGAAGACGACGAGGACGACAGCATGACCGACCGCCACGCGAGCGCCCACTGGGAAGGCGACGGCAAGACCGGCAAGGGCAAGATCACGACGCAATCCGGCGTGCTCTCGGACAATCCCTACGGTTTCAACACACGCTTCGAGAACGAGCCCGGCACCAACCCGGAAGAGTTGATCGCTGCGGCGCATGCGAGCTGCTTCACCATGGCGCTCGCCTTCCAGCTCCAATCGGCCGGCCTCACGGCAACCTCCCTCGATACCAAGGCGGTCGTCACGCTCGTGCAGGACGGCGACGGCTTCAAGGTCACGAAGTCGGCCCTCACCCTCAAGGCGGTGATCCCCGGGATCGATGGGGCGAAGTTCGACGAACTCGCCGGCAATGCCGAGAAGGGCTGCCCGATCTCGAAGCTGCTCAACGCCGAGATCACCCTCGACAAGACGCTGAGCCCGAGCTGAGCCTGAGCTGAGTGTTGCCGGCCCTCCCGTCGCGCTGCGCGGCGGGAGGGCGCTTTTCCGGTGCGCGGGCCAACGCGCCGCATTGATCCGGGCGCGTACGCGTTCATCTTCCGTTCGATGGACGAGAAGCTCGCGCGCAAGCTGCGCATCCTCGCGGATGCCGCCAAATACGATGCCTCCTGCTCTTCGTCGGGGGCGCCGAAGCGCAGGGCCGGCGCGGGGGAACTCGGCTCGACCACCGGGGCGGGGATCTGCCACGCCTACACCCCGGACGGGCGTTGCGTCTCGCTGCTGAAGATCCTGCTGACGAATTACTGCCTGTTCGACTGCGCCTATTGCGTGAACCGGCGCTCCTCGAATGTCGCCCGTGCCCGCTTCTCGGTCGAGGAGGTGGTGACGCTGACGATCGAGTTCTACAAGCGCAACTACATCGAGGGTCTGTTTCTCTCGTCGGGCATCATCCGCTCGCCCGACTACACGATGGAGATGCTGACCCGCGTCGCCAAGAAGCTTCGGCGCGAGCACGGCTTTCGCGGCTACATCCACCTGAAGTCGATCCCCGAGGCGAGCCCCTGGCTGATCGAGGAGGCGGGGCTCTACGCCGACCGGCTCTCGATCAATCTCGAACTGCCGACGGAAGCGAGCCTCAACCGCCTCGCGCCGGAGAAGGACGGCGCGGCGATCGAGAGCGCGATGGGCCAGATCGGCGAGCGCATCGTCCAGGCCAAGGAGGAGCGCCGCCGCTTCTCGCCGGCCGGGCAATCGACGCAGGTGATCGTCGGGGCCGATGCCACCACCGACGAGGCGATGATCCGCAAATCCGCGCTGCTCTACGGCACCTACGGCCTCAAGCGCGTCTACTACTCCGCCTTCAGCCCGATCCCCGATGCCTCCGCGGCCCTGCCGCTGCAGGCGCCGCCGCTGCGGCGCGAGCACCGGCTGTATCAGGCCGACTGGCTGATCCGTTATTACGAGTTCTCCCCCGACGACGTGGCCGGGGCGTCCGAGGACGGTATGCTCGCCCTCGACATCGACCCCAAGCTCGCCTGGGCTCTGAAGAACCGGCACCGCTTTCCCGTCGATGTGAACCGCGCCGACCGCGAGATGCTGCTGCGGGTGCCCGGGCTCGGGGCGCGGGCGGTCGATGCCATCATCAAGGCGCGCCGCCACGGCCGCCTGCGCCTCGACGACGTCGCCCGGCTGAGTTCGGGGCTGAAGCGGGCGCGGCCCTTCCTCATCGCCGAGGATTTTCGCCCGACGACGCTGACCGACCGGCTCGATCTGCGGGCGAAGCTCGCGGAGCCGGCCGAGCAGTTGAGTCTGTTCTGATGGGCGAGCCGTCGCGTGACCTTCCCCCAACGGAGCGGGCAGGGGATTTCGGCGGCATCCATGTCGTCAGCCTCGCCCCCGGTGCGGATCTGTCGGGGTTTCGCACCGCGGCGCGCCGCCTGATCGCGGCCGGGATCCCACCGAAAAACATCGTCTGGCAGACCGAGGCGCCGAGCCTGTTCGGTGCCGAGTCCGGCTCCGCGGACGGCCCGCCGTTGCAGCTTCCCCGCGCGGTGACCGAACTGATCCCGATGGTGGTGCCCCACCGCGATCCCGAGCGCTACGGCCTCCTCTACGCCCTGCTCTGGCGCGTCCTGCACGGTGAGCGGGCGTTGATGGATGTCCTGAGCGACCCGCTCGTCCACCGCCTCCACCGGATGCGCAAGGCGATCGGCCGCGACCTGCACAAGATGCACGCCTTCCTGCGCTTCCGCCGGGTGCCGGGGGAGGGGCCTGAGCGCTTCGTGGCGTGGTTCGAGCCCGACCACCACATTCTGGGGGCCGCCGCGCCCTTCTTCGTCGATCGCTTCCGCGCGCTGACATGGTCGATCCTGACGCCGGAAGGGTCGGCGCATTGGGACGGCACGCTCCGCTTCGGTCCGCCCGGCCGCCGTGAGGACGTGCCCGACGGCGACGGCTTCGAGGCGGGCTGGCGCGACTACTACGAAAACACCTTCAATCCGGCCCGGCTCAACCTCGATGCCATGCGCGCCGAGATGCCCCGCAAATACTGGCGAAACATGCCGGAGACGGCGGCGATTCCCGCTCTCGTCCGGGCCGCGAGCGCACGCGCGCAGGCGATGATCGAGAAGGAGCCGACGATGCCGGTCAAGCGTGACCCCGTCCGCGCCGTGGCGAAGATGGCCCGGGACGAGCCGGACTCGCTGGAAGCCCTCAACGCGATCATCGCCCGCTCCGAACCGCTGGTGCCCGGCGCCACCCAGGCCGTGCTCGGCCAAGGGCCGGTTGGAGCGCGGATCGCCTTCGTCGGCGAGCAACCGGGCGATCAGGAGGACCGCCAGGGCCGGCCCTTCGTCGGACCGGCGGGGCAGCTTCTCTCCCGCGCGCTGGAAGAGGCGGGGATCGACCGGGGGGAGGCCTACCTCACGAATGCGGTCAAGCACTTCAAGTTCACGCTGCGCGGCAAGCGCCGCATCCACGAGAAGCCGACGGCGGGCGAGGTGAGCCATTACCGCTGGTGGCTCGAGAAGGAGCTGGACTTCGTTGCCCCCAAACTCGTCGTGGCGCTGGGGGCCACCGCGGTGCTGTCGCTGACGGGCAAGCAGATCCCGATCACCCGCGCCCGCGGCCCCGCCGCGTTCGGGCGGTCGTTCGCGGGCTTCATCACGGTCCACCCCTCCTACCTGCTGCGCCTGCCCGACGAGGCAGCGAAGGCGGCGGCCTACCAGGCCTTCGTCGATGACCTGCGGCGGGCCAATGCCCTCGCGGCCTGAGGCGAGCGCGTGTCCCAGAGCGCTTTTCGACGAAGTGGCGCCGGTACGGCGCGAGAAAGCCCGTTGACACAAAGACCAAGCGACGCCGGCCTGAGGCCATCAGGCCAGATACGTTTCTAAGAGGCGCCGGGAAGCTGAAAAACGATCAATTGTAAGCATCTCCAAACATCATCGATCAAGATCGAAACAAAACCCGCTATCCCGTGGATATACAGGCAGCGTGCGCAAGCATTCGCGCGTGTCCGAAAATAATCCTTGGGAGAGATCCGATGAGAGCCCTCGTCTGGCACGGCACCCAGGACATCCGCTGCGATACGGTTCCCGATCCCGAAATCGAAGACGATCGCGACGCGATCATCAAGGTCACCGCCTGCGCCATCTGCGGCTCGGACCTCCATCTCTACAACCACTTCATCCCGGCGATGAAGAAGGGCGACATCCTCGGCCACGAGTTCATGGGCGAGGTGGTCGAGACCGGCCGCGGCCTGAACGGCGCGCTGAAGAAGGGTGACCGGGTCGTCATCCCGTTCACGATCATCTGCGGCGAGTGCGACCAGTGCAAGCGCGGCTTCTTCTCGGTCTGCGAGCGCTCGAACCGCAACCGGGATCTCGCCGCCAAGGTGTTCGGCCACACCACGGCGGGCCTGTTCGGCTACTCGCACCTCACCGGCGGCTATCCCGGCGGGCAGGCGGAATATGTGCGGGTGCCGTTCGCCGACAAGACGCATATCAAGGTGCCGGATTCGCTCACCGACGAGCAGGTGCTGTTCCTCGGCGACATCTTCCCCACCGGCTGGCAGGCGGCGGTGCAGGCCGACATTCAGCCGCACGACACCGTGGCGATCTGGGGCGCGGGCCCGGTCGGGCAGATGGCGATCCGCTCGGCGATCCTGCTCGGCGCCAAGCAGGTGGTGTGCATCGACAGCGTGCCGGAGCGCCTCGACATGGCGCGGGCGGGTGGTGCGATCGTCATCGACAACAGCCGCGAGAGCGTGGTCGAGCGCTTGAACGAGCTGACCCACGGCAAGGGCCCGGAGAAGTGCATCGACGCGGTCGGCATGGAGGCGCATTCGCCCCGCGCCGTCGAGCAGGTCTATGACCGGGTGAAGCAGGCGATGATGCTGGAGAGCGATCGCGCCTCGGTGCTGCGGGAGATGATCTATGTCTGCCGCCCCGCCGGCATCCTCTCGATTCCCGGCGTCTATGGCGGCCTCGTCGACAAGATGCCGATGGGCGCGTTGATGAACAAGGGCCTGACGATCCGCGCCGGACAGACCCACGTGAACCGCTGGACCGACGACCTCGTGCGGCGGATCGAGGAGGGCCAGATCGATCCCTCCTTCGTCATCACCCACCGGGCCGGGCTGGAACAGGGCCCCGAGCTGTACCGGACGTTCCGGGACAAGAAGGACAACTGCATCAAGGTCGTGCTGCGGCCCTGACGGGCAAACCGATTCAATCTCGAAAGCGGAGGTGTCATGGCCCGCGACAACGACAGATCGAACGGCGGCGCGCTCGCTCGGATCGCGCCCGATTCCCGACGACGGCCCGATCCGGCGACGGAAGGGCTGGCCCAGGGACTCGGCTGGTTCTCTCTCGGTCTCGGCGCTGCCGAGATCGTCGGCGGCGCGGCGATCGCCCGCTGGCTCGGCAAGCCCGAGCTGACTCCCGTCATCCACGCCTACGGCGTGCGCGAGATCGTCACCGGCGTCGGCATCCTCGGCACGCAGGATCCCACACCCTGGATCTGGGGGCGGGTCGGGGGTGATGCCGTCGATATCGCCACGGTGCTGCCGGCCCTGGAGGAGACCAACCCGAAACGGGGCAACGCGATGATCGCGCTCATGGCCCTGGCCGGCGTCACCGCCCTCGATGTGGTCTGCGCCCACAACCTGTCGGAGGCGCCGCTCCGTCCCTCACGCCGGGTTCGCAGCGATTATGGGCGCCGCAGCGGCTTCCCGGAATCGCCCGAGGCGATGCGCGGCCGGGCCAGCGATTTCGAGCCGCCGCTCGACATCGTCGGGCCGCAGGCGATGCGGCCTTGGACGTCGGCCGAGGTGTAGGGCGCCGAGGCGGCGTACAAGCCGTCTCCGCGTTAAGGCCGGCTCAGGCGGCGAGGCGCTCCCGGTCCGCGCGGTAGCTGAGGATCAGGTGCTCCGGGATCATGCCGGCGGCCACCGCCACGGCGATCGCGCGCGGGCGTGCGATGCGCTTGGGCGCGACCAAGATCTCGGGCAGGGGTTCGGCCGAGATTTCGGCCGAGATTTCGGGCAAGAGTTCGGGCAAGCGTTCCGGCAACGGTTCCGGAACGATCGCCGTCAGCGGCTCCGGCGAGGGCGCCGCGATCGGGGCCGGGATCGGCGCCGAGGCCGCGGCACGGTCGGCCATGAACTGCGCGATGATTGCGTCGGCGAGGCCGGCGAGCACGATCTCGGCCGAATCCGGCACGATCGTCGCGTCCGGCCCGGCCGAGACCACGGTCGCACCGATCCGGTCTTCCGGCCGCGGCGCCAGCGGCCACGCGGTCGAGGCGTCGGGCATGTTCGGCTCCAACGTGGCGGAGGCCGGGGACAGGACGAGGATCTCGGAGGGCGCGGTTGCGGCGACGACCTCCACCGGCGCCGGTGCGGTGAGCAGGATGGCGGCCTCGCCCGTTTCCCGCGCCTGCGCCTCGGCCTGTTCGTGCGCCAGGATGCGGGCCTCGTCCCGGGCCGCCTCGGCCTCGAAGCGGGCGAGCAGCGCCATCAATCCGCGCGCTTCGGTGAAGGGCAGGGTCTCGCAGGCGGTCAGCGCCGCCTCGATCATCGAGCGGGCAAGACGCGGCCCGTCGATGCCGTTGCGGCCGTCGTTGGAATCGCGCCACACGGTCAGCGCGGCGCGCACCGCCGGCAGCAGCAGCTCGGGCAGTCCGGCGCGGCGATGCAGGGCGGAAAATCCCGCTCCGTGCGGCTCGCGCATCAGCCCGGCGACGCGGGCGCGGCTCAGTCCGCTCAACTCGGCCAGCGCCATCTCCGCGAAGGGCAGGCGCAGGGAGAGAACCGCCCGCAGCATCAGCCCGGCGGTGAGCTGCTCCTGCACCCGCAGATGCGCGACGAGCCGGGCGAGCCCGGCTTCCCCGGCCTCGTCGCTGAGCGCCAGCGCCGCGGCGTCGCGGGCCTCGCGGGCGGTGCGGGCGCCGCGCTCGGAGCTGATCCAGCCGGCATCCTGGCCGAAGCGCGAGAGCTGCTCGGCGATCAGGGTGACGATGGCGTGGCGGACCTCGATGGCGAGATCAGTGCGCGCGAGCAGGGCTTGGCGCAGGGTCGCGTCGTCGCCGTGCCGCTCGACCATCCGCAGCAGCGCGGGGGTGCCGATCGCGGCGAAGGGATTCTGTGCCAGGGCGATGAGCGAGGGGGCGCCGCCCACCTCCGCCAGGGCGGCGGCGACCGGCTTCGACAGGTCGAGCCGCCCGGCCACCGCGGTGCGGGTTTCCTCGCAGCCCATCGCGACGCAATCCACGAGGTCGGCATCCATCAGCACGGGCGAGCGCGCCAGGACGAGGCAGGCGATGTCCGGCTGGTCGGAGGCGAGCGCCACGATCAGCGGGCGCGGTGCCTGATCCGAGTCGGCGCAGGCCTGCGCCAGGGCCCGGCGCACCGCCGCGGCGGGGTCGTCGAGCAGGGCGAGCAGGGCCGTCTTGGCTTCCCAAGCCGCCTCCGGGCCCAGCGTGCCCTGGAGGTAGCTGCGCGTCAGCGCGCCCGCGGCCTCGGCGCGCCGCTCGGGGGATGCGTTCTGGGTGAGGGTGAGGAACTGGCGGAGGATCATGAGCCGCTCCTGAGCCGGAAGGCGGAGGGATCGAACAGCGAGTTTTTCGCAGGTGTGGCGGGCGGCCGGTCCGTCGTCGGGCCGGCCATGAAGGTGGTGGTCGTGGCCGCCATCGCCGTCAGTCCGGCGGGCCGGCGCGGCGGCAGCGGCACGACGATGGCCTCCGAGGCGGCGGCGGTTTCCGCCACGGCCGTGCCCACACTCGCGGCGGAAACCGCCGCCGTGCTCTCGGCCTCGTTCCAGGCGTCGGAGCGCGGGAAGTAGGTCGGGCCGGTGCGCTCCGCATTGCTCGCGGCGGCGCGGTTCTGCCAGAGCTTGGCCACCCCTTCCGAGACCGCGCCCTGGCGCCGGTCGGTCTGGAACAGCGAGCGCAGCCCGCCCTCCAGCGAGGCGTAGGACGTCGGAGGGTTCGCGTCGGCCGCGGCGGTCGCGACCGGGGTCGCCACGCCGGAGGTGGTCTGGCTCAACAATCCGTAGAGTTCGGAGGCGCTGCGCGGGCGCCCGGCGCGGTCGTAGAACAGGCTGCGGTTGGCGGCGGCCGCTTCCGGCATGTCGAGGGCGGCGGGACGGGACGGGTTCGCCTGCGCCGACGCGATCAAGGCGCTCGCACCCTTCGCCCCGAGGACGTGAGCCGCGTAGAGGTCGCCCGCATTCGGCTCACGCCCGAGCGCCGCGCTCAACGCCTCGCCGTTGCGTTGCGTCAGCGCGCCCGCCATCGCCGCCGAGACCTTGGGATCGCGGCGCAGATCGAGGATCGCCTGCCGCGCCGCCGGATCCGCCACGGTGTAGCGGCCATCCGCGCCTGAGGAGATCGCGTCGGCGTAGGTGGAGAGGCCGAGCTTGGGCCCGGCATTCTTCATGACGCCGAGCCAGGTCTGCTCGATGAACTGGAACAGGCCGGTCGCTGTGGAGGTGCTCGCCTTGGCCGAGGGGTTGAGGCTCGATTCGCGCTGGGCCGTGGCGAGCAGGTAATCGAAGCCGACGCCGCTCGTCTGCGCCCCTTCGCGGATCGCATCGACGACCTCGCCGCTCGCCGCGGCGGCACGCGCCGGGGCGGCGGTCTCGCGGGTGGCGACGGGAGAATTGGTGAACAGGAACATGACGTGTCCCGCCGGGACCGTCACTCGGCCCCGCGAGACCCGACTTTCCTGCACATATGGTAAAGGAAGCTTGAATGAGGCCGCTTCCGACCTGTCGCGTCATAAGAAAGCGTAGGTTTTTCGCTCGCTTGGACGGAGGAGGCGCCGTTCTGAATCCGCTCCGATCCATCGAAGGACGCATGTGCCTCGCCTCGCCCCCTTCCGAGCCTGACGCGCTGCGCCGCGCCGTCGCCATCGTGGATGCGGCATCGGCCGCTGCGGCTCTGGCGGCGGGGGCCGATGCGCTGGTGTTCGAAGCGGCGCTGCCTCCGGGGCTCGTGGCGGATCTGCGGGCGCGCCGGCCGGATCTGACGCTCTACGCTGCGCTCGACGGTCCCGACGATTCCGGCCTCGATGCACTCATGGCGCAAGGGCCGGACGGCGTGCTGCTGCGCGATGCGCGCTCCGGCCGGGACGTGGCCGCCCTCGGGGGCCGGCTCGCCGTCTGCGAGGCGCAGGCCGGCCTGCCCGACGGCGCGACCGTGATCCTCCCCGTGATCGGCCATCCCCTCGGCGTGCTCGACGCCCACAGCTTTGCCGGAGCGAGCCCGCGGCTGACCGGCCTCGGCCTCGACGGGACGGCGCTTGCGGCCGTCCTGCGAGAAACGGGCGCGCTCGCCCAGGCCCGCAGCCTCGTCCGCCTCGCCGCGGCGGCGGCCGGGGTGGCCGCCTTCGACATGGTGACAGCGGGCGAGGATTGCTCACCCGAACGGCTTGCGGCGGCGCGGCAGGACGGCTTCGAGTGGGTCGTGGTGCGGGCCCCGGCGCGCGTTGCGGCCCGGCCGCGCGACGGCGCCGGATGAGGCCGCCCTCGGCCGCAAGCGAAACAGAAGAGGTCGTCATGTTCACCGTCTACGGCGACCGCAAGTCGGGCAATTGTCTGAAGGTGGCCTGGGTCTCCGCGCATCTCGGGATCGACCTCGACTGGCGCGAGCTCGACATCCTGAAGGGTGAGACGCGCACCCCCGAGTTCCTCGCCCTCAACCCGGACGGGCGCGTGCCGACCCTGGTGCTGGAGGACGGGCGCAGCCTTGCCGAATCGAACGCGATCATCGGCTATCTCGCCCGCGATTCCGCTCTGATCCCGGCGGATGCCTTCGCGCAGGCGAAGATGCGGCAATGGCTGTTCTGGGAGCAGTACAGCCACGAGCCGTACATCGCCGTGCGCCGCTTCCAGCTCCTCTATCTCGGCCGATCGGAGGCCGAGCTGGAACCGAAGCTGTTCGAGCGGGGCCACGCCGCGCTCGCGCTGATGGAGGGCGCGCTGGCGGAGCGGCCCTTCCTCGTCGGCTCTGGCCTGAGCCTCGCCGACGTGGCCCTCGTGGCCTACACCCGTCTTGCCCACGAGGGCGGCTTCGATCTCACGCCCTATCCGGCTCTGCGGTCCTGGATCGAACGTGTTGAGACCGGGCTCGGGATCGACGCGGCGGGCCTGTCGGCATGAGGTCGTGACCGGCGCTTGCTTCGGATTGAAACCGTTCCATTTCGCGTGGGCCGCCCCATCTCCCATGTCGCGACATGCGCCGAGAGGAATGAATGGTGGTTTCACGATACGGACGTGCGCTGGCTGCGGGTGTCGCGCTGGCTCTGCTCGGCGGCCTTCCGGCCCGAGCGCAGGACAGCTCGACGGCCGAGCAGACCATCGACGTCATGAACACCCTGTTCGGCAAGCATCCCGGAAAGCGTGCCAACCACGCCAAGGGCGTGGTCGCCGAGGGCAGCTTCACCCCCTCCGCCGACGCGGCGAAGATCAGCAAGGCGTCCCTGTTCGCGGGGCCGGCCGTGCCGGTGACGATCCGCTTCTCGGATGCGACCGGTGTTCCGACGATCGCGGACGGCGCCGCCAACGCCAATCCCCACGGCATGTCGCTCAAGTTCAAGCTCGGCGACGGCTCGGATATGGACGTCGTCCTGAACGCGCTCGCCTATTTCCCTGTCGCCACCGGCGAGGAATTCCGCGACCTGCTGAAGGCGGTGTCCGAGAGTGGGCCGGACGCGAAGAAGCCGACCGCACTGGAACGCTTCGTCGCGACGCACCCCGCTGCGGCCACCGCCGGCGCCACGGCCAAGACCCCGTCGAGCCTTGCCCGGCAGACCTATAACGGCGTCAACGCCTTCGTGTTCGTCGACAAGGACGGCAAGCGGCAGCCGTTCCGCTTCCGGTTCGTCCCGGTCCAGGGCGAGGAGATTCTGTCCGCCGAGGAGGCGGCCAAGCGGGAGCCGAACTACCTCATGGACGAGATCGGCCCACGCATCGCCAAGGAGCCGGCGAAGTTCCGGGTGCTGGCGCAACTCGCCGAGGCGGGCGATCCCACCAACGACGCCACGAAGCCGTGGCCGGAGAGCCGGAAGACCCTCGACCTCGGCACGCTGACGGTCACCAAGGTCGTGCCGGACAGCGCCGAGGCCGAGAAGGCGCTGCTGTTCATGCCGAACGCGCTCACCGACGGCATCGAGGTATCGGATGATCCGCTCATCGATGCGCGCGTTCAGGCCTACGCGGTGTCGTTCGGCCGGCGCGCGCAGTAGAGGGTCGTCGTGGCCGGGATCGCTCCGTCTAACGGGCGGTCCCGGCGGCCGGAGCCGCGGATCCGGCGGGGCGGGGCGTGTCCGAAGCGCCGGTGCGCGCCCCGTCCTTCGTGGCGCCCGAGCCGGTCAGTCCACCCGCGCCCACGCTGCCCGTGGAGGGGGCGGCCTCGTTCCGGTCTTTCGCCGGGGACGGGGAGGCAGCCCGTTTGTCCTCAGCCGCCGCGGCGCTCCCGGCGAGACCGGTGAATAGCGCGGCACCGAGGAGAATACCGCGTCCAGACAGTCCCATCATGCGTTCGCTCCCGAGTGCGGCAGGTCATGCTGCCGTCCTGCGTGACCAACCGCAGGCCCTCGGCCGTGTTCCGGTGCGCCGTGACGGAGTTCCGCAGACCGAACAGCGATCACGCGGATCGGGATCTCACCCCCGCGCTCAAGCGCCCTTCGGCCGCCGCAGCTCGAACCGGTTCTCGGACTCGGTGGTGAAGTAGTCGAAATAGCCGCCGCGCAGGATCGGGCGCATGGCGCCGGTATCGACCCGGCCGTCCTTCACGAAGCGGTCGTCCACGTAGATCGAGACCACCTGCCCGATCACCATGAAATTCGCCGGCTCGCCGCCGCCGAGCGGCACCAGCGGCACGGTCTGAAGCCACTTGCACTCGATTGCCGCGGGCGATTCCGCGACGCGGGGCGGGCGCACGCGGCGCGAAGGTGCGGGGGTCAAACCGGCAAAGCCGAACTCGCTCTCGCCCCGTGCCAGCGGCGCCGAGGTGGCGTTGACCGCCTCGCGCAGGTCGAAGGTGGCGAGGCTGCACACGAACTCGCCGCCCTCTTCCGCGAAGGTCATCGCGTCCTTGCGGCCCGAGGAGGAGAACATCACCATGTCGGGCTCGCCGCCGACCGCGTTGAAGAACGAGTACGGCGCAAGGTTCACCCGCCCCGCCCGGTCCATGGCGCTGATCCAGCCGATCGGGCGCGGGGCGACGATGGCCTTCAGCGGGTTGTGCGGCAGGCTGGGCGCCTCTGCCTCGTAATGCATGGGGCGTCCCTCAGAGCCTGGTGACGATCTGGGCGAGGTCCGGCCGCGGCCGGTCCGACGGCACCTCGCGGGCGCGGCCGATATGGATGAAGCCGGCGATCCGTTCGGCCGGGTCGAGGCCGAGGGCATCGAGCACCCGGCGGTCATAGGCGAACCACTCGGTAAGCCACGAGGTCGCGAAGCCCGCGGCGTTCGCAGCGACCACGAGGTTCATGCAGACGGCGCCGGCCGAGAGCACCTGCTCCCATTCGGGGATTTTGACGTGCGGCCCGGCGCGGGAGACGACACCCACCACCGTCGGCGCGTGGGTGAGGCGCTGCCGCTCCTGCGCACGCCGCTTCTCGTCGGCTTGCGGAAAGTCGGCGAGGAAGGTCCGCTCGATGATCGCGCCGACGCGCTCGCGCGCCTCGCCCTCGATCACGAGGAAGCGCCAGGGGCTCAGCTTGCCGTGGTCGGGCACCCGCGCCGCGATCGCGAGCCAGGCGTCGAGCTCCTCCGCCGTGGGGCCGGGCCCGTCGAGCAGCATCGGCGGCACCGAGCGGCGGGTGCGCAGCAGGTCGAGGGTGCCGGCCTGCGCGGCGTCTCGAATCTCGGTCATGGACAATCCGCGTGCGGTGGCTGAAGGATGGGTGAGACTCGGTTCCCGACCGCCATGCCGCCGCCACGGTCGGGTTTCAAGAGCGCGCGGGTGCATCGAGGGCGCACCGAGGGCCAAGATGGCCCCGGACGGCGCGGGCAGAAGGGTCGAGGGACGATGGGACGCGGGTCCGCAGGCTGCAGAATCGTCGCCTCGGTCGTCGTCTTGGTCGGTGCCTTGGCCGCTCTCCTCACGATTCCGCCCGCTGCCGCGCAAGCGCCGGCGCCGTTCGGGCCGGGCCTGCCCTCGCCGGGCGTCACCGGGCCGGTGCTGCCGCCGCCCGCGGCGGAGGGCGAGGCGGATCTCACGCTTTCGGCAGTTTTCGTCGGCGCGAACGGGCCGATCCGCTCCGGCCTGACCTGGCGCGTCTATGGCGAGAACGGGGACGGCGCCCGCCCGGCCATCGTCGCCCGCTCGAACGATCCCGCCCCGACCTTCAAGCTCGCGGCCGGCGCCTACGTCGCCACCGTCACCTACGGCTATGCCAGCGCCTCGAAGCGGATCACCATGGCGGGCACCGCCAGCACGGATCAGCTCCGCGTGGCCGCGGGCGCCCTCAAGCTGTCGGGGGCGGTCGGCGACCAGAAGATCCCGGGCAACCAGCTCGGCTTCTCGGTCTACGTGCCGATCGGGACGAATTCGGAAGGGCGCCTCGTGCGCAGCGGCATCAAGGCCGGCGAGATCGTGCGACTGCCCGAGGGCACCTACCACGTCGTGTCGAGCTACGGCGATTCGAACGCGATCCAGCGCGCCGACCTCCGGGTCGAGAACGGCAAGGTCACCGACGCGACCATGAACCACCGCGCCGCGACCGTGACCCTGAAGCTCGTGGCCGCCCCCGGCTCCGAGGCCTTCGCCGGCACCGCCTTCAGCGTGCTGACGCCGGGCGGCGACACGATCCGCGAGGCGATCGGCGCCTTCCCGTCCGTCACCCTGGCGGAAGGCGACTACGTGCTCATCGCCCGCCATGACGGGCAGGTCTTCACCCGCGAGTTCAAGGTGGAGAGCGGCATGGACCGCGACATCGAAGTGGTGGCGAAAGGAAGCTGAGCCCGATGCGCCTGCGCAAGACCGCCCTCGCGGCCCTCCTGATTCTGTCCGGCGCGGGTGCGGCGGGGGCTCAGACCGTCGTGGACGGCTCGGAGGCCGGCGTCGGGGCGGAGGCGGCGCGGACCGTGCTGAGCCTGATCGAGCGGCAGATGCGCGACCCCGAGGCGAAGGTGGCCGGTCTGCGGATCGGCCGGGCGGGGGCTTTGTGCGGCACGGTCGATCTGCGCAACCGCATGGGCGCCTATACCGGCCCCCGGCCGTTCGTGGCCGACCTGTCCGAACCCTTCCTCGGGCGTCTGCCCGAGGGGCCGGAACTGCGCAGCCCGGGCTCCATGGCGGCGTTCCGGGCCATGGAGCGGGCCAAAGCGCTGTTCGAGGCGAACTGCACCGCCGGCTGATCGCGCAGAGCCGAATCCGGCCCGATCGCGTCAGCCCGGCGTCTCAAGGTCCTTGCTTTCGCACCGTCGCTTTCCGAAAGCCGGCGACCGCCTTTCGGGGCGATGCCCTAGGCGAACGGCACGATCAGCGGCAGGGCGAGCACGGCGCCGGCGGCCAGGACGATGGCATCGCGCAGGCGCCGGCCGATCCAGGCGCGGGCGCCGGGATGCGGCGCGTGGGTGTCTTCAAAAAACGTCATGGTCTGTCTCCTATCGGGCTCGATGGCACCGATATGACGGCGCCGCCGCTTTCCCGACAGGGACGGTTGCGGTACGATTTCGAAGAACTGTCCGGGACGAGCGCCGGTACAGTTCGAAGGGACAGCCATGACGGTGACGGTCGCGGAACCGGTCCTCTCGCGGGTCGAGACGGTGATGCGCGCCATCGAGGCGCGCATCGAGGGCCGGGCGCTCGGCCCCGGTGCCCGCTTGCCCTCGGTGCGGGGCCTCGCCGACAGCATGCAGGTCTCGAAATCGACCGTGGTCGAGGCCTATGACCGGCTGGCCGCGCGCGGCGCCA
Organism: Methylobacterium sp. AMS5; assembly: GCF_001542815.1. Taxonomy (GTDB): domain Bacteria; phylum Pseudomonadota; class Alphaproteobacteria; order Rhizobiales; family Beijerinckiaceae; genus Methylobacterium. The sequence goes on from NZ_CP006992.1 coordinate 2,377,326, forward strand.
TCGTCTCGCGGCCGGGTTCCGGCTTCTTCGTCTCCGCCCGCCCGGAGCCGCTCTGCCTCACCGCGATCGGGCCGCGGCTCGACCGGGCGGTCGATCCGATCTGGATCACCCGGCAATCGCTCGAGGCGCGGCCGGATTCCCTGAGGCCCGGCTGTGGCTGGCTCCCGCCGGATTGGTTGCCGGAGGCGGAGCTGCGCCGGGCCCTGCGCCAAGTCGCCCGCCAGAGCGACGCGGTGATGTTCTACGACACGCCGCAGGGCCATGCGCCGCTGCGCCAGCACCTCGCGCTGCGGCTGACCGAGCGCGGCATCCGCGCCCATCCCGATCAGCTCGTGCTGACCGATTCGGTCACCCACGCGCTCGACCTGATCATCCGCTTCCTCGCCGAGCCCGGCGATACGGTGCTGCTCGACGATCCCTGTTACTTCTCGTTCCAGGCGCTCGCCCGCGCCCACCGCTTGCAGATGGCCGGCGTGCCGTTCGGGCCGGACGGGCCGGATCTCGCTGCGTTCGAGGGGGCGCTGATCGAGCATCGCCCCCGCTTCTACATCACCAATTCCGCCCTTCAGAACCCGACGGGCGCCACGTTGAGCCCGGTCGCCGTCCACCGCATCCTGCGGCTCGCCGAGATGCACGGCACGCTCATCGTCGAGGACGACGCCTATGCCGATTTCGAGGCGGAGCCGGGACCGCGGCTCGCCGGCTTCGATGGGCTCGACCGGGTGATCCATGTCGGCGGCTTCTCGAAGACGATCTCGACCGGGGCCCGCGTCGGCGCGATCGCGATCCGCGACGACTGGGTCGAGCGCCTCGTCGATCTCAAGCTCGCGGTCTCCTTGAGCGACAACCACCTCACCGCGGCCACCGTCCACCGCTTCCTCGCCGAGGGCAGCTACCGCCACCATGTCGATGCCATGCGCACCCGGCTGGCGGAGGCCCGCGGCACGGTCGTGCGGCGGCTCGCGGAGGTCGGCGTCACCGTGCCCTTCGTGCCGAAGGGGGGCATGTTCCTCTGGGCGCGCCTGCCGGACGGCCTCGACGCGGCCGAGATTTCCCGCCGGGCGCTGGCCCGCGGCGTGGTGCTGGCGCCGGGCAACGTGTTCTCGCTGAGCCAGGGCGCCGCCGGCGCCATGCGGTTCAACGTGGCGCAATGCGCCGACCCGCGGGTTTTTTCCGAACTGGCGCGGGCGATGGAGGGCTGAGCCTCACGCTCTGCAATCCAACTTTAAAACTTTGGCGTGCACTCTGATCGGAGGGGTTGAGTTCGGGGGCATAGGATGGCGTTCATCGGCGCATCGCGGGGAGCGGCGCGGGGCGGACCGGCCTCCGCACTGGCGGCGCGGCTCGGCTTCCGCATCGGGCTCGTCGGCCTCTTCTCCGGAACACTTCTTCTTGCGGCCCTGCTGCTGTTCAGCCTCCAGCCGATGTTCACCAAGCGCGTGCTGCCGATCCTCGGCGGCACGCCTGCGGTTTGGTCCGTGGCGATGGTGGTGTTTCAGGCGCTCCTGCTCGCCGGGTATGCCTACGCCCACGCTCTGACGCGCTGGCTGCAGCCTCGGGCGGCGCTCGCCACGCACGTCCTCGTGCTGCTCGCCGGGGTCGTTTTCCTGCCCGTGGGGATGGCCAAAGGGTTCGGCGCACCCCCGGCGGAAGGCGAAGCCCTCTGGTTGATCGGTCTGTTCCTCGCCTCGATCGGCCTGCCGTTCTTCGCCCTCTCCGCGAGCGCGCCCCTTCTCCAGGCATGGTTCGCCCGCTCGGGGGACGCGCGCAGCGCCGATCCGTACTTCCTCTACCGCGCCTCGAATATCGGCTCCTTCGCGGCGCTTCTCGCCTACCCGCTTCTGATCGAGCCGCTGCTCGGCCTCGACGCACAGGCGCGCCTCTGGTCGCTGGGTTACGCTGCGATGACCTGCGCCGTGGTGGCGTGCGGGCTGCGCCTGCGCAACACCGCACCGGTGGCCGCGCCGGTCGAGGCCGAGCTGACGGTCGAAGCCAGCCCCCGCCGTCGTCTCGCCTGGATCGGCCTGTCCGCGGTGCCCTCCGCGCTGCTCGTCGCGGCGACCGCACACATCTCGACCGATGTCGCGGCGATTCCCCTGATCTGGGTCGTGCCGCTCGCACTCTATCTCGTGAGCTTCATCCTGGCCTTTCGCCCCGCACAACCGGGTCCGGATCGAACGGGTCGCCTGCTCTCCGGCCTCCAGATCGCCGGGACCGGCTGCGCCTTCGCCGTGGTGGTGTTCAAGCAGACGCCGTTCCTGCTCGATCTCGGGCTCACGCTTGGCCTGCTTTTCGTGAACGCCCTGATGGCGCACCGCGCCGTCTACGCCCTCCGGCCCCCCGCGGCGCGGCTCACGGAATTCTATCTCTGCACCTCGTTCGGCGGCATGTGTGGTGGGATCTTCGCCGCCCTCGTGGCGCCGCACCTCTTCTCCGGCGTCTACGAGTATCCGCTGCTCCTCGCCGCCGCCCTCCTGTGCCGGCCCGGTGTCACCGCCGGCGGTCTGCCGGCCGTCCTGCGAGAGGCGCGTCGCTCGGCGGTCCCTCTGATCGGTGCGTTCCTCGCGGCGCTGCTCGCCCTCGTGGCGAGGGGACCGCAATTGGGGATCGAGGTCCTGATGGTCTGTCTCGTGCTCACGCTGGCGGCCGACTGGCGCTCGCCGGCACGGGCGTCGCTGGTGGGGATCGCGATCGGTGTCGCTTGCCTCGCGCTGCAGGCCGCGGTGATGGCGGAGGGCGGCAACCACCGGAGCTTCTTCGGCGTCCACCGCGTGTACACCAGCCCGGACGGTCAGTTTCGCCTGCTGGTGCATGGCACCACGATCCACGGGGCCATGCGCCTGCGCGACGACGAGGGTCGGGCAAGCACCGGGCGTCCCGTCCCCGCGACCTATTTCGCACCGGGCGGTCCGCTCTCGGACGTGTTCGAGATCAGCCGTCGGGTGAACGGGGCGATTCCGGCGGTATCCGTGGTCGGGCTCGGCGCCGGCAGCCTCGCTTGCCATGCGCGAGCGGGGGAGGCCTGGACCTTCTACGAGATCGATCCCGTGGTGATTCGCCTCGCACAGGACGCGAACACCTTCCACTTCCTCTCGGAATGCGCACCGGATGCCCGCGTCGTCCAGGGCGATGCACGTCTGACGCTGTCGGGCCGAACCGAACAGGCGCGGGTGCTCGTCGTCGATGCCTTCTCGTCGGATGCGATCCCGATCCACTTGCTGACCCGCGAGGCGCTCGCCATCAACTTTGCCCATCTCGATGCGCAGGGCCTGCTCGCCTTCCACATCAGCAACCGGGATTTCAGCCTGAGCCACGTGCTGGCGCGGTTGGCCGCCGAGCGGGACCTGACGCTGTTGCAGCGCCTCGATCCACCGCGGCAGCCATCCGTCGGATTCGCGCACTCGCCCTCCGAGGTCGTCCTGATGAGCCGCGATCCGGCGGTCGTCCGCGAGGCGAAGGCCATGGGCTGGCGGGCGGTGACGCCCGACCTTTCCCGCCGGCCCTGGAGCGATGACTACGCCAACGCCCTGGAGGCGATGCGCGACCGCTGGCGCGAACTGCTCACGTCGGCACGTTGACGATCAGGGCGCCGGAAGCTCGACGTGCTGGCCGTCGAGCACCGCATCGGTGCTCGGATGGCTCTCCGCGGCGGCGTCCGCCCGGCGTCGATCCGGGGAGGTCGCCTCCTCGATGAAGGCGGCGAGCGCGGCATCGAGCGCCATCGTGGTGGTCTTCTGGCTTCCCATGCGGCGCACCGAGACCGTGCGCTCCTCCGCCTCGCGGCGGCCGAGCGCCAGCAGCACCGGCACCTTGGCCAGCGAGTGCTCGCGGACCTTGTAGTTGATCTTTTCGTTGCGCAGGTCGGCCTCGACCCGGAGCCCTGCGCGCTCCAGCACGCGGACCACCTCGCGGGCGTAGGGGTCGGCATCGCTGGTGATCGTCGCCACCACGATCTGCACCGGCGCGAGCCAGAGCGGGAAATGCCCCGCAAAGTGCTCGATCAGGATGCCGGTGAAGCGCTCCATCGAGCCGCAGATGGCGCGGTGGATCATCACCGGCGGCTTCTTCTGGCTGTCGGCGTCGATGTAGCTCGCGTCGAACCGCTCCGGCAGGTTGAAGTCCACCTGCGTGGTGCCGCACTGCCAGTCGCGGCCGATGGCATCGCGCAGCACGTACTCGAATTTCGGCCCGTAGAACGCGCCCTCGCCGGGATTGACCGCGGTCTTGATCCGGCCGCCCGACTGCTCCTCGATCTGCGCCAGCACCTGCGTCATCACCGCTTCGGCGTGGTCCCACAGGGCGTCGGAGCCGACGCGCTTCTCGGGCCGCGTCGAGAGCTTCACCAGGATCTGGTCGAAGCCGAAATCGGCGTAGGTCGAGAGGATCAGGTCGTTGATCTTCAGGCACTCGGCGGCGAGCTGGTCCTCGGTGCAGAAGATATGCGCGTCGTCCTGGGTGAAGCCGCGCACCCGCATCAGACCGTGCATCGCGCCGGACGGCTCGTAGCGGTGGACGACGCCGAACTCGGCCATGCGCAGGGGCAGGTCGCGGTAGGATTTCAGCCCGTGCTTGAAGATCTGCACGTGGCCGGGGCAGTTCATCGGCTTCAAGGCGAACCAGCGCTTATCCTCGGCCTCTTCGCCGGCGGATTGGGCCGCGAACATGTTCTCGCGGTACCAGCCCCAGTGGCCGGAGGTCTCCCACAGCGACTTGTCGAGGATCTGCGGGGCGTTCACCTCGGCGTAGTCGCCCTTCAGGCGGCGGCGCATATAGGCGATCAGCTCCTGGAAGATCGTCCAGCCCTTGGCGTGCCAGAACACGACGCCGGGCCCCTCCTCCTGGAAGTGGAAGAGGTCCATCTCCTTGCCGAGCCGCCGGTGGTCGCGGCGCTCCGCCTCCTCCAGCCGGTGCAGGTAGGCGTCGAGATCCTCCTTCGTCGCCCAGGCCGTGCCGTAGATGCGGGTCAGCATCGGGTTGTTGGAATCGCCCCGCCAGTAGGCGCCCGCGACCTTCATCAGTTTGAAGGCGGAGCCCACCTTGCCCGTCGAGGTCATGTGCGGGCCGCGGCAGAGGTCGAACCACTCGCCCTGGCGGTAGATCTTCAGATCCTCGCCCGGCGGAATCGCATCGACCAGCTCGACCTTGTAGCTCTCGCCCTTCTCGGCGAAGAGCGCCTTCACGTCGTCGCGCTTCCAGACTTCCTTCGTGAACGGAGCATCGCGCGAAATGATCTCGCGCATCTTCGCCTCGATCTTCGGGAAGTCCTCCGGCGTGAACGGCTCGTCCTTGGCGAAGTCGTAGTAGAAGCCGTTCTCGATGACGGGGCCGATCGTCACCTGCGTGCCGGGCCAGAGCGCCTGCACGGCTTCCGCCAGCACGTGCGCGCAGTCGTGGCGGATCAGTTCGAGCGCGCGGGCATCATCGCGCGAGATGAACTCGATCGCGGCGTCGCGCGCGATCATGTCGTCGAGGTCGCAGACCGTGCCGTCGAGCGCCATGGCGACCGTGCGCTTGGCGAGCGACTTGGCGATGCCCTCCACCACGGTCCGACCGGTCACCGCGGCGTCGTACGCGCGGGTGTTGCCGTCGGGGAAGGTCAGGATGGGCATGATGGGACCGTGTTTTCGTCAATGACGCCCCGGGGAGGGGACGGCGGGTTTTCGGAAGGCGGGCGGGTGAAGTCAATGCTGACTCACCACACCAAGAGACAACAGCAGCCGACAGAGCCCGTTAAACGGCGCGCGTTTGGCATCCCGCCGCTCCTCATGCTCAGGCGCCGCGCAGCGGCGCGAAGCACGCCGCAACGCTGATCCCGCAGACGTGTCCCTCAGGATCGACCGTTCCGGGTTGCTTCGAGGCCGAGCTTTCGCTCGGCGGCTCAGCAAGGAGCGGGGCGCTTGCCAGACATCCGATCAGACGGGCGCTCTCACAGATCGTCCGGACCCCAGCCGAGGCGCGCAGCGATCGCACTGGCTTCGGCGTCATCGAGGAACAGAACGAGCCCCGCCCCACCATCGGCGGTGACCCGGAACCGGCGCGTCTCGCCCGCCGGCCGGCTCGCGTCGAGCCGTTCGAGCAGGCTCCAGTCGAAGTTCTTGTCGGCCGGGAAGGTGAGGGGCGGGATCGGCGGCTGCGTCTCGAACGCGACGCGGAAGCCGTGCCCGTAGGGCCCGAGTCCCGGCACGCGGGAGACGGTGACGCCGCGGCCGGTCCAGACCCCGGCGAGATCGATCAGCCGGGCGAACAGCGCACGATAGGTCTCTTCGTCGGCCCCGTCGTAGCCGTGATCTTCGAAGATTGCCGCGTTGGTGAATTCGTCCTCGATCGCGTCGGCGAGGGCGCGGTAACTCCACAGGATGTCGATCGACAGCGCCTCCGGGCTGTGCTCGGTCAGCGGCCGGGTCGCGGTGTCGTCGCCGACCGCGAATTCGGGATGCTCCGCCATCGCTCGCGCGACCGCGCGCCGGTCCATTCCTTCGTAATGGGGCCCGAGCCGGAGGCCCGCCGCGATCAAGCCGTTCAGGGCCGCCGCGACGGCGTCGATCTCCGCCTCGCTGCGGCGTTGCGGCGGCTGCGGTTTCGGCTCCCAGGCCGGCACGGGCGGCGGGGGCGGTCCCGGTTTCCAGGCTGGCACGGGGTGCGGGGGTGGGCGGTCCTGGCCGAGCAGGCGGCGGAGCCAGCCGATCATGTCGTCTCCCACAGCCACGCCGCGCCGCGCACGCCCGAAGCGTCGCCGTGCAGGCTCGCCCGCAGCGGCGTGTCGAAGCGGTCGGAGAAGACGTGCGGTGCGATTGTCTCCGGCAAGGCGGCGACGAGGCCCTCGACCCGCGAGAGGCCGCCGCCGAGCACGATCACGTCGGGATCGAGGATGTTGACCACCTGGGCGATGGCGCGGCCGAGCCGGTCGCGGTAGCGCGCCATCGCCGCGGCGGCCTCCGCATCCCCGGCCTGCGCCCGGGCGACGATCGCCTCGCCGGTCAGCGTCTGACCCGTACACCGGGAAAAGTCCGCGGTGAGGCCGGGGCCGGAGAGCCAGGTCTCGATGCAGCCGTGGCGGCTGCAATAGCAGGCGGGGCCGGGGCGTTCGTCGTCGCGGGGCTGGGGAAGCGGGTTGTGGCCCCATTCCCCGGCGATGGCGTTGCGGCCCGTCAGCGCCCGTCCTCGGACCGCGATGCCTGAACCGACGCCGGTGCCGAGAATGATCGCCCAGACGAGGGTCTCGCCCGCGCCGGCTCCGTCCACCGCCTCCGAGACGGCGAGGCAGTTGGCGTCGTTCTCGACCCGCACCGGGCGGCCAAGCCGGGCGGTAAGATCCGCCGCGAACGGGCGGCCGTTCAGCCAGACCGAGTTGGCGTTCTTGATCAGGCCGGTGGCGCGGGAGACCGCGCCGGGCATGCCGACCCCGACGCTCGCCTCCGTCGCGCCGGCCTGTTGCTCCAAAGCGGCGACGACACCGGCGATGGCGTCGAGAGTTCCGGCATAGTCGCCCCGCGGGGTCGGTACACGGGTCTCCGCCCGCGTCGCCCCGTCGGCGTCGAGCGCGATCCCGGCGATCTTGGTGCCGCCGAGATCGATCCCGATCCGCAACCGGTCGGAGGCCAAAGCGGGCTTACTGCGCTGCCACAACCTTCGGAGCGGGGGTCGGCTCATCCTCGCCGGGGCCTTCCGGCGCCTCGTCGGAGATCTCGGTGCCGATCGAGACCGGATGCGCCATCACTTCGGCGAGCTTCTTCCTGTCGAGCTCGCCCTCCCAGCGGGAGACGACGATCGTGGCCACACCGTTGCCGATGAGGTTGGTCAGCGCGCGGCATTCCGACATGAATTTATCGACGCCGAGCACCAGGGTCATCGCCGCCACCGGCACCGGTGCGCCGGGGATGGCGGCCAGCGTCGCGGCGAGGGTTATGAAGCCCGCGCCGGTGACGCCCGAGGCACCTTTCGAGGTCAGCATCGCGACGAGGAAGATCGTCGCGTACTGCCCGACCGTGAGATCGGCGCCCACTGCCTGCGCCAGGAACAGCGTGGTGAGCGTCATGTAGATATTGGTGCCGTCGAGGTTGAACGAGTAGCCCGTCGGGATCACGAGGCCGACGACCGAGTCCGAGGCGCCCAGGCGCTTCATCTTGGTCATCATGTGCGGCAGCACGGTCTCCGAGGAGGAGGTGCCGAGCACGATCAGCAGCTCGTCCTTGATGTAGGCGAGGAACTTGATGATCGAGAAGCCGGCAAAGGCCGCGATGCCGCCGAGCACGACGAAGATGAACAGCAGCGAGGTGGTGTAGAACGTGCCCACCAGCCAAGCGAGGTCGATGACCTTGCCGATGCCGTACTGGCCCACCGTGAAGGCCATGGCGCCGAAGGCGCCGAGGGGCGCGAGTTTCACGATGAGGCCGATGATGCGGAAGAAGACCTGACCCGCCGCGTCGATGCCGTGGGTGATGCTCTCGCCCTTCTTGCCCATGCCGGTGAGCACGACGCCGGTCAGCACCGAGATCAGCAGCACCTGCAGCAGGTCGCCCGTGGCGAAGGCGTCGAAGAAGCTCTTGGGAATGATGCCGAGGAGGTGGGCGACGGTCGAATCCGCCGCCGCCTTGCTGGCGTAGCCCTCGACCGCCTTGGCATCGAGCTTCGACACGTCGGCGCCGAAGCCGGCGCCCGGCTGGACCACCTCGCCGACGACGATGCCGATGAGGAGCGCGAGGGAGGAGACGACCTCGAAGTAGATCAGGGCCTTGAGGCCGACGCGGCCGACCTTCTTCAGGTCGCCGATCGAGGCGATGCCGTGGACGATGGTGCAGAAGATGATCGGCGCGATCAGCATCTTGATCAGCGCGATGAAGCCGTCGCCGAGCCATTTGAGCGACTTGCCCCATTCCGGTGAGAGCCAGCCGAGCAGCACGCCGAGCACGATGGCGATCAGCACCTGGATGTAGAGCACCCGGTACCAGGGGGTGTGCGCGCCGGACGTGCCGGGGGCGCCCGCATCATGGGTTGCTGAATGGGCCATGTTTCCTCACCGATACCGTGTTGCGCGGCCTCGCCCGGGCGGCTTTGGGCGGACGCTATTCCGTTTGATCCTGGTGCTCAATCGCACCTCGGTAGTCGGCGCGGCGTTTGTAACCGATGGGTCTTTCGACCTGGCCGGGTATCGTGGCGAGCCATCTGTCCGCATAGCGCGGCGAAGTCTCGCGTCACGGCCGCCGTGGCGACGTTCGGGCCGGGCTGATGCCAAGGCGGCGAGGCCGGTGCAAGCCGTCTTCCGTCCGCTGCCGACCCGCGGCGCCGGGACCGCCCCTCCGCTTTGTCCTCCGTCCCCGCGACGAAGCGGCTTCCCCTTGGCGGGCGGGCGCTCTAGAAGCGCTCCATGTTCGGCCTCATGCACATTCCGCCGCGAATTACGGGCCCGGCCTCCGCGTAGGCGCCGCGTTCAGCGGCCGCGCCGGATGCCGGGTGAAGCGCGTCCGCCCGTTTTTCTTCGACCGTCCCCGCGACGAGAGCCCTGCCGAACCCCGCCATGAGCGACCAGACCGACGCCGCCCCCGTGGCCGCCCGCGACTATTCGCGGACCCTGTTCCTGCCGAAGACCGATTTTCCGATGCGCGCGGGGCTACCCACCCGCGAGCCGCTCCTGCTGGAGCGCTGGAAAGACATCGGCCTATACGAAAAGATCCGCGCCGCCGCGAAGGGCCGCCCGCGCTTCGTGCTGCATGATGGTCCGCCCTACGCCAACGGCAACATCCATATCGGGCACGCGCTCAACAAGATCCTGAAGGACGTCGTCGTCCGCTCGCAGGGCGCGCTCGGCCGCGATGCGAACTACGTTCCCGGCTGGGACTGCCACGGCCTGCCGATCGAGTGGAAGATCGAGGAGCAGTACCGCGCCAAGGGCAAGAACAAGGACGAGGTGCCGGTGCTGGAATTCCGCCAGCAATGCCGGGCATTTGCCGCGGAGTGGCTCGACATCCAGCGTGAGGAGTTCAAGCGCCTCGGCGTCACCGGCGATTGGGATCATCCCTACTCGACCATGGCCTATCCGGCCGAGGCGCGGATCGCAGCGGAGCTGATGAAGTTCGCCGCCTCCGGCCAGCTCTACCGCGGTTCGAAGCCGGTGATGTGGTCGGTGGTGGAGAAGACCGCGCTCGCCGAGGCCGAGGTCGAGTACGAGGAGCATGTCAGCGACACGGTGTTCGTGGCATTCCCGATCCGCAACGGGGCTCCGACGGACTTGGCCGGCGCCCGCGTCGTGATCTGGACGACCACGCCCTGGACGCTGCCGGCCAACCGCGCCGTCGCCTATTCGAAGCGCGTCGCCTACGGGCTCTACCGCGTCACGCAGGCGGCCGAGGACAACTGGGCGAAGGTCGGCGATACCTATTTGCTCGCCGATGCGCTCGCCGAGGGCGTGTTCAAGGCCGCCCGCGTCGAGGCGTTCGAGCGCGTGGCCGACGTGCCCGCGGCGAGCCTTGCCGGCCTCACCCTCTCGCATCCGCTGAGCACCTTCGATTCCGGCTACGGATTCCCCGTGCCGATGCTGGAGGGCGAGCACGTCACCGACGAGGCCGGTACCGGCTTCGTCCACACGGCGCCGAGCCACGGCCGCGAGGACTTCGAGGTCTGGATGGCCAATGGCCGCCGCCTCACGGAAGCGGGCATCGATACCCGCATCCCCTACACCGTCGATGCCGACGGCCGGCTGACGGAGGAAGCGCCGGGCTTTACCGGCCGCTTCGTCTTCACCGCCAAGGGCGACAAGGGCGACGCCAACAAGGCGCTCATCGCAGCATTGACCGAAGTCGGCGCGCTGGTCGCCCGCGGGGTTCTGCGCCACCAGTACCCGCATTCCTGGCGCTCGAAGAAGCCGGTCCTGTTCCGCAACACGCCGCAATGGTTCATCGCCATGGACCGGACGGTGGATTCGCTCGGTAACCGCACCCTGCGCGAGACGGCACTCCACGCCATCGAGCAGACGCAGTGGGTGCCGCCGCAAGGAAAAAACCGCATCAACGGCATGGTCGCGGGCCGGCCCGACTGGGTGGTCTCGCGCCAGCGCGCCTGGGGCGTGCCGATCACGGTCTTCGTCGAGCGTGAGACCGGGAAGGTGCTGCGCGATGCGGCGGTGAATGCCCGCATCGCCGAAGCGTTTGCGCAGGACGGCGCGGATGCGTGGTTTGCGGACGGCGCCACCGAGCGCTTCCTCGCGCCCGATCACGATCCGGCGAACTACGAGAAGGTGACCGACGTCCTCGACGTCTGGTTCGATTCCGGCTCGACCCACGCCTTCGTGCTGGACGACGCGCAAGCCTTCCCCGGCCTCGCCGGCATCCGCCGTGCAGTGGACGGCGGCTCCGACACGGTGATGTATCTCGAAGGCTCCGACCAGCATCGCGGCTGGTTCCAGTCCTCGCTGCTCGAATCCTGCGGCACGCGGGGGCACGCACCCTACGACGTGGTGCTGACCCACGGCTTCGTCCTCGATGCCAAGGGCGAGAAGATGTCGAAGTCGCGCGGCAACGTCGTCGCGCCGCAGAACGTCATCAAGGAATCGGGCGCCGACATCCTCCGTCTCTGGGTCGCGGCGGCCGATTACTCCGACGACCTGCGCATCGGCCCGGAGATCGTCAAAACCTTTGCCGAGACTTACCGAAAGCTGCGCAATTCGCTCCGCTGGATGCTCGGCTCGCTCGCCCACCGGGTGCCCGGCGACGACGTGCCGTTCACCGCGATGCCGGAGCTGGAGCGCTTCATCCTGCATCGTCTGGCGCAGCTCGACGGCGAGATCCGCGACGCCTACGCGGCGTTCGACACCAAGCGGATCGTCGCGCTGCTCAACGGCTTCATGACCGGCGACCTCTCGGCCTTCTACTTCGATGTGCGCAAGGACGCGCTCTACTGCGATCCGATCTCCTCGGTGACGCGCCGCGCCGCGCTTCAGGTCATCGACGAGGCCTTCCGCCGGGTCGTCATCTGGCTCGCCCCCGTCCTCGCCTTCACGGCGGAGGAGGCGTGGCTCGACCGCTACCCGTCGCAGGACGGCTCGGTGCATCTCCAGACCCTGCCCGAGACGCCCGCCGAATGGCGCGACGAGGCGCTCGCCGCCCGCTGGCAGAAGATCCGCAAGGTCCGTCGCGTCGTCACCGGCGCGCTCGAGATCGAGCGCGCGGCCAAGCGCATCGGCGCCAGCCTCGAGGCGGCGCCGACCGTCTACGTGTCGGATTCCGATCTGCTCGGCGCGCTCGACGGCGTGGACTTTGCCGACACCTGCATCACCTCGGCGATCACGGTTCGCGCCGGTGAGGGCCCGACGGACGCCTTCCGCCTCGACGAGGTGAAGGGCGTGGCCGTGGTGCCCGAGCGGGCCGAGGGTATCAAATGCGCCCGCTCCTGGCGGGTCACGCCCGAGGTCGGCAGCGATCCCGACTATCCCGAGGTGACGCCGCGCGACGCCCGGGCCCTGCGGGAGTGGGACGCGGCCCATCCGGAGGCGGCGTGACCGCCTTCCGCTCCGGCCTGATCGCGGTGCTGGCCACGCTGGTCCTCGATCAGGCCTCCAAGCTCTGGCTCTATTTCGGCACCGACCTCGTGATGACGCAGCCCTGGCGGCTGGCGCCGTTCGCGGACTTCGTCGTGGTGTGGAATCGGGGCGTCTCCTACGGCCTGTTCCAGCAGGAGGGCGGGTTCGGGCGCTGGCTGCTCGTGGCCGTCTCGCTCGCCGCCGCCTTCGGCCTGTCGGTGTGGATGTATCGGGCCGGCTCGCGGCTGCTCGCGGTGGCGCTCGGCCTCATCGTCGGCGGCGCGCTCGGCAACGCCATCGACCGGGCGGCCTACGGGGCGGTGTTCGACTTCGTCCACCTGCACGCGGGAACATGGTCCTGGTACGTGTTCAACGTGGCGGATGCGGCCATCGTCGCGGGCGTGATCGGGTTGATCCTCGACAGCCTGCGGCCGACCCAGCGCTCTCCGTCCAGGGACGTCGCGGGGAACGGCGGTCGTCCCCAGGCTTGAAGCGCGGCGCATCCGTCCGCGTCAGGGTGCCATACCTTCGCCCGAAACCCGGCTCACCTCGGTTTGCGTGGGCTCGACGCGCGATTCACGATGAAACGCCGTCCGGCTGACCGTCCCGGATCAAAAGCGGGCGGGGCCGGTCCGTAGCCTTGGGGAAATCGGCATGAACGGGCGGCGCAGCGTCACGCGGGCTTTCGGATCGATCCGTCCTCTGGCTTTGAGAACGGCATTGGGCGCGGCCCTGCTGCCCGGACTCGCCGTCGGCGCGGCCCGCGCCGAGGGCGAATTCATGCGCGACACGCTGAGCAATCTCGGCCTGATCGAGCCGGACCGTCCCGCCATCACCTATCGCGAGCGCGCACCGCTCGCGATGCCGCCCAAGCTCGGCGGCCGGGAGGATCTGACCGCCGGCCTGCCCCCGCCCCGGACCCGCCAGGCCGATCCGGCCTGGCCGAAGGATCCGGAGGTGGTCCAGCGCGAGCGGGCCGCCATCGAGGCGAAGAAGCCGATCGTGCGCGGTGCGCAGGGCCGCATGAACGACAACAACGAGACGCTCTCGGTCTACGAGATGGAGGCCGGCCGCCGCGCGGGCGCCGGGGCGCTCACCGGGCCAGCGAACGCACCCGGCCAGGGCGACACCCGCGATTCGACCTGGCTCAACCCGTTCGAACTGCTCAAGGGCACGCCCGACAAGACCGAGCCGTCGCTGGTCGAGCCCGACCGCGATACGCTGACCGATCCGCCCACCGGCTATCGCAAGGCGCCGATCAAGGTCGCCAAACCGCAGGGCGGCCCTGTCGGTGGTCCGATCAGCGACCGTGAAGAGGCCGACCCGCGTGCCTATATGAGAAATTCGTCCGGGCGCTGAGAGCCGGCCTCCGCCCGGTTCCGTCGATCTCGGCGGGTCGGCGAAGGCGCCCAGCATCCGGATGGACCGTCACCGCGCGGACACGCCGCGCGGTATGGGATTTGCCACCGGCGACCGATCACGGGACAATGCCGGGATTCTTGGGACGGAAAGCGCGGAGGGCGGAAGAGCCCCCGCATAAGGAAAGTGGGATGCACCTCTACCGGAAGGCCATCGCGCCCGTGGGACCGCAGCGAGGCCTGAATCACGCCGGCCGTGTGGACGCCGCCCCGTTCGGGCGCTCCGAGGCCGGCGGCCCGGAGGTCTCCGCCTTCGTGCTCGATAACGGGCTCGACGTGGTGGTGGTGCCCGATCACCGGGCGCCGGTCGCCACGCACATGGTCTGGTACCGCAACGGCTCGGCCGACGATCCGATCGGCCAGTCCGGTATCGCCCACTTCCTCGAACACCTGATGTTCAAGGGCACCGATCGGCACCCGGCCGGCGCCTTCTCGAAGGCGGTCTCGTCGCTCGGCGGCCAGGAGAACGCCTTCACCAGCTACGACTACACCGCCTATTTCCAGCGCGTCGCCCGCGACCACCTCTCGACGATGATGGCCTTCGAGGCCGATCGGATGAGCGGCCTCGTCCTCGACGACGCCGTGGTGGCGCCCGAGCGCGACGTGGTGCTGGAGGAGCGTCGGATGCGGGTCGAGACCGATCCGTCGGCGCAGCTTTCCGAGGCGATGGCCGCCTCGCTGTTCGTGCACCATCCCTACGGCATCCCGATCATCGGCTGGATGCACGAGATCGAGGAGCTGAACCGCACCCACGCCATCGACTACTACAAGCGCTTCTACACCCCCGAGAACGCGATCCTCGTGGTGGCCGGCGACGTGACGCCGGACGAGGTGCGGCGTCTGGCCGAGGAGACCTACGGCCGTGTGACGCCGCAGGGCGCGCGGCCCCAGCGGCTGCGCCCGCGCGAGCCGGAGCCGCGGGCGATGCGCCGGATCGCGGTGGCCGACCCGAAGGTCGAGCAGCCGACCCTGCAGCGCCTCTACCTCACCCCCTCCTGCATGACGGCCCGCGACGGCGAGGGCTACGCACTCGAACTGCTCGCCGAGGTCATCGGCGGCGGCGCGACCTCGTTCCTCTACCGCAAGCTGGTGCTGGAGATGGGCGTCGCGGTGAATGCCGGCGCTTGGTACATGGGCTCGGCGATGGATGACACGCGCTTTGCCGTCTACGCCGTGCCGGCCGAGGGCGTGACCCTGGAAGCTCTGGAAGAGCATATCGATCGCGTGCTGCGCCGCGTCCCCGAGGCGCTCGGCGCGGAGGCGATCGAGCGGGCCAAGATCCGGCTCGTAGCCGAGACGGTCTATTCATCCGATTCGCAGAGTTCGCTCGCGCGGATCTATGGCTCGGCGCTCGCCATCGGCGAGACCGTCGAGGAGGTACGCCGCTGGCCGGTCGAGATCGAAGCGGTCACCCATGACCGGCTCGTCGCGGTTGCCGCCCGCTATCTCGTGCCCGCCCGCTCGGTGACCGGCTACCTTACGAAGGCGCACGACCCGGACGTGGCGATCGCCTAAGAGTGCCTCGCAAAACTCCCGGTCTCCGACCGTTCTCGTTCTGGCGATGACAGCACAACGGGAGTTTTGTGAGAGACACGAGGACGACTCTGATTCTTCGCGCCGCCCCCGGTGGCGGCGCCGTTTGCGAAAAGACGCTTTGAGGAACTCCCGATGAATCTCGCCGAGACCGGCACCCGCACCGCGACGTCGCCGACCCAGGCGTTGCCGCTCGCGGCCGCCCCCGGCATCGAGGCTTGGCACGTCGCCTCGCCGGTGGTGCCGATGATCGCGCTCTCCTTCACCTTCGAGGGCGGCGCGGCGCAGGATGCGGAGGGCAAGGCGGGCACCGCGCAGATGATGGCGCGGCTGCTCGACGAGGGCGCGGGCGACCTCGACTCGGATGCCTTCCAGGAGGCGCTCGCGGCCCGCGCGATCGAGCTGAGCTTCCACACCGGCCCCGATTCCATCGGCGGCTCGCTCAAGACGCTGCTCACGCATGCCGACGAGGCGATCCGTCTGCTGGCCCTTTCCCTGGCCGAGCCGCGCTTCGATCAGCCCGCGATCGAGCGCGTCCGGGCGCAGATGATCGCCAGCCTGCGCTACCAGCAGAACGATCCCGGTGTGCTGGCCTCCCGCCGCTACTTCCGCGAGGCCTTCCCCGGTCACGCCTACGGCCGCTCCTCGGCGGGCACCATCGAGACCCTGTCGGCGATCACCCGCGACGACCTCGTGGCCCTGCACCGCGCCGTGATCGGCCGCGGCGGCCTGAAGGTCGCGGCGGTCGGCGCCTTCGACGAGGCGACGATCACCGGCATGATCGCCCGCGCCTTCGGCGCTCTGCCCGAGGCCGGCCCGCTCAAGCCGGTGCCGCCGACCGCGATCAACGAACTCGGCCGCCGCATCGTCGTCGATCTCGATGTGCCGCAGTCGGTGATCCGCTTCGGCATGCCGGGCGTGGCGTGGCGCGACCCCGACTTCATCCCGGCCTATGTGCTGAATCACATCCTGGGCGGCGGCGCCTTCACCTCGCGCCTGTTCCAGGAAGTGCGCGAGAAGCGCGGCCTGGCCTACTCGGTCGGCACCTCGCTGACCTCGCATCGCGCGGTCGCCATGACCTGGGGCTACACCGCCACCAAGAACGAGCGCGTCGTCGAGGCGCTCGACGTGATCGGCGACGAGATCCAGCGCCTCATCACCGAAGGCCCCTCGGACGAGGAGCTGCAGAAGGCCAAGGACTACCTCACCGGTTCCTACGCGCTCGGCTTCGACACCTCGACCAAGATCGCCAACCAATTGGTGCAGATCGCCTTCGAGGGTCTCGGTATGGACTACATCGCCCGCCGCAACGACCTCGTGGCGAGCGTGACCCAGGCCGACATCCGCCGGGCCGGCGCCCGCACCCTCGGCGACGGCAAGATGCTGGTGGTCGCCGCAGGGCGGCCCACGGGACTGTAGGCGCCCTTCACCAATTCCACTCACGGCCGGGGCCGGCACGCGGAGACGCGTCGCCGGCCTTTTTCTTTTTAGGTCCAGCGGTTTGGTGTGCCCAGCGATGTCGGAATGAGCCGGGCGCCTTGGGCTGGCGCCCAAAACCCCTATCTGGTGGAGGCCGAACCCGCTCCCCGCGCGAGGCCTCAAGCGATGCAGCTCACCGGACTCCACCACGTCACCGCCATCACGGCGCAGGCGGCCGACAACCTCGCCTTCTACACCCGCGTGCTGGGGCTCCGGCTCGTGAAGAAGACCGTCAACCAGGACGACGTCTCGGCCTACCACCTGTTCTACGCCGACGGCCGCGCCTCGCCGGGCACCGACATCACCTTCTTCGATTGGCCAGCACCCGCCGAGCGGCGCGGCACCGACAGCATCTCGCGCACGCTGCTGCGCGTCGGCGGCGCGGGAAGCCTCGACTGGTGGCGCGAGCATCTCGCCCGCCAGGGCGTGAGCCACCATCCGGCGATCGAGCGGAACGGGCGTCTCACCCTCGACTTCGAGGACGGCGAGGGCCAGCGCCTCAGCCTCGTGGACGATGGCGGCGTGGGGCCGGCGCATCCCTGGGAGGGCAGCCCGGTGCCGCCCGAGCACCAGATCCGGGGCCTTGGGCCGATCCGCCTCACGGTCTCGCAGCCCGAGCGCACCGAGGCGGTGCTGACGCAGGTCCTCGGTTTCCGCCGCGCCCGGACCTTCGAACTGCCCGAGGGCGAGGTGACGGTCTTCGAGACCGGCGAGGGCGGTCCCGCCGCGGAGGTCCAGCTTCTTGAAGGTACGGGCGCACCGGCTCGCCAGGGCGCGGGCGCCGTCCACCACGTCGCCTTCCGCATCCCGGACGCCGATTACGAGGCCTGGGCCGACCGCCTCAAGCAGCGCCGCGTCCCGTCCAGCGGTCCCGTGGATCGCTACTACTTCCGCAGCCTGTATTTCCGCGAGCCGAACGGCATCCTGTTCGAGATCGCCACCGACGGGCCGGGCTTCGCCACCGACGAGCCGATGGAATCGCTCGGCGAGCGTCTTGCGCTGCCACCGTTCCTCGAACCGCGCCGGGCGGAGATCGAAGCGGGGCTGAAGCCGCTATAGGGTCAGCCCACCGCGAGGGCCGGCAGCGAATCGTGCTACGGTTGCGCTTTGGCCGTTCAAGGCGGGAGAGCGGGTCGATGCGGGGCAGGATGGCGCGACTCTGGCTTGCACTCGCGGTGGCCGTCTCTTCCTCGGCGGCGATGGCCGGAGCGGCAGCAGCCCCTTGCTATCGCTACACCGAGCGTCTGACCTTCTCAGGCACGCTGGCGATCAAGACTTATCCAGGGCCTCCGAACTACGAGAGTGTGGCCCAGGGCGACAGGCCCGAGACGGTCCTGGTGCTACTCTTGCCAAAGCCCGTCTGCATTGAGGCGAACAAGGCCGACGCGTCCGGGCTCGACGAGGCGGTATCCGGTGTCCGGGCGGTGCAACTCGCCGCCACGCGCAAGCAGCTCGGGGTTTCTTCCGGTCAAAAGGTACGCGTCTCCGGCACCGTCTTCGCAGCCCATACGGGCCATCATCACACGCCGATCGTGATGAGCGAGGTGAAGGCCGAGGAAGCTCGCTGACGGCCAATTTCTGTGTGGCTGCGATGCGCTCATGCGGGGTCAGGCATGCGCCGGATTCAAGAACAGTTCCAGGCAAAGTCACATTCCAACCGCTGTGGCAGCGCTGCGTCTTGACGCGGATGCTGCGACTGCGAGAAGAGCCCCGTTTCGACGCTTCCAGAATCGGGAAACCCGCGGCCGATGAGCAAGTACAACGAGGAGCGCGTCCTCTCCGTCCACCACTGGACCGACACGCTCTTCTCCTTCCGCACGACGCGCGATCCCTCGTTCCGCTTCCGCAACGGCGAGTTCACGATGATCGGCATCGAGGTCGAGGGCCGGCCGCTGCTGCGCGCGTACTCGGTGGTCTCGGCTAATTACGAGGAGGAACTGGAGTTCTTCTCGATCAAGGTGCCGAACGGCCCGCTCACGAGCAAGCTGCAGCACCTCAAGGTCGGCGATCCGATCATGATCGGCAAGAAGCCGACCGGCACGCTGGTGCTCGACAACCTCCTGCCCGGCAAGAACCTCTACCTGCTCGGCACCGGCACGGGGCTCGCTCCCTTCCTGTCGATCATCAAGGACCCGGAGACCTACGACCGCTTCGAGAAGGTCGTGCTCGTCCATGGCTGCCGTCAGGTGCAGGAACTGGCCTATGGCGAGACCATCACCGAGACGCTGCCTCGCCATGAGTTCCTCGGCGAGATGATCGCCAACCAGCTGATCTACTACCCGACGGTCACCCGCGAGCCGTTCCGCAACCGCGGCCGGATCACCGACCTGATGACCTCGGGCAAGCTGTTCGAGGATATCGGCCTGCCGAACATGTCGATCGAGAACGACCGCTTCATGCTCTGCGGCTCGCCGGAGATGATCAAGGACACCCGCGAGATGCTGACGGGCCTCGGCTACGAGGAAGGCAACCACGGTGAGGCGGCCCATTACGTGATCGAGAAGGCCTTCGTCGAGAAGTAGCGCCAGCGGAGCGACCGGCCCCGGTCGCTCCGACTCACGCCCTCATCCCGAGGTGCTGCGAAGCAGCCTCGAAGGGCGTTCCAGACATCGCGCGGGAACTGGGCGGTCCTTCGAGGTCCGCTGTCGCGGGCGCCTCTGGACCAGGGCGCAGGGGGGACAACGCCGTTTTCGTAACGGAGCGATCCGCACGCCATGTCCCTGCCTGCCATGTCCCTGCCCGCCCTGTTCATCGTCGGCGCCGGTACCGAGATCGGCAAGACCTACACCACCGCCGCCCTCGTCCGCCGGCTGCGCGGTCAGGGCCGGAGGGTGCGGGCTCTGAAACCGCTCGCGAGCGGCGTCCCCCCGCTCGACCACCCGGATTTCGCGGAGAGTGACACCGGGCGCCTGCTCGCGGCCCAGGGGCTCGCTGTCACGCCCGAAACGGTTGCCGCCTGCTCGCCCTGGCGCTTTGCCGCGCCGCTCGCGCCCGACCTCGCCGCCGCCCGCGAGGGGCGCAGCCTCGCGCTGCCTGAGCTTGTCGCGTGGTGCGGCGCGCGTCTGGCCGAGGCCGGTGACGGTGAGACCGTGGTGATCGAGGGCGTCGGCGGCCTGATGAGCCCGATCACCGAGGCCGCGACCGGCCTCGACTGGCTGAAATCTCAAGCGATTCCGGCGCTGCTCGTGTCCGGCAGCTATCTCGGCGCGATCAGCCACGCGCTGACGGCGGTCGAGACGCTGCGGGCGCACGCCATCGCGCTCGCCGGAATCGTGGTCAGCGAGAGCGAGGGCGCGCCGGTCCCGGTCGAGACGGTGGCCGGCCAGATCGCGCGGCACGCGCGCGTGCCGGTCGGCTGCCTATGCCGGGGAGGGGATTTTCCGGAAAACCTTCGCGGGGTTGTCTGAGGCCGTTACCGGCCGGAGCCGCTGCGCTCCTTCGGCGCCTTCGGCTCGCGGGATTCCTGGATCTCCTCGGCCTTCTCCTCGTCTGTGTCGCTGCTGCGCTTGATCGTGTCGTCGGGCTTGGCGGCCAGATCCTTCACGATGGCGACGAGGCGCTTGCACTCGTCCGGGAAGCCGTAGGATTCGAGGACGATCGCGGCGTCGCGCAGGGTGCGCAGGTCGCGCACGATCTGGGCGTTCTTGGTTTCCTGAAGCTCTTTCTTCGCCGCGATCGTCGGTTCGAGCCCGGTATCCTCGACATTGCATTCGGCTCGGGCGGCCGGCATCGCGGCGAGCATCAGGAAGGCGCAGGCGATCAGGCGACGCATGGTCACGTCTCGTATGGGTTGAGGGCGGGGAAACTCAGCCGCGGTGGCGCAGCAGGTCGTTAGTCACGGCCACGAGCTGAGCGGCGCGGTAGGGCTTGGGCATGAACACCGATTCGTTCACGGCCTCGGCGGCGGAGAGGCCGTCGCGGCCGCCTGAGGTGTAGACCACCGGCAGGCGCGGCAGGCTGCGCCGGGCGCTGCGGGCGAGGGCGATGCCGTTCGTGTTGCGGGCCAGATCGATATCGGTGAAGAGCAAGTCCACATGCTCGCTCGACAGGATCGCCTCCGCCTCCTCCGCATCGGCGGCGGTCAGCACCCGGTAGCCTTCGTCGAGTAGCGCCTCGACGGCCAGCTCGCAGACGAAGGACTCGTCCTCGACCACGAGGATCGTGTCGGCGTGGCGCGCCAGGGAGAAAGGCGGCAGGGCAGCGGGGATGCAGGCGAAGGGGATCATGGCAGAACTCCAACTCACCCGTGCTCGGACAACAGCCGAGCTTGCGGATCGCCGGACCAACGGGGCCGTGAAGGGCCTCGTTCACCGTGATTGCTTCGATTTGCGCGCATTTGGTAACCGATCGGTTAACCTTGACGGTACGGTGCAGGAACTGTTTTCAGTCGCGCCTGACGCGGTGGCACGCCTAACCCTTTGTCGGATGAGGCCGTCTTTCGCCCCCGCGCCCGCCTGCTTTTCGAAGGGCGCCTTAACGATCGTGCCTGCCCCGTGACCCGACCCTTCCAGATCGGCTTCGGCATCGTGCTCACGGCGCTCGCCGGATTCGTGGACGCGCTCGGCTTCATCCGGCTCGGCGGCCTCTACACCTCGCTCATGAGCGGGAACACGACGCAGCTTGCCGTCTCGCTGGGCCATGGCGAGCCGCTCGGCGCCGTGCTGCCGGCGCTGCTGATCGGCGCCTTCCTCGTCGGCGCGGTCTCGGGGGGCGCCATCGCCGCCCTGTGCCCGCCGCGCTGGGTCACGCCCGCGGTGCTCGGCCTGGAAGCCGTCGCCCTGACCGCGGCGGTCGCCCTGGCCGCCGAGCACGCCCATGTCGGCGTGGCCTCGCTGTTCCTGGCGCTCGCCATGGGCGGGCAGAACGCGGTGCTCGCCCATGTTCAGGGCTTTCGCGCCGGTACCACCTTCGTCACGGGCGCGCTGTTCGCGTTCGGGCAGAAGGCGGCGCTGGCGCTTGCCGGGAGGGGACCGCGGCTGGGCTGGGTCGGCGACGGCTCGGTCTGGCTCTCGCTCCTCGTCGGGGCGGTTGCGGGCACGCTCGCCCATTCGCATCTCGGAATCGCAGCCCTGGCGATTCCCGCCGGCGTGGCGGCCGGGCTATGCCTTGCCGCGACCCTGTTCACTCTGGCGTACCGGCGCTCGCCGGTGGCGCTGACCAAGATCTGAAGGAAGACCCCTCCGGCATGAGCGCCTCCGCTCCCTCCCTTACCGACCACGTCGCGGATATCGCGGCCGGCGCCCACGTCACCGCCGCTCACTGGCTCAAGGGGACATTGGCGCTGGCGCTCGCCGATGGCGGTGTGCTGCTGGCCCGCGACGGTGCGACCGAGACCGTTCCCGCCCACCCGGACAGCAGCATCCTCGTGGCGGCCAGCGACGGCGCCCGGCTCGTGAGCGGGGGCGACGACGGCCGCGTGGTCGCGACGGGGGCGGACGGCCGGTCGAGCGAGCTGGCGCAGGCCAAGGGCGGCGGCTGGATCGACGCGCTGGCGCTTCACGGCGACGGCTCGTTCGCCTTCGCCTCGGGACGTGCGGTCACCGCCCGCGACGCCAAGGGCCGCGAAAAGACCTTCACGGCGCCCACCACGGGCCGCGGCCTCGCCTTCGCGCCGAAGGGCTACCGGCTGGCGGTGGCCCACTACAACGGCGTCAGCCTCTGGTATCCGAACCTTGAGACGCCGCCCGAATTCATCGAGTGGAAGGGCTCGCATCTCGACGTGACGTGGTCGCCCGACGGCCGCTTCGTCGTCTCGACCATGCAGGAGAACGCACTGCATGGCTGGCGCCTCCAGCCCGATCGCGGCCACATGCGGATGTCGGGCTATCCCGCCAAGGTGCGTTCGCTCTCGTGGTCGGCGGATGGCAAGTGGCTCGCCACCAGCGGCGCCGAGGCGGCCATCGTCTGGCCGTTCGACTCGAAGGAGGGCCCCACCGGCAAGGCGCCGCGGGAATGCGGCGTGCGGCCGGCGCGGGTCTCGCAGGTCGCCTTCCACCCGAAGGCGCCGGTTCTGGCGATCGGCTACGAGGATGGCTGCCTGCTGCTGGTGCGCTTCTCCGACGCCTCGGAGCTGCTGGTGCGCCCGGCGGTGAAGGGCAGCGCGATCTCGGCCCTCGCCTGGGACCCGGCCGGCGCCCGCCTCGCCTTCGGCTGCGCCGACGGGCAGGCCGGCCTGCTCACCCTGCCGGCCTGACGCCCGCGCCGTGGCCCTGTTCGGACGCGCTCCGAAGCCGGACGCCGCCGCCCGGCGGCGGGTGGAGGCGTGGCTGCGGAAGGCGGGCGGCTACGGCCCGGAGACGGCGATGAGCGTGAGCGAGATCGTCTGCACCGATCCGGCCTGTCCCGGCACCGAGACCGTGGTCCTGCTGTTCCCGCCCGGCGAGAAGACGCGGGCGGTGAAGATCGCCGGGGCGCTCGACGCCCTGAGCGAGGCGGATGTGGCGGCCGCCCTCGGCCAAGATTGAACCGCGACCCTCCCCGGCGCCGCGGATTGCCCTACAAACCGAGTGGCCCCCGCGAAGGAAGTTTTGATGTTCCGTGTCGTCCGAACGCTCGGCCTTGCCTTCGGACTGCTCGCGGCGGTCATCGCCGCGCAGGCGCCGGAATTCGCCCAGCAATACACCCAGCGCCTCGGCGGGGCCCTGGACGAGCTGCGCCGCTCTATCGCCTCCCTCGATGCCGACGCCCAGGCCACGGGCCGCAGCCGGGACGAGGCGCTGGCGCTGCTGCGGACCAACCCGGACGCCTTCATCGCCCGGCGCGGCGAATCGGCCCGGAGCGATGTCGAGCGGCTGAAGCGGCTGGAGGCGCAGAAGCTCGCCCTCGACACGGCGGCGAGCCCGCTCGGACGCCTCAGCGTGATGGCCCGTGATCCCGACATGAGCATCGCCCGCGCCGCCTATCGCGACTATCAGCCGGCGGTGCCGACCACGGCGGACGGCCTCGTCGCCGGGCTGCTCGGCTTCCTCGCCGCCTGGGGCGGCTGGCGCGTCACCAGCGATGTCGGCCGCCACCTCGCCCGCCGTCGGCGGCGCCCGCGGCCGCAAACCACGCCGGTTTGAGGCAAATCGCGCGCTGATCCCGAGGCTCCTGCTTCGGCCCTGCTTCTTGCATCATCTTTTTCTCAAAAGCCGCCAACCACCTTTCGGGATGATGCTCTGGGTGTTGCAGCGCCTCTACAGCCCGGCCCACCCGCCTGCACTAGGTGTAGGCTAAGCGCCCGCACTCCGCAGGGGCGCCGGATCCGGTCCTCCCTGATCATGCCGCGTCCCCCGACCACGACCGTCGATCCCGCCCTCGACGCGGCGGCCCTGCTGCGCCGTATCGGCTTCTTCGGCCTGTTCGTGGTGCTGCCGGTGGCCGCGCAGGTCTCGCGCCGCGCCACCGTGGTGCTGGCGCCCATCGCCGTCGTCCTGTTGATCACCGCGAGCGCCATCGACCAGCATCAGCGTGCCATCGGTCCGGCCCTGAAACGGCTGCTGACCGCGCCGTCCTTCCTGGCCGGCATGCTGGTGCTGTTCTGGTCGGCGCTGTCGCTGGTCTGGACACCGTTTCCCGCGCCCGCGAGCGAGCGGCTGGCCAACCTCGTCGCCATCGTCGTGATGACGCTTCTGGCCTATCTCGCGCTCCCTGACCGGATGCGCTCGGCCAACCTCTACCTGCTGCCGCTGGGCGTCGGCGCGGCGGCCATCGTCGCGATTCTGATCAACCTCGTCGGCGACGCGATGCTCAAGGACAACCCGGACGGCGACAGCGCCCTGGAGCGCGGCGCGGTGCTGCTGGCGCTGCTGGCCTGGCCCGCCGTGGCGTGGCTGCGCTCGCGCCGCCGCGACATGGGCTCGCTCGTCGTGGTCGTGCTGGTCGCAGGCGCGCTGCTGCTGGCGCCGGGCGTGACGGCGCTGTTCGCGCTGGCGATCGGGGCGCTCGCCTTCGCGCTGACGCATTGGCGCCTGTCGCTCGGCGTGCGCGTCACCGCGCTCACCGCTGCCGGCCTGCTGGTGGTCGCGCCGCTGCTGCCGTTCCTCGCGCGCCCCATCGGTGTCGCCCTGTTCGGGCCCGTCGCGCCCGGCGTGCTGGCGCTCAAGGCGTGGCAGAAGGTCGTCACCCTGGAGCCGGTGCGCCTCGTCACCGGCCACGGCCTCGAGACGGCCCTGCGCGGAAAGATCTTCGGCATCCTTCCGATCAATGCGCCGACCACGATGCTGTTCGAGTTCTGGTACGAACTCGGCGTCGTCGGCGCCTTCGCCGCGGCCTTCGCCCTCTACGGCGCGATTCACCGCGCGGGCCGCGACGCCACGGTGCTGGCGCCCTGCGCCATGGCGGCCTTCGCCACCGCGTTTGCCATCGGCTGCGTCGGCGTCGGCCTCACCACGATCTGGTGGCTCACCACGCTCGCGCTGGCGATCCTCACCTTCGTGGCGATCGAGCGCGGGCAGTTCCGCTCCCGGCGGCCCAAGGTCGGGCTGATCCCGCGCCTGCCCGCGCGGGGCTGAAGCCTCAGGCGTCCGACGTCTCGGTCGCGTCCGCCGCCGCTTCGATACCAGCCATGTCGTCGTCGGAGAGGCCGAAATGGTGGCCGATCTCGTGGACGAGGACGTGGGTGACGAGGTGCCCCAGCGTCTCGTCGTGCTCGGCCCAGTAATCGAGCAGCGGCCGGCGATAGAGCCAGACCGCGTTGGGCATCTGCCCCGTGGCGACCTCGCCCGCCTGCGCCAGCCCGATGCCGCGGAACAGGCCGAGCAGGTCGAACGCCGACTCGCAACCCATCTCGGTCAGGGTCTCGTCGTCGGGGAAGTCGTCGACGTGGATGCGCACGCCCGCGCAGCGCGCCCGGAATTCCTCCGGCAGGCCGGCGAAGGCGGCCTCGGCCAGCGCCTCGATCTCGGCCAGACTCGGGGCCTTGATCGCGGCCCAGTGGCCCGCGGGTGCATCGCTCACGGCGCGGCGGGCTCGGGTGGGACGACCGGCAGGACGCAGCGCACGAGGAAGGCCGCCAGATCGCTGGTGATGTGGTCGATATGCGGTTCCTGCACCGCTTCCTGCTCGAAGAGTTCGCGGAACGGATCGGGCGTCGGCGGCACCACCAGAACCGTCGCCATGCCGAGGTCGTGCGGCACCACGAGGTTGCGGGCGATATCCTCGAACAGGGCCGAGCGACGGGGATCGACCCCGTGGCGCAGAAGGAAGCGCTCGTAGGTGCCGCGGTCGGGCTTGGGGATGAAGTCGGCGTCGGCGATGTCGAACACGTCCTCGAAATGGTCGAGGATGCCGAGCTTGTCCGCGACCCGTTCCGCGTGGCGGCGCGAGCCGTTGGTGAGGATCAGCTTGCGCCCCGGCAGATGCTCGATCGCCGTGCCGAGCGCTTCGTCGAGCTTGATCGTCGAGTGGTCGATGTCGTGGGCGAAGTCGAGGAAGTCGTGCGGATCGACCCCTTCCTCCACCATCAGCGCCTTCAGGGTGGTGCCGTAGCGGTGGTAGAAATGCTTCTGAAGGGCGCGCGCCGACATCGCGTCGAGCCCGTAGAGCCGCATGACGTAGAGCGTGATCCGCTCGTCCACCTGCGGCCAGACCCGCGCGTCGCTCGGGTAGAGCGTGTTGTCGAGATCGAACACCCAGGTATCGACGTGGGAGAACCCGCGGGCGTCGGAGGTGGTGAAGTGGCTCTCGCCGGGAAGGAGCAAGGGGAAGGTTACGCTTGAAAGGAGAAACGGGACGGGGATGCCCGTCCCGTATGTAGGGAGTTGCAAGCCGCTGGGAAGCGCTGCCGTCAGGTGCGCCGGATCAGGGTGCCCGCACCGAAATCGGTGAACAGCTCGAGCAGCGCCGCGTGCGGGACCTTGCCGTTGAGGATGACCACCGCCTCGACGCCCTGTTCGAGGGCGTAGATGCAGGTCTCGACCTTCGGGATCATGCCGCCGGTGATGGTGCCGTCGGCGATCAGGCGGCGGCAATCCTCGATCGTGAGCTCCTGGATCAGGTTCTTGTCCTTGTCGAGCACGCCGGGCACGTCGGTGAGCAGCAGGAGACGCTTGGCCCGCAGCGCCCCGGCGATGGCGCCGGCGAAGGTGTCGGCATTGACGTTGTAGGTCTTGCCGTCCTCGCCGTAGGCCACGGGGGCGAGGACCGGGATCAGCTCGGCCTTCAGCACCGCATCGAGCACGCCGCGCTCGACATGCTCCGGCTCGCCGACGAGGCCGAGGTCGATCGCCTGCTCGATGTTGCTGTCCGGGTCCTTGACCGTCCGCATCGCCCGCTTGGCGCGGACCATGTTGCCGTCCTTGCCGCA
Source organism: Methylobacterium sp. AMS5 (assembly GCF_001542815.1). Taxonomy (GTDB): domain Bacteria; phylum Pseudomonadota; class Alphaproteobacteria; order Rhizobiales; family Beijerinckiaceae; genus Methylobacterium. The sequence goes on from NZ_CP006992.1 coordinate 2,404,552, forward strand.
CAGGCCGATGGCCCGGCCGCCCTCGGCGGCGATCCAGCCGACGATCTGCTTGTTGATCGAGCCGGCCAGAACCATCTCGACCACCTCGACGGTCGCCTCGTCGGTGACGCGCAACCCGCCGCGGAACTCCGATTCGATGCCGAGCCGGGCCAGCATCTTGCCGATCTGCGGCCCGCCGCCGTGCACGACGATCGGCTTCAGGCCGGATTGCTCCAGCAGCACGATATCCTCGGCGAAGTCCTCCGCCGCCGCCGGGTCGCCCATGGCGTGGCCGCCGTACTTGATGACGACGATCTCCTGATCGTAGCGCTGCATGTGCGGCAGCGCCTGGGTCAGGATCTCGGCGCGCACATGCACGTTCGGCAGCGGATCGGTCATCGCGGTCGTCCTGGCTCTCTCTCGAGGCGGAGGCGGATTCGGCAGGGCTTCTAGCGCAGGCTTCGTGCCGAGCGAAGAGTCCGCGTGCTCGCGATCCCGCGATGCGTGCCAAGCGAAGAGCGTTGTCAGGGTAGCCGATCGGCGCCGACACGTCGGACTCCGGTGGCCACCCCATCGAACGATGCTTGAGGCTCTTGTTTTCGCATCATCTTTTTTCCGAAAGCCGGCAACCACCTTTCGGGACGATTCTCTGGCGACGCTTCGTCTCGCTCGCAGAACTCCCGCCGCGCTGTCATCGCCGGAGCGAGAACCGTCAGAGACCGGGAGTTTGTGAGGCGCTCTTAAACGACGGTTAACCATCGCGATCAATCATCCCCTGATTGAACCAAGGGGGCGACCATGCTGAATGCCGATCTGGCGATGCCGCGTCCGAGTCTCACGCATCCCGGCCTGCTTGCCCGCATCGTCGAGCGCCTCGGCCAGGGCGCAGGCTCCTCCGCCGACATCTGGCGCCAGCTCACCGAGAACTACGCGGTCGATCTCGATGCCGTGGCCGCGCTCCTGCCATGCGCCGAGCCGGAGCCGCTCTGGCTCACGGCCCGCGCCCAGGCTCGCAAGCGCTGAGTTCGCAAGCGCTGATCACCGCGTCAGCCGATCACCCGCAGGCCGTCGCCCGTCCGCAGCACGCCGCCGGCCAGAACCTCGGCGTAGACGCCGCAATCGGTGTGGCCGACACCCAGCATGAGCGTCTTCGGGATCGACAGATCGCGCTGGCCCGTCTGCGGATCGACATTGGTGGCCGCGCACCGCTGGGTCCGGCTCGTGATCTTCAGCCGGACGTCGCCCGCTTCCAGCACCCGGCCGACCATGTCGAGTTCGGCCCAAGGGGCCAGCCCGTCGAGATAGAGGTTGCCGCGAAAGCGCAGGGGATCGACGGGGGCGCCGACGAGATCCTCGGTCGCCGCCACGCTCGCGCGGTTGATGAGCGAGACGTAGCCGGTCGGCGAGTCGGTGAAGCGGTAGCCGGGCGGCGCCGTCAGCACCCGCGCCGCGCCGCGCAATTCCTGCGGTAGGAACCCCTTCATGAACGCGGCGAGCGCCGCGCGCCCCTCCGCCGTGCTCAGGTCCGCATCCACCGCCTGCACCCCGTTCTCCTCGACCGTCAGGCGGTGCGTGGCGTCGTCGAACCGGGTGCGTAGCCGGGCCAGCGCCTCGTTGCGCATCAGCATCAGGTAGGCGACCTTCGGCAGGTGGCGCGGCACGGTCTCGTTGAAGCCGGAGGGGCCGTTCTCGATGGCGTAGAGCCGGTCGCCCGGGAAGTAGCCGCTGGTTTCAAGCTCGGCCGTCTCCAATGCCTCGGGCGAGAGGCCTTTGACCGGATAGCGGTAGAGGGCGGCGATGCGGAGGGCGGGGCTCTGGCTCATCCCTTTTCGCTAAGGCCGGACGCGCCCAGTTTGCAACCGGGCCGGTGGGCCCTGCGCCGTCTACGGAGAATTCCGCATGGTCCGACGCGCCGGTCTCGGTCAGCCTGCCGCCTCGCGTCAGGAGGATGAGGAAAGATGGCCGAGGTTACCGCGCTCTATCGCTATCCGGTCAAGGGCCTCTCGGCCGAGCCGCTTCCGGCACTGACGCTGGCTCGCGCGTCCGGCCTCGCCTTCGACCGCGAATACGCCCTCGCGCTCGGCACCACGGCCTTCGATCCGCAGAATCCGGAGCCACTCGACAAGGGCTACTTCCTGATGCTGCGCAGCAACGAGGTGCTGGCGGCGCTCGCGACGCGGTTCGATCCCGAGACCGGTCAGCTCACGATCACGCGCGACGGCGCGACGATGCTCAGCGAGGATTTGACCCTGCCTGAGGGCCGCGAGGCGGTCGAGCTATTCTTCGAGGCCTATGTCGGCCCGGCGGCCAAGGGGCGGCCGCGCCTCGTGCGGGCGGCCGACCACAAGTTCACCGACGGCAGCGTGATCTCGCCGGCCTTCATGCGCGCGGTCTCCCTCATCAACCTCGCTTCGGTCCGCGCCCTGGAAGAGCGGACCGGCGGAGCGGTCCATCCCTTGCGATTCCGCGCCAACATCTACGTCGATGGGCTGGAGCCGTGGGCGGAGATGGATTGGGTCGGCCGGGAGGTGACGGTCGGGCGCTTGCGTCTGCGTGGGCTCGCCCGCACGCCGCGCTGCGCCGCCGTCGATGTGAATCCGGAAACGGCCCGGCGCGACACCAACCTGCCGAAGGCACTCAAGCGCAACTTTGGCCATGTCGATCTCGGCATCTACCTCGAAGTGCTCAGCGACGGCGCCGTGGCGGTCGGCGACCGGCTGAACGTGATGCCCCAAGCCGAAGACGCCGCCTGAACGGCCACGCATCGGTCGCGCAGGCTTGGTCCGAATGCCCGCCTGGGATGCGTTTTGGGCGCCCTCTCCCTCTTGTGTCACGTATCGGCAACACCAGATCATCCCTACCGGCGGCTCTCGATAAAGCGCCGGTGTCCCGGTGGGGCTCACCCCGCGGGACAACGCATCGGAGGCTCCGTGCCGCGAAAAGGGGGCGGAAGATCTTCGATCCGGGGAAGGGCAACACGCATGAATTTCGAGAAATACACCGAGCGCGCCCGTGGCTTCGTCCAGGCCGCTCAGAATCTCGCCGTCCGCGAGGGCAACCCGCAACTCGCGCCCGGCCATCTCCTCAAGGTCCTGCTCGACGATCCCGAAGGACTCTGCGCCGGTCTCATTGACCGGGCCGGTGGCCAGTCGCGGGTCGCCCACGCGCAGGTCGAGCAGTGGCTGGCCAAGCAGCCGAAGGTCTCGGGCAATGCCGCGCAGCCTCAGGCGACGCGCGAACTCGTACGCCTGTTCGACACCGCCGAGCAGGCCGCCGAGAAGGCGGGCGATTCCTACGTCACCGTCGAGCGCCTGCTCCTTGCCTTCGCCGTCGAGAAGGACGGGGAGGCCGGCCGCATCCTGACCGCGGCGGGCGTCACCGCGGCCTCGCTCAACGCGGCGATCAACGCGCTGCGGAAGGGCCGCACCGCCGACAATGCCTCGGCCGAGAACGCCTACGACGCGCTGAAGAAATACGCCCGCGACCTCACCGAGGCCGCCCGCGAGGGCAAGCTCGATCCGGTGATCGGCCGCGACGAGGAGATCCGCCGCACGATCCAGGTTCTGTCGCGCCGCACCAAGAACAATCCCGTGCTGATCGGCGAGCCCGGCGTCGGCAAGACCGCCATCGTCGAGGGGCTGGCCCTGCGCATCGTCAACGGCGACGTGCCGGAATCCCTCAAGGAGAAGAGCCTGCTGGCGCTGGACATGGGCGCCCTGATCGCCGGCGCGAAGTATCGCGGCGAGTTCGAGGAGCGTTTGAAGGGCGTGCTCTCCGAGGTGACCGCCGCGGAAGGCCAGATCATCCTGTTCATCGACGAGATGCACACGCTGGTCGGGGCCGGAAAGGCGGATGGGGCGATGGACGCCTCGAACCTGCTGAAGCCCGCGCTGGCCCGCGGCGAGCTGCACTGCGTCGGCGCGACCACGCTCGACGAGTATCGCAAGCATGTCGAGAAGGACGCCGCGCTGGCGCGGCGCTTCCAGCCCGTCTTCGTGTCCGAGCCCACCGTCGAAGACACGGTCTCGATCCTGCGCGGCATCAAGGAGAAGTACGAGCAGCACCACGGCGTGCGTATCCAGGACTCCGCCCTCGTCGCGGCGGCGACCCTGTCGAACCGCTACATCACCGACCGCTTCCTGCCCGACAAGGCCATCGACCTCGTGGACGAGGCCGGCTCGCGCCTGCGCATGCAGGTCGATTCGAAGCCGGAAGAACTCGACAACGTCGACCGTGAGATCGTGCGGCTGAAGATCGAGGGCGAGGCGCTGAAGAAGGAGACGGATTCCGCCTCCCGCGACCGGCTCCAGCGCCTGGAGAAGGAACTGGCCGATCTCGAGGAGCAGTCCGCCACCATCACGGCGCGCTGGAAGGCCGAGAAGGACAAGCTGGGCGCCGCCGCCGAGCTGAAGAAGAAGCTCGACGAGGCGCGCAACGAACTCGCCTCGGCGCAGCGTCAGGGCCAGTATCAGCGCGCGGGCGAGCTCGCCTACGGCGTGATCCCCGGCCTGGAGAAGCAGCTCTCCGAGATCGAAGCCGCGGCCGAGAACGCGGTCGCCCGCGACGGCATGGTCGAGGAGGCGGTGACGCCGGCCCATATCGCGGGCGTCGTCTCGCGCTGGACCGGCGTGCCGGTGGACAAGATGCTGGAGGGCGAGCGCGAAAAGCTGCTCGCGATGGAAGAGGCGCTCGCCAAGCGCGTCGTCGGCCAGCGCGAGGCGGTGGAGGCGGTCTCGACCGCGGTCCGCCGGGCGCGGGCCGGCCTGCAGGACCCGAACCGGCCGATCGGTTCCTTCATGTTCCTGGGGCCGACGGGCGTCGGCAAGACCGAGCTGACCAAGGCGCTGGCCGGCTTCCTGTTCGACGACGACACCGCGCTCGTGCGCATCGATATGTCCGAGTACATGGAGAAGCACGCGGTCGCCCGCCTCATCGGCGCGCCTCCCGGCTATGTCGGCTACGAGGAGGGCGGTGCGCTGACCGAGGCCGTGCGGCGCCGGCCCTATCAGGTCGTGCTGTTCGACGAGGTGGAGAAGGCCCATCCGGACGTGTTCAACGTCCTGCTGCAGGTGCTCGACGACGGGCGCCTGACGGACGGGCAGGGCCGGACGGTCGACTTCCGCAACACGCTGCTCATCATGACCTCGAACCTCGGCTCGGAGTATCTGGTGAACCAGCCGGCCGGACAGGACACCGACGTGGTGCGTGACGAGGTGATGGGCGTGGTGCGTGGCCACTTCCGACCCGAATTCCTGAACCGGGTGGACGAGATCATCCTGTTCCACCGCCTCGCGCGTTCGGAGATGGGGGCGATCGTCGACATCCAGCTCGGGCGCCTCGCCAAGCTCCTGGAAGATCGCAAGATCACCCTCGACGTGGACGACGAGGCCCGCATTTGGCTCGCCGACAAGGGCTACGATCCGGCCTACGGCGCGCGGCCGCTGAAGCGGGTGATCCAGAAGAACGTGCAGGATCCGCTCGCCGAAGCGATCCTCTCCGGGGTGATCCACGACGGTGAGACGGTGCCGGTCCGCGTCGGCCCGGCCGGGCTGATGATCGGCGACGTCGCCGCCGAGCGACGGCCGGCGGGCGTGCTGCTGAACTGATCCGGTCCACGACAGGCCCTGGCGCGGGAGACCGCGCCGGGGCAACCTCGGCCGGGGCCGTTCCGGAGCGATCCGAAGCGCCCGCGTCGACCGGCCGGCACGGAGTCTCGATGAGGCGGATCGCTGTCGCGCTCACGCTCTGGACCGCATCGGCGCAGGCGGGCTCCGCCGACGATCCGGCCGCCTTGCGGTCGATCGCCGCCGAGGCCGCGCGCATCACCGCGCTCAAGAACCGTTGCCCGGCGCATGTCGGCATCGATGTCGGCGTCACCGAAACGCTGCAGGGTACCGTTTTGATGCACGGCATCCGGCAGGCGGGGAAGGAGCCCTTCATGCGGATCGTGAAGGCCGAGCAGGCCCGGATCCGCACCGAGATCGAGACGACGGGGGTCGCCGCGTGGTGCCGCGGTCAGAAGTCGCTTCTCGAACGTCCGTATCCGGACGTGTTCCGCCCCTGACAATCGGGGCAGGACGCCCTCGTCTTGCGTTGCAGCGAATTCCCATCGACAACGAGCGGATGACCGCCGAGACGATCACCTACGCCATCGGCGACATCCACGGCTGCGCCGACCTGCTCGACCGCCTGCTCGAACGCATCGAGGCCCATGCGTCGGGGCGAGCCAGGAAGCTCGTCTTCCTCGGCGACTACATCGATCGCGGTCCCGACAGCGCACGGGTGATCGAGACCCTGCGCCGCCTGCAATGGCGCGAGCCGGAGGACGTGGTCTGCCTGATGGGCAACCACGAGGAGATGCTGCTCAAAAGCCTGCGCGAGCCCGGCGCCCTCGACCACTGGGTCTATAACGGCGGGGCCGAGACGCTGGCCTCGTTCGACGTTTCGGGACCCGAGGAGCTGTCCGGCGAGGTGCTCGACTGGATCGAGGCCCTGCCGACCCTGCACGAGGATGCGCAGCGCTGGTACGTCCATGCCGGCTTCCGTCCGGAATCCGCGGTGCCTGACCCCGACCCGCACAACCGGCTCTGGATCCGCGAGCCGTTCCTCTCCGAGGACCACGATTTCGGCCGCCACGTCGTCCACGGCCACACACCGCAGACCCGCGGCGGGCCGGACTGCCGCCGGTTCCGCACCAATCTCGATACCGGGGCGGTCTTCGGCAACGCGCTGACGGCGGGGGTGTTTTCGGACGGGCAGGGGCCGGCGGTGGAATTCCTGCGGGTGCCGGCCCAGGCTTGACCGTCGGAACCGACTCGCCCTAGCTTCGCGTCGTTGGCCCCGTGCGGCCCGCCGCTCGCACCCCTCGGGGAACGGTGAATGCACGGCCGATTCTCGGATCGACCCCTTGTTTGGGCCGCCTGTCAGCAACGCGAGCACTGACGCCGAACGCGCCCAAGCGAAGGCTCGACCATGCTCGATATAGCGAACGCCAAGTCGATGGCCAGGACGCTACGGACCTCCCTGTCCGAGCGCCGCATCGATCTACCCCACAGTGCCTGCCTCGAACTCGTCGCCCGCCAATTCGGATTTTCGGACTGGAACGTCCTGTCCGCTCGTCTGGAGAAGCCAGTGGGGCCGGGAAAGGCGCCGCTGACGCTGCCGAAGGATTGGTATGTCGTCGGCTCCGTCAGCGACACCACGCACCGCCTCGGCCTCGATCCCGATCGGCCCGGCGCCGCTTTGATCGAGAGCATCGTCGCGCGCGGCCAGGGCTATGATCTGACCGGGCTGATCGCCGTGCTCATGCAGAGCATCGGCGCGCAGGACTTCCTCGGCCAGCGCCTGAGACTGACGGCTGAGCTGAAAGTCGAAGACGCCGATGGTGCCACGTTGTGGATGCGCGTCGATGGATACGAGCGGCGCGGGCTCAGCTTCGACAACATGATGGAGCGGCAGACCGACGGGCCGCTCAAGGGAACGACGGACTGGACGCGCCGCAGCATCGTCCTCGACGTGACGGAACAGGCCGCCAGTCTCCATTACGGGTTCTTCCTCAAGGGCTACGGGCGAGCTTGGGTGCGGAAGGTCCGGATCGAGACGGTCGGGAAGGAGATTCCGCTGACGACGACCCGGCTCGGTGAGACCCGGAACGTGAACGAGATGCCCCGACGTCCGGCCAATCTCGATTTCTGTGAGCGCTGAGGTTTCGTCACCGGACCGGCTTGAACCCGGCGTCGGCTCCCTCTCTAACAGGGCCTAACCGCGGCCGTTCGCGCCGCGGATGAGGAGCCGACGCCGATGGATGCGCCCGCAGAGCCCCGCAAGCGGACCGAGGAGCGGGCCATGGCCCGCCTCGCACTCCGCTTCACCGATTGGGCGGAGAAGTGGTTTCCCGACGCCTTCGTGTTCGTGGCCCTCGCCGTCGTCATCGTGGCGTCGGCGGCGCTCATCAACGGCGCGCCGGTCCAGGCAGTGTCGAAGAGTTTCGGCGACGGGTTCTGGACCCTGATTCCCTTCACCATGCAGATGGTCTTCGTCACCATCGGCGGCTACGTGGTGGCGACCTCCGCCCCGATGCAGGCCCTGATCGACCGGATGGCGCTGGTGCCCAAGACCGGCCGCGGCGCCATCGGATACGTGGCGCTCGCCACCATGCTCTCCTCGCTCCTGAGCTGGGGGCTGAGCCTGATCTTCGGCGGCCTGCTCGCCCGCGCGCTCGCCCGCCGCACCGACTTGCGGATGGATTACCGCGCGGCGGGCGCCGCTGCCTATCTCGGCCTCGGCGCGACCTGGGCGATGGGCCTGTCCTCGTCTGCGGCGCAGCTTCAGGCCAACCCGAAAAGCCTGCCGCCGGGCCTCTTGCCGATCACCGGCGTGATCCCGTTCAGCGAGACGATCTTCCTGTGGCAGTCGATCCTGATCGCCGCCATCCTCGTGGCGATGTCGGCCATCATCGCGTTCGCCTCCGCGCCGGGCCGTGAGACGGCGGTGACGGCGCAGGATCTCGGCGTCGATGTCTCCAAGCAGGAGGACAGCGTCGCCCCGCCCAAGCAGCCCGGCGAGTGGCTGGAGCACGCTCCCGTCCTGACGATCCTCATCGGCCTGCTGGCGGCGGGCTGGTTGATCCAGGAGTTCGCGCGCCAGGATTGGATGATCGCGATCTCCAACCTCAATACCTACAACTTCCTGTTCCTGATGGCCGGCCTCGTGCTGCACTGGCGGCCCAGGCACTTCCTGGCCGCACTCTCCAAGGCAGTCCCGGCCACCGCCGGCATCCTGATCCAGTTCCCGTTCTACGCCGCCATCGCCGCGATCCTGACGGGCGCCAAGAACGCCGCCGGCCACAGCCTTTCGGACGTCATCGCCCACGCCTTCGTGGCGATGAACACGCAAGGCTCGTTCCCGCTCGCCATGGGCGTCTACTCGGCCCTGCTCGGCTTCTTCATCCCCTCGGGCGGCGGCAAGTGGCTTCTTGAAGCCCCTTACGTGATGCAGGCGGCCAACGAGCTGAAGGTGCATCTCGGCTGGGCGGTGCAGGTCTACAATGCGGCCGAGGCCCTGCCGAACCTCATCAATCCGTTCTTCATGCTGCCGCTGCTCGGCATCCTCGGCCTGAAGGCCCGCGACATCGTCGGCTTCAGCTTCCTCCAGCTCATCGTCCACCTGCCGGTGGTGCTGTTCCTGCTCTGGGCGCTGGCCTTCACGCTGGAATACCACCCGCCGGTCCTGCCGGGGTGATGCGGGCTCCGGGCGGTCCCGCTATGGGCCGCCCGTCACGACTGGGGCGTAGCCCCGGGCGCTGACAGGCAGGCGTAATACGGGGTCCGGTCGATCGGCCCGGTTCCCCCCGTCATCGCGAGCCACCGCGAAGCGAATCAGGGCTCCGCCCTGTTCGGAGAAGTCGCGCCCTGGATCGCTGACGCCTCGCCTCGCGATGACGGAGAAGGGCACGAGACCGGAGCGAACGACCGGATGCCGTATGAGATGCCGACGGGGCAAGCTCTCAGCGCCGCGCCGGCACCAGCATCGCGACCGCCGCGAGCAGCCAGCCGGCCATCAGCACGACGCCGCCGCTGGGTGCTGCCATCGGAAAGAGCGGTGTGCCCGTCAGCGCCCGCAGGGCGAGATCGCCCGAGAACAGCGCGAGGCCGATGAGCAGCGCCGCCGCCGCGAGGCGGGCGAGGCCGCCGCGGACGAAGCCGGTCGCGGCGAGGACCGTGAGTGCCAGCACGGCGGGGGCGTGGAACATCAGGAATTGTGCGGCGGTCTTCAGCGTCTCGCCGCCGCTGGTATGGGCTGCGGCGGCACTCGCCGCGACGCCGAGCCCGCCGGCCAGCGCCGCGAGCGCGGCAAGAAGGCGGTCGAGGCCGGTCACGCGCCGCGCTCCTGCAGCAGCCGGGCGATGCTGGCGCGCAGTTCCGCCACGCCGCGGTCGTCGCGGCTCGAGGTCAGCAGCACTTCGGGATAGGCCGCCGGGCGCTTGGCCAGCGCGGCATGGATGCCGGCGATGCGCCGGTCGATCTCGGCCTTTTTCAGCGCGTCGCCCTTCGTCAGCACGATCTGATAGGAGACCGCAGCCTTGTCGAGCCCGTCGAGCAGATCGGTGTCGATCTCCTTGAGGCCGTGCCGGGAATCGATCAGCAGGTAGACGCGCGCGAGGTTCGACCGGCCCTTGAGGTAGGCGTGAATCAGCTTGGTCCAGGCCTCGACCTTGGCTTTTTCCACCGCTGCGTAACCGTAGCCCGGCATGTCGACGAGGGTCAGGCGCTCGCCGATCCGGAAGAAGTTGAGCTGCTGGGTGCGCCCCGGCGTGTGCGAGGTCCGCGCGAGGGTGTTGCGCCCGGTCAGGGCGTTGACGAGGCTCGACTTGCCGACATTGGAGCGGCCGGCAAAGGCAATCTCGACACCCTCCATCGGCGGCAACGCCCCGAGGGCCGGGGCGGCGGTGGCGAAGTCCGCGCTACCGGCAAACAGCAGGCGGCCGGCTTCGAGCAGTTCGGGGGAGGGGGCGTCTGTGGCGTCGTCGGTCATGGGGCTGCGCGCTTCTTCCCCCCTTGCGGGCAAGGGGAGGGATGGGGGGATGCCGGCCGATGCTCGGCGGCGCATTCCGCGCCACCCCGCCGCCGACCTCCTCCCCGCTAGAGCATCGTCCCGAAAGGAGGTGGTCGGCTTTCGGATGAAGATGATGCAAAACAATAGTTTAGGGCATCGTCTCGGATCAAGCGTCCAGGACGATGCCCTTGGGGGAGATCGGCGCTCGGCGGTCGAGCGTCAGCCTTCGATATCAGCCCTTGGCCGCGGCGCTCTTGTTGCCGCGTTTGAACATGCCCTTGAGGTTGTCCCACAACTCCACCTTCACGCCGTTGCGGCGCATGATGACGTATTGCTGGATGACCGAGAGGGTGTTGTTCCAGGCCCAGTAGATCACGAGGCCGGCGGGGAACGAGCCGAGCATGAAGGTGAACACGATCGGCATGAAGGCGAAGACCTGCGCCTGGACCGGGTCCGGCGGCGCGGGATTCATCTTCATCTGGATGAACATCGTGATGCCCATGATGATCGGCCACACGCCCAGATGGATCGGGATATACTCGGGCGGCGTGAACGGAAGCAGGCCGAACAGGTTGACGATGCTCGTCGGATCGGGCGCGGCGAGGTCCTGAATCCATCCGAAGAACGGCGCGTGCCGCATCTCGATGGTGATGAACAGCACCTTGTAGAGCGCGAAGAAGACCGGGATCTGGATCAGCACCGGCCAGCAGCCGGCGACCGGATTGATCTTCTCCTTCTTGTACAGCTCCATCATCGCCTGCTGCTGCTTCGTCCGGTCGTCCTTGTAGCGCTCCCGGATGGAGGTCATCTCCGGCTGCACGGCCTTCATCTTGGCCATGGAGACGTAGGAGCGGTTGGCGATCGGCAGGAAGAACAGCTTCAGGATCAGCGTCACGAGCAGGATCGAGACACCGAAATTGCCAATGAGGTGGAAGAAGAAGTCGAGCGCCCGGAACATCGGCTTGGTCAGGAACCAGAACCAGCCCCAGTCGATCATCAGGTCGAATTGCTTGATGCCGAACTCGCGTTCGTAGGCGTTGATCTGGTTGACCTCCTTGGCGCCCGCGAACAGGCGCTGCGTCGTCACGGACGACGCGTTCGGCGCTACCGTGACGGCGTCGCCGCGCACGGAGGTCTGGTAGATCTTGGTCGCGCCGTCGGTGCGCTCGGTGAAGGCGCCGGTGAAGGGCTTGTCCTGCTCCGGGATCGCGGCGGCGGCCCAGTACTTGTCGGTGATGCCGACCCAGCCGCCGGTCACGTTCGTCCAGGCCTTGCCCAGCGTGGCGGCTCCGCCATAGGCCGGCTCCTTGCCGACCTTGTCGTAGGTGTATTCCTGCAGGCCGTCGTTGCCGAGCACGCCGATCAGGCCTTCGTGCAGGACGTAATAGCCCTGGGTCTGCGGCTTACCCCAGCGCGAGACGAGGCTGTAGGGATAGAGCGTCACCGGGTTGGCCGAGGTGTTCTCCACCTCGTCGCGCACGGTGAACATGAACTTGTCGTCCACGGCGACGATGCGCTTGAAGACGAGTCCCTGACCGTTCTCCCAGGTCAGCGTCAGCGGCCGGCCGGGCGCCAGCAGATCGCCGTCCGCCTTCCAGAGGGTGTCGGCGTTGGGAAGCGGGCCCGCATTGGCGCCGACCCAGCCGAACTCGGCATAGTACGGGTTGGCGCTGCCGGTGGGCGAGAGCAGCACGATGCGCGGGCTCTCGTCGCTGACGGTCTCATGGTAGTTCTTCAGGCTCACGTCGTCGATGCGCGCGCCCTTGAGGCCGATCGAGCCGTAGAGGGCCGGCGTGTCGATGCGAACGCGCGCGGAACGGGCCAGCGCGTCCTCGCGGGACACGGGCCCCTGCGCCGCGGCACCCGGCAGGGTGCCGGGAGCGGGCGCGTTGGGGCTGCCCTCGCGCGGACTCGGCGACGGGATGCCGTCGGCCGTCTGCGGTGCGCCCGTCTGAGCGGTCTGGCTCTGCGCCGCCTGTCGCTGCCGCTCGCTGGCCGGCCCGGTGACGAAATAATGCCAGCCAAGCAGGACCACCAGCGACAAGGCGATGGCGACGAACATGTTCGTCTTGTCGTTACCCATCGGTCGATCCGTCAGGCGCTTTCGATGTGGGGGGAAGGGGCGGAGGGCCGCCAGTCGACGCACCGCGCCCGGAGCGGGAGCCGCCGCGCCGGGGTGGGGTCGGCCGGGCGGAGTCGCTGGAGCGCGGCGTGGCCGGGCGCGTCACCGAATGGAGCGCGCGGCGCAGATCCGCGACGAGGCTGTCGAACGCGGCGTCGAGGGCGGGGCGCCGGGCGATCACCACGACATCCGCTCCGATCGAAGGCGCATCCGCCGCCACGGCGGCAACGGCGCTGCGCAGGCGTCGCCGTATCCGGTTGCGTTCGGTCGCATGCCCTACGCGCTTGGTGATGGTGAAGCCGAGGAAGAGGCCCTCGGCGGTCGCGCCGTCGCGCGTCTCACTCGGATCGCGCAGGCGCCCTTGGGCGCTCATGCGTTCCGTATGAAAACGCCGGCCCTGGGCGGCTGCCAGGAAATCCGGGCGCCGCCGGAGACGTCCGATCGTCGGCACGGGCGCTCCGATCCCGATTCGCGGGCTCGTGTTGCAAAAGGCGGCGTCGCGCGAAGGGCGTCGCCGCGGGACGTATCAGGCCGAGAGGCGCTTGCGGCCGTGTGCGCGGCGGGCCGCGATGACCTTGCGGCCGCCGGCGGTGGCCATGCGGGCGCGGAAGCCGTGACGGCGCTTCCGAACGAGCTTGCTGGGCTGATAGGTTCTCTTCATGGTCGGTCTCCGGCGGCCGAGGTATCGGCCCGGCGGCGCTGCCGATGAGCGCGCGGACCGTGCGTGAGCCTCGAAATGGGATCTGCAAACGCGAAGGGCGCCCGGAACGGGGCGCCGCTTCGCAATGGCGCGGCTTATGGCGGAGGGGGCGCCGCAAGTCAATGACGGCGCCCGGCCCGTGACGGCACCGCCTGCCGCGGCGCCGCCTTGAGCGATTCCGAGACCGGTTCGGCCGGCAGCGTTGGCTGTCGGACCGTAATGTTGCGGTCGGTCGAGTCCTGATTAGGGTCTTCGCGGGCGTGTGCCGCCGAAATCCACGGCCTGCTCCTTAACCGAGCGTTAACCTTTCCGTTCTATCAAGAAGCACATCCAGATTGTCTGGATCCTGATTGGGATCTCTTTCCAGTCTGATTGATGCCTCCCTGTAAGACTCACGAAAGCCGCTCCTCCTGGGGCGGCTTCTTTTTTTGCCGCACGCCAAGTTTGCCGCACGCCAAGTTTGCCTTTCGCCAAGCGCCGCGCTCCCCGCCTGGTGCCGGCCGCTGCCATTAACGTTAAAAAGACCTGAACCTCCTCCCCGCTCGCGTTCGGCGCTACACTTGCCCCACTGGCCGCATTCGCACCGGCATCGTCCCGATCCGGGGCAGATGGTTCGCTGGCGGTACAGGAGGCAGGATGACCGAGTTCGACGTCACGTTCCGGGACGATCGCGAGTGGGTGAGCTTCGGCGAGTCCTACGTGACCTCGGAAGGTTTCAAGACCCTGTTCCGCGAGGGCATGCTGCTGGTCGAGGAGACGGCGGCTTATCTCGACGGGGAAGGGCGCTCCGAATCGCGGCTGATCTCCCGCGATGCCACGCTCGCCTATGCCAGCGAGAGCATGCGCCTCACGACCCGGCTGATGCAGATCGCCTCGTGGCTGCTGGTGCAGCGCGCGGTCTCCGAGGGTGAGATCTCGCTGGTTCAGGCGCAGGAGGAGAAGACCCGCGTCAAGCTCGCCGAGCCGGAGCGCGCGTTGCCCGAGGCCGGCGATGCCTTCACTGTCCTGCCGCTGCGGCTGCAGGATCTCGTGCGCCGTTCGCGCCGGCTTCACACGCGCATCCTCCACCTCGATGCGCTCATCAGCGAGGATCGCCCCGCTCCGGTGCCGCGGGAAAGCCCGGTGACTGCCCAGTTTGGCCGTCTGCGTGCCGCGTTCGGCGGAGAGTGATTTCGGCCGTCCTTGCCCCGATCCGGCCCGCATTCCGGGCTGGATCCGGAGCGCGCGACACGCTCGGACTGCCCGCGGTCGGTCTCGCGGGCTGACGCCCCGGCCCGGATTATCCCGGCTGAATCGCCTTGCCGTTCGGCTGGCCACGGCAGCGCAGGCCGACGGCCGCGCCCCGCGGCCCGATTGTGCCGACGCGGTTCAGAATGCCTCGCAAAACTCCCGATCTCTGACCGTTCTCCGTCTGGCGAGGGCGGCGCAGCGGGCGTTTTATGAGAGGCACTCAGCCTGCCGCCTGATCCGCAGACGTCGCACGCGCAGGGCTTGCCGTCAGATCGTCCGCGCAAACGAAAACGGCGCCGCGAGCGGCGCCGTCTGGTCGATTCGGGCTTGCGCCCAAATCCGAACAATCACTTCTTGCCGAAGCCGAGGCCGCCGAAGCGCGAGTTGAAGCGCGAGACGCGCCCGCCGCGATCGAGCATCTTCTGCTCGCCGCCCGTCCAGGCCGGGTGGGTGGACGGGTCGATGTCCAAGTTGAGGACGTCGCCTTCCTTGCCGTAGGTCGAGCGGGTCTTGTAGTCGGAGCCATCGGTCATCACGACCTTGATGAAGTGGTAGTCGGGGTGCTCGGTCCCCTTGGCCTTGGCGGCCTCGTTCTTTGCCATGACGAATTCCTGAGGTAGCACGCCGACCGACCCCGCCACTCAGGGGAGGAGCCAGGGGCAAAACATCGCGCGCATTCCGATGAAGGCGCGCCTATACCTCAGCCTCGGACGAGGAACAAGAGAGCGCGGGCGCATCGGCGGTTTTCCGCGAGACGATGCCATGGATATCGGCCGCGATCTGCCCGCCGGTCCGGCACGAACTGGAAATCCTGGCGGTCGCTGCGTATGCGATGATCCCAGGCAAAGACGACACGACAGAAACGGCACGGAACGGGACGAAACGATGTCGAGGAATGATGGCCCGCAAGCGTGATGCGTCGTCCGGCGCAGGAGACGATCCGCAGGCGGCTCTCCGGGGGCGGGCGCCGCTCGGAGCACTCAAACCGCTGATTCCCTTCGCCAGCCGCTACCGGGGCCGCATCCTCGCGGCGCTGATCTCTTTGATCGCGGCGTCGGGCGCGACGCTCGTCGTGCCGATCGCGATTCGCCGGGTGATCGACCACGGCTTCTCGCCGGAGGGGCAGGCGCTCATCAATTCCTACTTCCTGGCGCTGCTCGTGGTGGTGGCGGTGCTCGCGGTGTCGAGTGCGGGCCGTTACTATTCGGTGGTGACGCTGGGCGAGCGTGTCGTCGCGGATCTGCGCTCGGCCGTGTTCGCGCGGCTGACGAGCCTCGACCCGACCTTCTTCGACAAGTCGCAATCCGGCGAGATCGTCTCGCGGCTCACGGCGGATGCCACGCAGGTCAAGGCGGTGTTCGGGGTCTCGATCTCGATCCTGCTGCGCAACCTGTTCCTGTTCGTCGGTGCCGTGGCGATGATGGTCTGGACGAGCCCCGGCCTGTCGATCCTGGTTCTCGCCGCGATTCCGCTCATCGTGTTTCCGCTGATCCTGTCGGGCCGCGGCGTGCGGCGGCGCTCGCGTGCGGCGCAGGACCGGCTCGCCGACGCCTCGGCCTACGCGGCGGAAGCCGTCGGGGCCGTGCGCACCATGCAGGCCTTCGGCATGGGCCGCGCCACCGCCGAGCGCTTCGCGGAAGCCTCGGAGAACGCCTACCGGGCGGCGCGGGTCTCGATCACGGCCCGCGCCCTGCTCACCGGCGTGGCGATCTTCCTGATCTCGGCCTCGGTCGTCGGCGTGATGTGGTACGGCGCCAAGGGCGTGCTCGCGGGCACCACCAGCGCCGGCCAGCTCTCGCAATTCGTGCTCTATGCCGTGTTCGGCGCCAGCGCCCTCGGCCAGCTCTCCGAGGTCTACGGCGAACTCGCCCAGGCCGCGGGCGCCGCCGAGCGGCTCGGCGAGATCCTGGCCGCCGAGCCGGCGATCAAGTCCCCCGAGCATCCGGTCGCGCTGCCGAGCCCGGCCCGTGGCGCGGTCGCGTTCGAGGCGGTGCGCTTCCGCTACCCGACCCGGCCCGAACACGCGGCGCTGGACGGCATCTCCTTCACGGCGGCGCCCGGCGAGCGGATCGCCCTCGTCGGCCCGTCGGGAGCCGGCAAGACCACGGTGCTGCAATTGCTGCTGCGCTTCTACGACCCCGACGAGGGGCGCGTGACGATCGACGGCGTGCCGCTGCCGCAGGCCGATCTCGACGCCCTGCGCGCTCGCCTCTCCCTGGTGCCGCAGGACCCGGTGGTGTTCTCCGGGACGGTTCTGGAAAACATCCGCTACGGCCGCCCCGGCGCCAGCGAGACGGAGGTCGAGGAGGCGGCGCGCCTCGCCAACGCCGACGGCTTCGTCCGCGCCCTGCCGCAGGGCTACGCAACAATGCTCGGCGAGCGCGGCACCACCCTCTCGGGCGGGCAGCGCCAGCGCATCGCCATCGCCCGCGCCATCCTCAAGGATGCGCCGGTCCTTCTCCTCGACGAGGCGACCTCGGCGCTCGATGCCGAGAGCGAGCGCGCGGTGCAGAACGCCCTCGACCGGCTGATGCAGGGCCGCACCACGCTGGTAATCGCCCACCGGCTCGCGACCATCCGTGCGGCCGACCGCATCCTCGTCTTCGACGGCGGAAGGATCGTCGAGGAGGGCACGCATGAGAGCCTGCTCGCCCGCGGCGCCCTCTATGCGCAGCTCGCGAGCCTGCAATTCGCCGACAGCTTCGACGACAGCGCCCGGGCGCGCGACCCGCGCCCGAAACACGCGGCGGAATAGAGCATCATCCCGAAAGGCGGCCGCCGGCTTTCGGACAAAGATGATGCGCTAACGCAGACGAAGGCGATCGATGGATCTCACCCGCTTCCCCCGTGTCGCACTCACCGACGGGCCGACGCCGATCCGCTCCCTCGACCGTCTCTCGACCCATCTCGGGCCCGAGCTGAACGGCGTCCGCCTGTTCGTGAAACGCGACGACATCGGCCCCGTGGGCTTGGGCGGCAACAAGCTGCGCAAGCTCGAATTCCTGCTCGGGCAGGCGCTGGCCGAGCGGGCGGATACGGTGATCACCGTCGGCGCGCTGCAATCGAACCACGCCCGGCTCACCGCCGCCTCTGCCGCGCGGATGGGGCTGGCCTGCGAGCTGTTCCTCACCCGCAGCGTTCCGCGGGAGGACGCTGATTATACCGCCAACGGCAACCGGCTGTTGCAGGACCTTTTCGGTGCCCGTGTCCATCTGCTGCCGGGCGAGGCGGATTCGCTGCCGCAGGCCGAGGCGCGGGCAGAGCAATTGAGGGCGGAGGGGCGGCGCGTCTACGTCTTCCCCTCCGGCGGGTCGAGCCCGCTCGGCTGTCTCGGCTACGCGGCTTGCGCCGCCGAGATCCTGGAGCAGGCGGCCAATCTCGGCCTCGCCTTCGCCCGCATCGTCGTGCCGAACGGCAGTTCCGGCACCCATGCGGGGCTCGCCGCCGGCCTCGCTGCCGCCGGCCGCGACCCTCATCTCGCCCAATCCTACACGGTGCTCGCCCCCGAGCCCGAGGCGACGGCCGCGACGCTGGCCAGGGCCCGCGACACCCTGGCGCTGATCGACGGCAGCCTCACGCTCTCCGACGATTCCATTCTCGTGGACGGCGCCCATCGCGGGCCGGGCTACGGCATCCCGACCGAGGGCATGCGCGAGGCGGTGCGGCTGATGGCCCGCACGGAGGGGCTGCTGCTCGATCCCGTCTACAGCGGCAAGGCGTTCGCTGGTCTGCTCCACGACGTGCGCGCCGGCCTGTACGAGCGCGGCGCGGCGGTGCTGTTCGTGATGACCGGCGGCGTGCCGGGGCTGTTCGCCTATCGGAGCGAGTTTTAGAGCATCGTCCCGAAAGGTGGTTGCCGGCTTTCGGAAAAAAGATGATGCGAAAACAAGAGCCTCAAGCATCGTCTTGGATCAGGTGTCCAGGACGATGCTTTAATCCCCTGACCCCTCTCCCGCAGGGGGAGGGGACGAGATGTCACCGCTCGGTCAGCTTCATCTCGATCCGGCGGTTGCGCGAATAAGCCTCCTCGCTCGTTCCCGAATCGAGCGGCTGGAACTCGCCGAAGGCGCCGGCCAGGAGGCGCTGCGGCGGCAGGCCCTTGCTCCGCAGATACTGCACCACGGCGATGGCACGCGACGCCGACAGCGCCCAGTTCGAGGGGAACTGGGCCGATTGGATCGGGCGGGCGTCGGTGTGGCCATCCACGCGCAGCACCCAGGGGATGTCGGCGGGGATTTCCCGCGCGATGTCGAGGATCGCCCCGGCGATCCGGTCGAGTTCCGGCCCGGCCTCGGGCTTCAGCGCGGCGGAGCCCGCCGCGAACAGAACCTCGGATTGCAGCACGAAGCGGTCGCCGACGATGCGGACATCCGTGCGGCTGCCGATGACCTGACGCAGCCGCCCGAAGAAGTCGGAGCGGTAGCGGGCGAGTTCCTGCACCCGCTGGGCGAGCGCCACGTTGAGGCGGCTGCCGAGTTCGGCGATGCGGGCTTGGCTCTCCCGGTCGCGGGATTCGGAGGCCGCCAGCGCGTCTTCGAGCGCCGCGAGCTGTCGGCGCAGGGCACGGATCTGCTCGTTCAGAAGCTCGACCTGATTCTGGGCCCGCTGGGTCGCGCCGCGCTCGGCCGCGAGCTGGGCATCGACGTCGGCGCTCTTGCCCTGGGCCGCCTCGCTGGCATCGGCGAGCGCCCGGAGCCGGTCGCGCTCGGCTTCCGTGGCGGTCAGGGTGTTGCGCAGGCCGGACGCCGCCTCTTCCTGGGCGCGGCGGCCGGACCGCTCCAGCGCCAGCAGGTCGGTCAGGTCGGCGATCTGCCGGTTGAGGCGGGTCAGGACCGCATCGCGTCCCGTCAGCTCCTGCGAGAGGAAGAACTGCCCCACCACGAAGACGGTGAGCAGGAAGACGACGGCGAGCAGGAGCGTTGCCAGCGCATCGACATAGCCCGGCCAGACGTTGAGGCTGCGCTGCGCGCGCGCGCGGATCGACGCCATGCTCTCAGTTGACCTTCTCGCGCGCCAGCCGTTCGAGCACCTGCTTCAGCTCCCGCTCTCGGGCAGCCTGGGCCTCGACCCAATCGCGGATCATCTGCTGCTCGGCGCGCATGTGCTGCACGAGCCCCTGGATGCCCTCGGCGAGGTTGGTCATGGCCTGGGTCGCACCTCGGCCCCCGGCCCCCTCGGCGATGACGCCGCTCAGGCGGTCCACCGCCGCCTGCAACTCGCGGGCGACGGCGGGGTTGTGCTCCGGCGCCGGGCGTGCCGCGACGGCGGCCGTGGCGACCGCCTGCTCCTCGCCGGAGACGAGCCAATCCTCCAGCTCGTTGTGGAAGCGCGAATGGGCCTGACCTGCCTGGAGGTCGAGGAAGCCGACGATCAGGGAGGAGGCGAGGCCGAACAGCGAGGCGGAGAAGGCGAGGCCGATGCCGGAGAGCGGCACGGCGAGTCCGCTCTTGAGTTCGTCGAACATCACAGCCGCGTCGCCGCCGCCGCGCATGCCGCCGATCACCGAGCCCACCGCCGAGAGCGTCTCGATCAGGCCCCAGAAGGTGCCGAGCAGGCCGAGCAGGATCAGGATGCCGGCGATGTAGCGCAGGATTTCGCGGCCCTCGTCGAGCCGCACGGCGGTGGTGTCGAGATGCGCGCGCGTGCTCGACAGCGTCATCCCCTCGCGCCGCGCCGCGATGGCGGGCAGCAGCGGCCCGAGCAGGGCCGGCCGGTCCTTCGGGTTCTGCCCGGCGGCGACCGCGTTGACGTAGCGCACCTCGCCAAACAGCCGCGTCACCTGCCCGAAGGCAAGCAGCACCGCGATCAGCAGCACGCCAAGGATCAGCCCGTTCAGGCCCGGATTGGCGAGGAAGGCCGGGGTGATCTGCTTGTAGAGGACGAAGGCGAGAAAGCCCGCGAGCGCCAGGAACACCAGCATCCGCACCAGCGTCATGCCGGGCTTGGCGAGGGGAGGCATGTCGAGGGACGCGGAACGGGCCGCCATCGGGTCCATACTCGTGTTGGGCCTGACGCCGGGACCGGCGGCACCGCTGTGTCGAAACCGGCGGCACTGTGGCGGCTCGGCCTGCCGCAATCAAGTCGCGGCCGATCGGGTAATCGGGCCAACGGCAGCCTTCCCTGGTCGCGAATCGTGGCAAGCCGTCCGATCTGTCGAGATCCGCCCGTGACCGATCATCCGGGAGCGGGCTCATGCGCCGTCGATGCGGACGGTGCACTCGCCCGCAAAGCCAGGCTTGCAAGCTAGGCAGAGACGTTAGACAGAAGCCGTGAGCCGTGTGGGTACAAGTGAGATCACGATGAAGAGGTTGGGTTGCCTTCCGATCGTCCTGATCACGGGCGCCTCGTTATGGCTAATTCTTCAGATCTACACGTCTGTTTGGCCTGTGGAGGAAGCTGTCGTGCCTCTTCCAATGGGTAATGCTGTTGCCCGCTTCCAAACGTGGGGAGGTGGATGGGGAACACTGCCTTTTGTTCTGCGTGTAGACACTCCACGCGGAACGATATCGACGAAGCTATGGGCGGATTGGGGGCCGGCTGGCGAAATCAATTTGTATCAAACATCCGAGAATTGGCTTGTTGGCATAGGTGGCGGCGGTGAAACTATCGTTATCGACGTCATGAGTGCGTCGGGGCCGAGGGTTGTGATTGGCGAGGAGCAGAAAACAACAAACGACGAGAATTGGAAATATCTAGGAATTGCTTTTAGAAGTGTTTTTGCTACCCCCGAGTCAGTGCCCGAATGTATAGCATTGCTTGGAGCTGGGTATACACCGTATAGGAAAAAGTTCCAAGTCGATCATTCCTGCTCATGGCCGATTCGTAAGGATTCGTAGAGCCGTCATTGAAGGATCTATCGAACGACATTTGAGTAAAGGGCCGGATTCCAATGGTATTTTTTTGAGAGCTTCGAGGAGTAGCTCTCTGGACATACGATAGGCGCGGCCTCAATCCCATTCGCGCGGCCAGGTCTCTTCCAGATGCGGTCCGAGGCGCACGGCCCAGACCCGCTTGGCCAGCCCCGTCGCGTCGTCAGTCTCGACCGCGATGCCGCACAAGGTGCCCTCGCCGGTGGCCGCCTCGAGCCGTGAGCCCGGCGTCTTCTGAAGGAAGCGGCGCACCGGCTCGTCCTTCTGCATGCCGAGCACGGAATCGTAGTCGCCGCACATCCCGGCATCCGACAGGTAGGCGGTGCCGCCCGGCAGGATGCGGTGATCGGCGGTCGGCGCATGGGTGTGGGTGCCGACGACGAGGCTCGCGCGGCCGTCGAGGAAATGCCCCATGGCCTGCTTCTCGCTGGTGGCCTCGGCGTGCATGTCGACGATCACCGCATCCGCCGCCGCGCCGAGCGGGCAGGCATCGAGTTCCCGGTCGGCCGCGGCGAAGGGGTCGTCGAGCGGGTCGAGATAGATCCGGCCCATCACGTTGACGACGAGGACACGCCCCCCGCGGGGCGTCTCGATCACGGTGGCACCCCGGCCCGGTGTGCCGGGCGGGTAGTTCGCCGGGCGGATCAGACGCGGCTGGCGGGCGATGAAGACGAGCGCCTCGCGCTGGTCGAACGAGTGGTTGCCGAGGGTCACCGCGTCGGCGCCGGCCTGGAGGATCTCGTCGCAGATCGATTCGGTGATGCCGAAACCGCCGGCCGCGTTCTCGCCGTTGATGACGACGCAATCGAGACGCCAGCGCTCGCGTAAGGACGGAAGACGTTCGGTGACGGCGTAGCGGCCGGGACGTCCGACGATGTCGCCGAGGAAGAGGATGCGCATGCAGCATCGGCCCGAAAGATGGTCGCCGGCGTCTCGGAAGAGCCGATGCGAGCGAAATGAAAGGTCTAGCTTTCCCGGAGCGGCACGGGACCGGCCTCGGTCACGAGATGGTCGAGCGGGCGGTCATGCGGCTCGGTCGGGACCTGCGCGATCTCCTGAACGGAGAAGGCGATGCCGACGGTCAGCACCGGGCCGTTCTTCGAGAGCCGCTCGATCGCCTGATCGTAATAGCCCGCGCCGTAGCCGATGCGCTGGCCCGCGCGGTCGAAGGCGGCGAGCGGCACGATCAGGGCGGTGGGGTCGAGCGGGGGAAGGTCATCGCGGGGCTCGCTGAGGCCGAAGCCGCCGGTCACCAGTTCCTCGCCCGCGCGCCATTCGCGGAAGACGAGGCCCTGCTTGGTGACCTTCGGCAGCGCGACTCGCTGGCCGCGGGCGAACAGGCGCTCGATCAGCGGGCGCGGGTCGATCTCGGAGCGGATCGGCCAGAAGGCGCCGACCAGCGGCGCCTCGGCCAGCTCGGGAATGGCCGCGATGGTCTCGGCGGCGCGCAGCGAGCCGGCCTTGCGGATCTCGGGCGAGAGCGCGTCGCGGCGGCTGAGTGCCTCGGCGCGGAGGCTCGCCTTCAGGGAGCGTTCGGGAGAAGAGTGCGGAGCCACTTGAGCCGTTGGAGTGTCGATCCCGGGAAACCTACAGTGTAGGTGGGCGCCGTGTTGGCCAAGTCCACGGACGAGGCCAGTGACAGCTCCCTGGGGAGTCGATAAGGCCCCGGGGAAAGTTCTCCTGACGAACTCTGCAGCCCCGCCCGCCAGAGATAGACGCGCTCGCGTCCCGGCGCCAGGGGCGATCGCGTCACGCCTCAGATAATTCGAAGCCGGCGCGACGATCCGGCCAACCTCGGGAGGTCCGCGCCCCGGTCAGCCGCCGCGCTCGGCCTCGCCCTTGCCACCGGAGGGGGCGCCCGGCTGACCCGCCAGCGCCCGCGCCAGCCGGTCGATCCGCTCGGCGGCGATGCCGACACCGCTCGCGAGCCGGGCCTGATCCGCCACGCCCTGGGCCGCGTGCTGCTCCAGGTCGGCGATGCGGCGGCGCGCTTCGAGCAACTCGTCGGCCAGCGTCAGCGAGGCCATGACGTGGAGGCGCATGTCGCCGATCTCGCCGAAGGTGCCGCGCATCTCGGTGACACGGTCGTCGAAGTTCTTGGCCAGAGCCGCGAGATGGTCCTCCTCGCCGGGGCCGCAGGCCATCCGGTAGCTCTTGCCCGCGATGGTGACGTTGACGTGCGGCATCCGCGTTTGAACCTGACTCGAACTCAGCGCCCGGACGGGCCGGACAGCACGTCTTCCACCGTCTCGATGGCGCGATCGAGGCGGCGGTTGACCTCGCCGGTGGTCGAATTCATCCGGGCGAGCCGCGCGCCCGCCGCATCGAGTTCGGCGGCGAGCCGCACCCGATCCTCCTCCAGCAGGGCGAACTCCGTCTCCCGGTCGCCGCGGCTGCGCTCGGCTTCGAGCTTGCGGGCCACCGCCGTCTCGAGCAGCGCCAGCGCCGTGTCGAGCCGGTGCAGCGCCTCTTCCAGCCCGACGCCGTCCTGCCTTCTGCCCTGCGCTGCCTTCGTATCCGCTCGCGCCATATCTCGCGCCATCTCCACCCGTCGGTTGCTAACCCCATCGGAGCCGGCCACGAAACGCGTCCCGCGCCGCGACGGCCAGAACGCAAACGGCCGGCGGCGGAAGGACTTTCGCGGTACTCCGAACCCGCGCTGCGAACAGGTTTCAGCCAAGCGCATTCGAAATTCCAGACAATTCACAGGCTTGCCCCCGATCTTTGACAGCCTCGGGCGCCATGTTAGAGAGCCGGCGCCCGGCTCCGATCCCCCGGCGCGGGGCCGCCCTACGGATTCTCAAGACCGTGACTTTCTCCGGCTCCCCGCTCAGACCGTCCGCCGACCGGACGTCTGCGGGCCGCCTCACGGTTCATCCCCCGTTCAGTGCCGCCCCGCTTGGAGCGGTCTCGCCTTCATCGGGCACCGCGCGCGGAAGCCGCCGGCTGGCCCGACCGTTGTCCCATCGGCGCGCGGGTGCGCCCCATTTCGAAGGAGTCACGCCGTGACCGTCAAGGTTGCCATCAACGGGTTCGGGCGCATCGGCCGTAACGTGCTGCGCGCCATCATCGAAGCCGGCCGCACCGATATCGAGGTCGTCGCGATCAACGATCTCGGCCCGGTCGAGACCAATGCCCACTTGCTGCGCTACGATTCCGTGCATGGCCGCTTTCCGGCCGAGGTCGCGGTCGAGGGCGACGACATCGTCATCAACGGCAAGCGTATCCGCGTCACCGCCGTGCGCAACCCGGCCGAGCTGCCCCACCGCGATCTGGGCGTCGACATCGCGCTGGAATGCACCGGCATCTTCACCTCGAAGGACAAGGCGAAGGCCCATCTCGACGCCGGCGCCAAGCGCGTGCTCGTCTCGGCGCCCGCCGACGGCGCCGACCTCACGGTCGTCTACGGCGTGAACCACGACAAGCTCACGGGTGAGCACCTCGTCGTGTCCAACGCCTCCTGCACCACGAACTGCCTCGCGCCGGTGGCACAGGTGCTGAACGATACGGTGGGGATCGAGCGCGGTTTCATGACCACGATCCACTCCTACACCAACGACCAGCCCTCGCTCGACCAGATGCACAAGGATCTCTACCGCGCCCGCGCCGCGGCGCTCTCGATGATCCCGACCTCGACGGGTGCGGCCAAGGCCGTCGGCCTCGTCCTGCCGGAGCTGAAGGGCAAGCTCGACGGCACCGCGATCCGCGTGCCGACCCCGAACGTCTCGGCGGTCGATCTCGTGTTCACGGCCAAGCGCGCGACCTCGGTCCAGGAGATCAACGACGCGATCAAGGCAGCGGCCGCCGGCCCGCTCAAGGGCGTGCTCGGCGTGACCGACCGGCCGAACGTGTCGATCGACTTCAACCACGATCCGCACTCGTCCACCTTCCACCTCGACCAGACCAAGGTCATGGACGGCACCTTCGTGCGCATCCTGTCCTGGTACGACAACGAGTGGGGCTTCTCGAACCGCATGGCCGACACCGCCGTGGCCATGGCCAAGCTGATCTGACGCACTAGCTACGCCTGACGAGGGGCGGCCGGCCGTTCGGGCCGGCCGCCCCGATTGTCTTCGAGTTCCCATAGAGTACCTCACGAAACTCCCGCTGACCGACCGCCTCTCGCCTGCCGTGACGGTGAAGCGAGAGTTTCGTGAGAGACACTCAGGCGAGCCCGGCTCGCCGAAGCTTCAAGGTGCGTACGCGATGACCGAAACCTCGCCGGCCAAGCCTTCCGGGACCGATTTCATCCCCGCCCCGTCTTCCTCCTCCGCGCCGCCCGCCGCCGTGACGCCCGCCGCCGCGCCGCCGACCATCGGCAAGGCCGAGCTGTCTGCCTCCGGCGCCGTCAACCACGCCGACCAGCTCGCCCGCATCGAGGACAAGACCGCGCGCATCGAGGACAAGTACGCCCGCTCCGAGGCGCTGCTCTCGCGCGTCGAGGAAAAGGTCGAGACGGCCTCGACCCGGATGAACGACGCCGCCCGGCAGGTCGACCTCTCGTCCCTGCGCAGCGAAGTCCGCACCCTGTCCGACCGGGTCGGCCGCCTGCCCGGCACCGGTGCCCTCGTTCTCACCGCCATCATCACCGCCGTGCTCACGGTCGCGCTGATGGTCGCCGTGCAGCGGCTGAACCTCGACCGGATGCTGCCGCACAGCCTCGACGGCAAGAGCCAGACCCAGAGCCAGACGACCCCCGCCAATCCTCCTGCCTCCAACCCGTAGAAATCAGACGCCGCCATGACGGATTTCCGCACCCTCGACGATGCCGGCCCGCTCCCCGGCAAGCGCGTGCTGCTGCGCGTCGATCTCAACGTGCCGATGGAGAGCGGACGCGTCACCGACGCGACCCGGATCGAGCGCGTGGTGCCGACGATCCGCGAGATCGCCGATGCGGGCGGGCGGGTGATCCTGCTGGCGCATTTCGGCCGCCCCAAGGGCAAGCCGGACCCGAAGGACTCGCTCAAGCCCATCCTCTCGACGCTTTCGGAGAAGCTCGGGCGGCCGGTGGCGTTCGGTGAGGATTGCGTCGGCGAGGCTGCCGCTTCCGCCGTCGCGTCGCTCAAGGACGGCGACGTGCTCCTCCTCGAAAACACCCGCTATCACGCGGGCGAGGAGAAGAACGATCCCGACTTCGCCAAGGCGCTCGCCCGGAACGGCGACATCTACGTCAACGAGGCGTTCTCCGCCGCCCACCGCGCGCATGCCTCGACGGAAGGGCTCGCCCGCCTGCTGCCTGCCTATGCCGGCCGCCTGATGCAGGCCGAACTCGATGCCCTGACCAAGGGGCTCGAGGCTCCGGCCCGCCCGGTCATCGCCATCGTCGGCGGCGCCAAGGTCTCGACCAAGATCGACCTGCTCGAAAACCTCGTCGCCAAGGTCGACATGCTGGTGATCGGCGGCGGCATGGCCAACACCTTCCTGCACGCGCAGGGCAAGGATGTCGGCAAGTCGCTCTGTGAGAAGGATCTCGCCGAGACCGCCAAGCGCATCCTGGCCGCGGCCAAGGAGAAGAACTGCACCATCATCCTGCCGGTCGATGCGCTGGTGGCCCGCGAGTTCAAGGCCAATGCCGAGAACGAGACCGTACCGGTCGATGCCGTGCCCTCCGACGCGATGATCCTCGATGTCGGCGCCTCCTCGATCGCCACGATCGACGGCGCCATCGAGGAAGCCCGGACGCTGGTCTGGAACGGCCCGCTCGGCGCCTTCGAGCTGACGCCGTTCGACACGGGCACGGTCGCGGTCGCCCAGCACGCCGCCCGGCGGACCAGGGCCGGCCAGCTCGTCAGCGTCGCCGGCGGCGGCGACACGGTGGCGGCCCTCAACCATGCGGGCGTGGGCGAGGACTTCTCCTACGTCTCGACGGCGGGCGGCGCCTTCCTCGAATGGCTGGAGGGCAAGGCGCTGCCCGGCGTCGAGGCGCTGCGCGCGCAGGGCTGAGGCCGGATCGGCCGCAGCGCGACGCGGGCGGCGGCGACAAACCCGCGCATATTTCAGCGCCGGGCCGCAGGCTGGCGGCACCGGCGCACCTATATAGGCCGCAGCAAGGGACAGGCCCGGCTGAGGCCGCATCGCACGAGGATCGAACCATGGCACGCATCACCCTCCGGCAGCTCCTCGATCACGCCGCCGAGTACGGCTACGGCGTGCCCGCGTTCAACCTGAACAACATGGAGCAAGGGCTCGCCATCATGGCGGCGGCGGATGCCACCGACTCGCCGGTGATCCTCCAGGCGAGCCGGGGTGCCCGCGCCTATGCCAACGACGTGGTGCTGGCCAAGCTCATCGACGGCCTCGTCGAGATCTATCCGCACATCCCCGTCTGCATGCACCTCGATCACGGCAACAACGAAGCCACCTGCGCCACCGCGATCCAGTACGGCTTCACCTCGGTGATGATGGACGGTTCGCTCAAAGCCGACGGCAAGACCCCGGCGGACTACAATTACAACGTCGAGATCACCCGCAACGTCACGAAGATGGCCCACTGGGCCGGCGTCTCGGTCGAGGGCGAACTCGGGGTGCTCGGCTCGCTGGAGAGCGGCCAGGGCGAGGCCGAGGATGGTCACGGCGCGGAAGGCGTGCTCTCCCACGACCAGCTCCTGACCGACCCTGACGAGGCGGTGAAGTTCGTGGCCGCCACCAAGGTCGATGCGCTGGCGGTGGCCATGGGCACCAGCCACGGTGCCTACAAGTTCACGCGCAAGCCCGACGGCGACGTGCTCGCCATGGGCGTGATCGAGGAGATCCACCGCCGCCTGCCGACGACCCACCTCGTCATGCACGGCTCCTCCTCGGTGCCGCAGGATCTTCAAGACATCATCAACCAGTATGGCGGCGAGATGAAGCCGACCTGGGGCGTGCCGGTGGAGGAGATCCAGCGCGGCATCAAGCACGGCGTGCGCAAGATCAACATCGACACCGACAACCGCATGGCGATGACCGGTCAGATCCGTAAGGTGCTGTCCGAAAACCCCTCCGAATTCGATCCGCGCAAGTACCTGAAGCCCGCCATGGAGGCGATGACCAAGCTGTGCCGCCAGCGCTTCGAGGAGTTCAACACCGCCGGTCAGGGCTCGAAGATCCGCCCGATCTCGGTGGCCGAGATGGCGAAGCGCTACGCCAACGGCTCGCTCGACCCGAAGATCGACGCGTGATCCGTCATGGCTGAATCAGAGTCGGCCGCGGTCCGGCCCCGCCTCGCCCTCCTCACCCCCTACGGCCTCGGCACGTCCGAGGCCGAGGCGACGGCGTGGGCGCTCGATGCCGCCTGCGCTGCGGGGGATGTCGCGGCGGTGATCCTGCGTCTGGCGGCGTCCGACGAGCGCAGCCTCGTCGCCCTCGTCAAGCGGCTGGCCCCCCCGGCGCAGGAGCGCGGTGCGGCGGTGCTCGTCTGCGTGCCGGGCTTTACCGGCGATATCGTCTCCGTCGCGGCCCGCGGCGGGGCCGACGGGGTGCATCTCGACCGCGCCGACGAAGACGCTCTGCGCGATCTGCGCGGGCGCCTGCGTGATGGGCGTATCCTCGGGACAGGCGGCGTGCTCGGCTCGCGCAATGCGGCGATGGTCGCGGGCGAGACCGGCGTCGATTACCTGATGGTCGGCGGCCTCTTCCCCGACGGCGTCGCCCCCGATGCCGAGGACGTGCGCGAGCGTGCGGCGTGGTGGGCCGAAATCTTCGAGACGCCCTGCATCGCGGTGGCGACCTCCCCAGAGGACGTCGCGGCGCTCGTGCTGACGGGTTCCGAGTTCGTCGGGCTGGAAAGCGCCCTGTGGCTCGACGATCCCGATGGGGTTCGGGCCGCACAGGCGCAGCTCGACCGGGCGCGATGATTTTTTTCGAGGAAAGGACCGTGGCGGTGCCCTTCGAAGCCCTTTCCCCTCTGCGGGGAAAGGGAAGGGCGCGTGGGCGCACGGGGACGGCCGCACTCCGAGCGGGAACCCTGTCCCTCGCGGTCTTAGGCGCCTGTGCCGTCCTCGCGCTCGACATCGGCGCTCTGCACGCTGCCCCGAAGCAGCCGGCCACGAAGGAGCCTGTCGCGCAGACGCCGGCCAAGCCGAACCTGCTCGACCTCAAGCGTGAGCTGCCCTCGCCCTACTCGGCCAATGTCCAGGGGGCGCAGCCCACGACGGCGAACCCGAATGCCGACGCCGCCTACGGCGCCTATCAGCGCGGTCGCTACGCCACCGCCTTCCGCGAGGCGACCAAGCGGATCGAAGCGAACCCCAAGGACGCCGCGGCGATGACGCTGCTCGGCGAACTCTACAACCAGGGCCTCGGGGTCAAGCCGGATCCCAAACGCGCGCACGAATGGTACCGGCTGGCGGCCGTGCAGAACGATCCCAACGCCATGGCCTCCCTCGGTCTGATGGCGATGGACGGGCGCGGACAGCCCAAGGACGAGAAGGCCGGCCGGGCTTGGCTCGAACAGGCGGCCCGCAAGGGACAGCCCACCGCCTGCTACAATCTCGCTCTGATCCAGCTCGCGAGCGACAAGCCGGCGGATCTGGCCGCCGCCCTGGCCAATTTCCGGGCGGCGGCCGAGGCCGAGATCCCAGCCGCGCAATATGCGCTCGGCGTGCTCTACCTCCAGGGCAAGGGGGTCTCCAAGGACACGACGCAAGCCGCGCAATGGTTCCGCCGCGCCGCCGACAACGGCGATCTCGGCGCCGAGGTCGAGTTCGCGATCCGGCTGTTCAACGGCGACGGCGTCCCCAAGGACGAGCCGCGCGCCGCCCGCTACTTCCTGCACGCGGCCCAGCGCGGCAACGCCATCGCCCAGAACCGGATCGCCAAGCTCTACGTCGCCGGCCGCGGCGTGCCCAAGAATCTGATCGAGGCGGCGGCCTGGAACCTCACCGCGGCCTCGCAGGGCCGCGCCGACCCCGGCCTCGATCAGGCGACGGCCGGCCTCAACCCGGACGAGCGCAAGCGCGCCGAGGCGCTGGCGGCGGACCGGGTGAACCTCGCGCCCTAACGTCTGGGATACCCGATCCGGAACGATGCTCCGAGCCGTCGCGCCGGCATCGTCTTTTTCCGAGAGCCGCAACCCCTTTCGGGACGATGCCCGCAACGATTGCCGAATTGTCGGCGCGTTTGAAACGAAGAAGCGGGGTCGCGGGCTGGCACATCCGGCCGCGCTTGCGCGAGGATGTGACGGTCACGCTGCCATGCGCTCTCGTACAACCGCGTGACAGGAGCCCGAATGACCTCCAGCCTTCTTCGCCGCAAGCCCTTGCAACTGGAGCACGGTGAAGAGCGTCGGCTGGCACGAACGCTCGGCTGGCCGCACCTCATGGCCCTTGGTGTCGGCGCAATCGTCGGAACCGGCATCCTCACGCTCATCGGCGTCGGGGCGGCCAAGGCCGGGCCTGCGGTGATCCTGTCCTTCGCCATCGCCGGCGCCATCTGCGCCTGTGCGGCCCTCGCCTATGCCGAGATGGCGACGATGATCCCGGTCTCGGGCAGCGCCTACACCTACAGCTACGTCGTGCTCGGCGAGATCCTTGCCTGGATCATCGGCTGGAGCCTGATCCTCGAATACTCGCTCGTCGTCAGCGCGGTGGCGGTCGGCTGGTCCGGCTACGCCGCACCGCTGCTCGAGAACCTGTTCGGGTTTCCCAAGGCGCTGATGCAGGGCCCGGATGCGGGCGGGATCGTCAACCTCCCCGCGGTCGCGATCATCGTCGTCGTCGCCGTGCTGCTCCTGCGCGGCACGCGCGAGAGCGCCACGGTCAACGCCGCGCTGGTGCTGGTGAAGATCGCCGCGCTGATCGTCTTCGTGGTCTTCGCGCTGCCGGCCTTCGACGCCGCCCATCTCGAACCGTTCAACCCGTTCGGCTTCGTGAAGAGCGTGAGCGCCGACGGGGTCGAGCGCGGCATCATGGCGGCGGCGGCGATCATCTTCTTTGCCTTCTACGGATTCGACGCCATCGCCACCGCGGCGGAGGAGACGCGCAACCCAGGGCGCGACCTGATCATCGGCATCGTCGGATCGATGGCGGCCTGCGTCCTGATCTACGTCGCGGTCGCGGTCGCTGCGGTGGGGGCCGTGTCCTACACGCGCTTTGCCGATAGCCCGGAGCCGCTGGCGCTGATCCTGCGCGAACTCGGCCGGCCGGTGGTGGCGCAGTATCTCGCGGCCTCGGCGGTGATCGCGTTGCCCACCGTCATCCTCGCCTTCTTCTACGGCCAGAGCCGGATCTTCTTCACCATGGCCCGCGACGGGATGCTGCCGCAGAGCCTGGCAAGACTCTCCTCCGCCGGAACGCCGGTTCGGATCACCCTCTTCACCGCGGCCGTGGTGAGCGTGCTCGCCGGGCTCGTCCCGCTGGGCGAACTCGCCGCACTCGCCAATGCCGGGACGCTCGCGGCCTTCGTCGCCGTGGCGGCCTGCATGCTGGTGATGCGCGTCCGTGCGCCGGAGGCCGCCCGCACCTTCCGCGCCCCGGCCCCATGGCTCATCGGAGCGGTCACGATTCTGGGCTGCGGGTATCTGTTCTTCAGCCTGCCTGCGACCACCCAACTCTGGTTCGCCGTCTGGAACATCCTCGGATTGGTGTTCTACGGGCTCTATGGCCGCAGGAACGCGGTGGTTGCGGGCTGACCGCCTCGGGCGGCGACCGTCAGGCGCGATCGGCGAGGTCGCGCAGAACCGCGGGGATCATCTCCGGCAGATCCTCGGAGATCAGCCCCGGCCCGAACCGCAGGCCCGCATCGCCGTGCAGCCACACGGCGGCGCAGGCCGCCTCGAACGGGTCCAATCCCTGCGCCAGCAACCCGGCGACGAGGCCGCCGAGCACGTCGCCGGAGCCGGCGGTGCCGAGATGCGGCGTGCCGTGGTCGTTGATCGACGCGCGTCCGTCCGGGGCTGCGATTACCGTGTCGGCGCCCTTCAGCACCACGACCGCCCCGGCGATGTCTGCCGCCCGCGCGGCCCGCTCGACTTTCGTCAGCCCCTCCGCCACGGCCTCCGTGCCGGAGAACAGCCGCGCGAACTCGCCCTCGTGCGGCGTGAGCACGGCCCGTGCTTCGCCGTCACGGATGTGGCGGGCGAGGGTGCGCACCTCGCTGCGAAAGCTCGTGAGCGCGTCGGCGTCGAGCACCAGGGTGCGCCCGGCATTGGCCGCCACCGCGACGAGGTCGCAGGTCGCCGGGCCGGTCCCGAGGCCGGGGCCGAGCAGCAGCGCGTTCAGCCGCTCGTCGGCGAGCATGTCATCGAGGTCGTCGGAGTTCTCGCAAGGGCGCAGCATGATCGCGGTGAGCTGAGCCGCATTCTCCGCCAGCGCCGAAGCGGGTGAAGCCATGGTGACGAGCCCTGCGCCTACCCGCAGCGCTCCGCGGGCGGCGAGCCGGGCCGCGCCGGTGCGGTAGGCCGGGCCCGAGAGCACCAGGGCATGGCCGCGGGTGTATTTGTGGCTGCCGGCGGTGAGCCGCGGCAGCGCCCACAGGCCGGGCGCATTGCGATACAGTGCGCGGGTCTCTCCGGCGATCCCGGCGGCGAAAGCGGCCTCGCCCGTGCCGATGTCGGCGACGTGCAGAGCGCCGCAATGGGTCCGGCCGGGCTGGAGCAGGTGGCCGGGCTTCAGCGCGACGAAAGTCACCGTCTCGGTTGCCTCCACCGCGACCCCGTGCACCGCGCCGCGATCGCCGTCGATGCCGCTCGGTACATCCACGGCGAGCACGGGGATGCCCGACCGGTTCACCGCCTCCACGAGGGCGCGGGCCGCCCCTTCCAGATCGCGGCAGAGGCCGGCGCCGAACACGGCGTCGATGATGAGATCGGCCGCCGGAATCCCGGCCTCTACGGCACCCACCGGGCCGGTCCAGGCCTCGGCGGCGAGCGCGGCATCGCCCTTGAGCGCGTCGCGCTCACCGAGCAGACGCAGATCGACGCGGTAGCCGGCCTCATTCAGCAGGCGGGCGGCCACGAACCCATCGCCGCCATTGTTGCCGGGGCCGCACAGCACGAGCATCCGGCCACTTTCCGGGACCAAGGCGCGGGCACGCGCGGCGACGGCGGCGCCCGCCGCCTCCATCAGCGTCAGGCCTGGTGTGCCACCGGCGATCGCTGCGGCATCGACCCGGCGCATCGCCTCCACGGTGAGCAGCCGATGCGAGGCTTGGGGGGATTTCACCGGCTCATGCATGCAACTGGCTCAGCCTATGCCTGTAAATTGATCGTTTTCAGCGAAATTGCCTACACATTCCGCTTTGTTTGCACATTGCGCGAGCAACTTCCCGGCCCCGTCATCCAAATCGCCGTGGCGGTCGCGCGACGGCGATGGTACATAAATGGCTGACTAAGGGACCAGGCGGATCAGGCTTTTCCGGATGAAGAAGATCGAGGCGATCATCAAGCCGTTCAAGCTCGACGAGGTGAAGGAAGCCCTCCAAGAGGTCGGTCTTCAGGGCATCACCGTGATCGAGGCGAAGGGCTTCGGCCGGCAGAAGGGCCACACCGAACTCTACCGCGGCGCGGAGTACGTCGTGGACTTCCTGCCCAAGGTGAAGCTGGAGATCGTCCTCTCGGACGCCCTGGTCGAGGGTGCCGTGGAAGCGATCCGCAAGTCGGCCCAGACCGGCCGCATCGGCGACGGCAAGATCTTCGTCTCGACGATCGAGGAAGCCATCCGCATCCGCACCGGCGAGACCGGCACCGACGCGATCTGATCCGGGCGCCCCCGCTGCCCTGGCCCGCCTCGTGAAGGGCCGGCCTCGTCCGCGCTTGCCGTGAAGCGCCGTAGCCGAGCGACGCCGTGCCCG
Source organism: Methylobacterium sp. AMS5 (assembly GCF_001542815.1). Lineage (GTDB taxonomy): Bacteria > Pseudomonadota > Alphaproteobacteria > Rhizobiales > Beijerinckiaceae > Methylobacterium. The sequence continues at coordinate 2,438,774 of NZ_CP006992.1, forward strand.
ATCTCGACAGTATCGTCAAAGACATCGCCGCTGAGATGCGGGCGCGGCCCGATCGCGGCGCGGTGGCGAGCTACATTCCCGAACTGGCTCGCGTCGACGCTCAAGGCTTCGGCCTCGTCGTGATCGACGGTGACGGGCGGGTCGCGGCCGGGGGGGATGCCGACACCCCCTTCTCGATCCAGAGCATCTCCAAGGTCTTCACCCTGACGCTGGCGCTCGGCATGGTCGGCGACAGGCTGTGGCGCCGGGTCGGCCGCGAGCCCTCGGGCAGCCCGTTCAACTCCATCGTGCAGTTGGAGCGGGAAAACGGTATCCCGCGCAATCCCTTCATCAATGCCGGCGCCATCGCCGTCACCGACGTGATCCTCTCGGGCCACCAGCCGCGGGAGGCGTTGGGCGAGATCCTGCGCTTCATGCAGTTCGTGGCGCAGGACGACAGCATCACGATCGACGAGCGCGTGGCGGCCTCCGAGAAACGGACGGGCTTCCGCAACGCGGCGCTCGCCAACTACATGCGCTCCTTCGACGTGATCGAGAACCCGGTCGATTACACGCTGGGCGTCTACTTCCATCACTGCGCCATCGCGATGACGTGCCGCCAACTCGCCACTGCCGGGCTGTTCCTGGCCTATTCCGGGCATCACCCGCTGGCCGGCCACTCGGTGATCTCGGCCGAGCGGGCCCGGCGCATCAACGCCATCATGCTCACCTGCGGCCATTACGACGGCTCGGGCGATTTCGCCTACCGCGTCGGCCTACCGGGCAAGAGCGGCGTCGGCGGCGGTATTCTGGCCGTTGCGCCGGGCAAGGCTTCGATCTGCGTCTGGTCGCCGGGGCTGGATGCGGCCGGCAATTCCCATCTCGGGCGCATCGCCCTGGAGATGCTGGTGAAACGGACCGGGTGGTCGATTTTCGGGGCGTGAAGCGCGCCGGCCGCCCTAAGCGTACCGATCCCCGCATCCTTGCCCTCATCCTCAGGTGGCCGCGTCAGCGGCCCTCGAAGGATTCTCCAGGGATCGCACGGCTACTGAAGGATCCTTCGAGGCCTCCGCTTCGCTGCGGCACCTCAGGATGAGGGCGAGGCCGGGATAAGCAAAAAACCGCCCCCGCCTTGCGGCGGGAGCGGCTGTCTCAAGCCACGATGTCCGGCCTCGAAAGTCTTACGCGACGGCCCTCTGCGCGGCTTCGCCCGGGAGCGGAACCTCGGAGATCGTCTTCAGAACCTGCGAGGCGATCTGGTAGGGGTCGCCCATGGAGTTCGGGCGGCGATCCTCAAGGTAGCCCTTGTAGCCGTTGTTGACGAAGGAGTGGGGCACGCGCACCGAGGCGCCGCGGTCGGCCACGCCGTAGGAGAATTTGTTCCACGGCGCCGTCTCGTGCTTGCCGGTCAGGCGCATGTGGTTGTCGGGGCCGTAGACGGCGATGTGGTCGTCGAGGTTCTTCTCGAAGCCGGCCATCATCGCTTCGAAATACTCTTTGCCGCCGGTCTCGCGCATGAACGTCGTCGAGAAGTTGCAGTGCATGCCCGAGCCGTTCCAGTCGGTGTCGCCGAGCGGCTTGCAATGGTACTCGATGTCGATCTCGTAGGTCTCGCACAGGCGCTGGAGCAGGTAGCGGGCCATCCACATCTCGTCGGCGGCCTTCTTGGAGCCCTTGCCGAAGATCTGGAATTCCCACTGGCCCTTGGCCACTTCGGCGTTGATGCCTTCGTGGTTGATGCCCGCGGCAAGACAGAGGTCGAGATGCTCCTCGACGATCTTGCGGGCCACGGCGCCGACATTCGATGAGCCGACGCCGCAATAGTACGGGCCCTGCGGGGCCGGGTAGCCGGTCTCGGGGAAGCCGAGCGGGCGGCCGTTCTTGTAGAGGAAGTACTCCTGCTCGAAGCCGAACCACGCGCCGGCGTCGTCGAGCACGGTCGCGCGCTTGTTCGACGGGTGCGGGGTCTTGCCGTCCGGCATCATCACTTCGCACAGCACGAGCACACCGTCGGTGCGGGCCGGGTCGGGGAAGTGGCGCACGGGCTTCAGCACGCAGTCGGAGGAGGAACCCTCGGCCTGCTGCGTCGAGCTGCCGTCGAAGCCCCAGAGCGGGAGCTGCTCGAAGGTCGGGAAGCTGTCGTACTCTTTGATCTGCGTCTTGCCGCGCAGGTTCGGTGTGGGCGTGTAGCCGTCGAGCCAGATGTACTCGAGCTTAAACTTGGTCATTCGCAGTCTCTCGTACCTTGAGGATCCGTGTCCTGACGAAACCTTTGCGGAACCGGCGTCGTTGAGAATCTGCCCGACCGTTGGATCGCGGCGTCCGGCGGGTGACGTCCCCGCCGCATCCGAGACGCCGATCCACCGGCGAGCAGGGCGACAGCCCGACCCCCGAGCGCCCACTGTGCGGGCGGACGCTCCGGTTTCCGCCCAAGCATGTCGCGTGCCAGTCGCCTTGGCTGCGATGCGGTGGACGGTGCGGCCAATATGGCCGTCCGAGGGCCCGTCTTGCAGACGAAACACCCCGAACGTCCCGCGATTGCGCGGTTTTTTGCCTGCCGACGGGTGGCAACGGCGAAGCGCGGACGATATCGTCCCCGCGGCCGGCGAGACCGGCCGGGGACGCGAGAGGGGGCCGGACCCGGATCAGGAGCGACGCCGCGGGCGTGAAGCCGCCCCGTCGAGACGCGCCGCTTTCCCGATCAGCCCATCGCGCCCCAGGAACGGACCGGCTCGGACCGCGCCCGGACGCGGCCGGTGGTTCGCCGCCCCGCTTACAGAATTTGCCGAGGAGACGCACAGCATGAATACGGCCGCCGATGTGCTGAAGGCCATCAAGGACAATGACGTCAAGTACGTCGACTTCCGCTTCACCGACCCGCGCGGCAAGTGGCAGCATGTGACCTTCGACGTCTCCCTGATCGACGAGGAGATGTTCACGGACGGCACCATGTTCGACGGCTCGTCGATCGCCGGCTGGAAGGCGATCAACGAGTCCGACATGCTGCTGATGCCGGACCCGGTCACGGCCTGCATGGACCCGTTCTTCTCCGCCTCCACGATGTCGATCGTCTGCGACGTGCTGGAGCCCTCGACCGGCGAGCCCTATGCCCGCGATCCGCGCTCGACCGCCAAGCTCGCCGAGGCGTATCTGCGCTCCACCGGCATCGGCGACACGATCTATGTCGGCCCCGAGGCCGAGTTCTTCGTGTTCGACGACGTGAAGTTCGGCGCCGACCCCTACCATACCGGCTTCCAGCTCGACTCGACCGAGCTGCCGACCAACGGCTTCACCGACTACGAGGGCGGCAACCTCGGCCACCGGGTGCAGACCAAGGGCGGCTACTTCCCCGTCCCGCCGCAGGATTCGGCCCAGGACATGCGCGGCGAGATGCTGGCCGCGATGCAGTCGATGGGCGTGAAGGTCGAGAAGCACCACCACGAGGTGGCGAGCGCCCAGCACGAGCTCGGCATGAAGTTCGACACGCTGACCCTGCTCGCCGACCACATGCAGATCTACAAGTACTGCATCCACAACGTCGCGCAGAGCTACGGCAAGTCGGCGACGTTCATGCCCAAGCCCGTCTACGGCGACAACGGCTCCGGCATGCACGTGCACCAGTCGATCTGGAAGGACGGCAAGCCGCTGTTCGCCGGCGACAAGTACGCCGACCTCTCCCAGGAATGCCTGTGGTACATCGGCGGCATCATCAAGCACGCCAAGGCGCTCAACGCCTTCACCAACCCGTCCACGAACTCCTACAAGCGCCTGGTGCCGGGCTACGAGGCCCCCGTGCTGCTGGCCTACTCGGCCCGCAACCGCTCGGCCTCCTGCCGTATCCCGTGGACGACGAACCCGAAGGCCAAGCGCGTCGAGGTCCGCTTCCCCGATCCGATGGCCAACCCGTATCTCGCCTTCTCGGCGCTGCTGATGGCCGGCCTCGACGGCATCCTCAACAAGATCGATCCGGGCCCGGCGATGGACAAGGATCTCTACGACCTGCCGCCGCGCGAGCTGAAGAAGATCCCGACCGTCTGCGGCTCGCTTCGCGAGGCGCTGCAGAACCTCGACAAGGACCGCGCCTTCCTCAAGGCCGGCGGCGTGTTCTCGGACGACCAGATCGACTCGTTCATCGAGCTGAAGATGACCGAGGTGCTGCGCTACGAGATGACCCCGCACCCGATCGAGTTCGTGAACTACTACTCGTTGTAACGGTCGCGCCGACGGGCGAGGCGGCGTACGCCCGCAGGACGCGGACGCCGTCTCACGAAGCCCGCGCGGTCCCTGGCCCGAGGCGGCCTCCACCGTCCCGAGGGGATCGGGCGGATGCCCTGCGACGTGAGGGGGCCGGAGCGATCCGGCCCCTTTTTATTGGGTCGCTTACGGTTCGGAACGCTTCTAAACGCTCAACCTTTATTAACGCGTCAGTTGTATCATATGATATAGATCGCACGCTCGCTCCGAGAGGCCGCAATGGCCCTGACCAGGCTCCACGCCTTCATCGACACGTTCTCGGCCCGACCAGACGATGCGACCTATACGATTGCTCAGTACCGGGCGCTCAACCGCCAAGTGCTGGTCTTGTATACGACCATCGGTAGCAATGCTCTCGGCCTCGCCTACACTTATTACGGCGCGGCCCCGGACTGGATGACCATCTGGCCGCTGGCGGCCCTTCTTCTGCTCTGCCTCGTGCGCAGCCGTCTGTGGCTGCAATCCCTCGTCTCGCTGCCCGACCTCGAGACCATCGCCAAGCGCCTGAACGCGACCACCTATCTCGCCATCGTCCTGTCGATCATCCTCCCGGTCTGGGCGCTGTCGCTGATGCAGTATGGCGAGCTGCCCGAGAGCATGATCGTGATCTTCTCGCTGACGATCATCATGATCGTCAGCGTGCAGTGTCTGATCCAGCATCCCACGGCCGCCGTCAGCATCTTCATCATCACGCTTCCGCCGGCGGTCTACCTGATCCTGCGCGGCGATACGCTGCTGCACATCATGGCGCTGAACTACGTCATCCTCGTCGGGGGGATGGTGGTGGTGCAGTACTTCTCCTACGGCGATTTCCGCCGCGTCGTCGGCCTGATCGAGGAGAACCGGCGCCTCGCCCTGACCGACTACCTGACGGAGCTGCCCAATCGCCGCGCGTTCTCCGCCGAGATCGAGCGGCGGATCCAACGCCCGGACAGCGTGCCGTTCCATGTCGGCCTGATCGATCTCGACGGCTTCAAGCCGGTCAACGACAGCTTCGGCCACCGGGCCGGCGATGCCGTGCTGCGCGAGGTCGCCCAGCGGCTGAAGGCCAAGAATCTGGGATGGATCGGCCGGCTCGGCGGCGACGAGTTCGGGCTCATCGTCGAGGACGGGGCCGATCTCGCCCGCATCGGGCAGCGGGTCTGCGAAGGACTGGCGCGGCCGTTCCCGTTGCGCGAGGGGATCGCGCAGATCGGCGCGTCGATCGGGTTCGCGCGCTATCCCGATGCCGCCACATCGCCCGAATCGCTGATGGAGCGGGCGGACTTCGCCCTCTACCACGCCAAGAGCCATCAGCGCGGCGCCGCCGTCACCTTCGCGCCGGAACACGAGGAGCGGCTTCGCGCCCTCGCGGTGATCGAACAGGCGCTGCGGCGGGCCGACCTCGCGGCGGAGTTCGAACTCTACTATCAGCCGATCATCGATATCGTGGAGAACCGGATCGAGGCCTACGAGGCGCTGGCGCGCTGGAACAGCCCGGTCCTCGGACGCGTCGCGCCCGGCGAGTTCATCATCGTCGCCGAGCGGACCGGGCTGATCCGGGATCTCACCCCGGTGCTGTTCGGCAAGGCGCTGACGGCGATGCGGGCGTGGCCGGAGGAGGTGCGCCTGTCGTTCAACCTGTCGGCCCAGGACATCACCTCGCGCGACAGCATCGCGCGGCTCGCCGAACTCGTCGTCGCGAGCGGCATCGATCCGGGCCGGATCGCCTTCGAGGTGACCGAGACGGGGCTGATGCGCGACCTCGGCGATGCCCACCGCTCGCTCATCGCTCTGAAGGCGCTCGGCACGGCGATCGCCCTCGACGATTTCGGAACCGGCTATTCGAGCTTCAGCCATGTCCACCAGCTGCCGCTCGACCGGCTGAAGATCGACCGCAGCTTCGTTCTCGCGCTCGGCGGGGACGCGACCTCCCTCAGCATCATCCGCTCGATCGTCGATATGAGCCGCAACCTCAGCCTCCATTGCGTCGTCGAGGGGGTCGAGACCATCGATCAGATGCTGCTGCTGCGCTCCGCCGGCTGCCGCTCGATGCAGGGCTACCTGTTCGGCAAGCCGATGCCGGAGGCCGCCGTCTCCGGCTTCGATCTCGTCGTGCCGGCGACGGCTCTGGCCTCCTGACGCAGCCGTCGCCGCGCCGATGCCCTATCTTGGCAGGCGTCCTGGCACGAAGGAGGCTGCCCGATGACCCTCACCGTCCCCGTAATCCTCGGTTCCGTGCGCGCGGATCGCGCCGGCATCCGCGCCGCCCGTTTCCTGACCGCGCAGCTCGAAGCCCGCGGCCACGCGGCTCCGCTGGTCGATCCCGCCGAGCTGAAGCTCCCGCTCCTCGACCGGATGTACAAGGAATATCCCAAGGGCGAGGCCCCCGAACCGCTGGAGCGGCTGGCGACGCTGTTTCGCGGGGCCGATGCTTTCGTCGTGGTCTCGGCGGAGTACAACCACTCGATCCCGCCCGCGCTCTCCAACACCCTCGACCACTTCCTGGAGGAGTATTTCTGGCGGCCCTCCGCCATCTGCTGCTACTCGGCGGGGCAGTATGGCGGCGTGCGCGCGGCGATGCAGTTGCGGGCGATGCTGGGCGAACTCGGCACGCCGAGCATTCCCTCGCTCCTGCCGATCCCGCGCATCCAGAAGGCGCTGAGCGAGGCGGGCGAGCCGGCCGAGGATTGGCTCGGCCGGGCCGCGAAGAAGTTTCTCGACGAACTGACTTGGTACGCCGAGGCCCTGAAGACGAAGCGGGCCGGGGGCACGCCGTACTGAACCTTGCGCGCGGCACTCCGTTTGCACCCCTCGCGGCACGGGCGGATGAGGAAAGCGGGCGCATGAACGCGAGTGTCGACAGAGTAAGGGACGCGCTGGCCGAGTTGATCAAGGCGGCGCTCGTTTCCGATGACGGCCTGAGCCTCGCCTTCCGGCAGGCAGCGGCGGACAAGATCGCCGCGCTCGCGGCCGATCCGCCGCCGGCGGACGCGGTGCGGATCGATGGCGCCTGGACCCTGGCGATCCGCGCGGCGGAAGCGCCGGAGCTTCAGCCGGAGGAAGGACAGGTGAACCTGACTCTGCCGCGGAGCGCGCCCTTTACCCTCGAAGAGCTGTCGCGGGCCGATTTCGACGTGGATCGGGCCGTGGAGACGATCCGCAAATCGGCTTCCACGGGCTGAGGATCGGACCGAACCTGTTCACGGCCGGTATCGCGGCGTTGTTCTGAGGCGTCCGAGCGCCCATCTTGAAGATGTGCCGGGATCGTCAATGGTCTCCCCAATCAACGAAAAACCGAACGCGCCACGCCTTCCCGGACCGGCGCGGAGAGCCTTGCTCCTTGGCCAGACGCATCAATCCGAAGGCGGGCACCCCCGTTCTTCCCTCCCGCGAGCAGATCCTCGCCTTTGTCGCCGAGACGCCCGGAAAGGTCGGCAAGCGCGAAATCGCCAAGGCCTTCGGCATCTCGGGCGCCGACAAGATCGGCCTCAAGGCGATCCTGAAGGAGATCGAGGCCGAGGGCGCGCTCGAGCGCGACCGCGGCGGCTTGCGGAAGGTCGGCAGCCTGCCGCCGGTCGTGCTGGCCGATATCGTGTCGCGCGACCGTGACGGCGACCTGATCGCCCGCCCGGCGCAGTGGGACGGTGAGGGAGAGGCGCCCAGGATCGCCGTCGAGACCCCGCGTGCCGGCCGAAAGGGCAACCGCCCCGCCCCCGGCATCGGCGACCGGGCACTGGTCCGCGTCGCACCGGACCCGGAATTGCCCGGCCGCTACACCGGCCGCGTCATCAAGGTGATCGGCAAGAACCGCTCCGAGGTGATCGGCGTCTACCGCGCCGGCCGCGACGGCGGGCGCCTGCTTCCTGTCGAGAAGAAGTCGCAGGGTAAGGAAATCGCGATCCCGCCGGGCGAGGAAGGCGAGGCCCGGGATGGCGACCTCGTCAGCGTCGCGGTGGAGCGCGAGACCCGCTTCGGCCTGCCCCGCGGGCGCGTCACCGAGCGGCTCGGCGCGCTCGGCTCCGAGAAGGCGGTGAGCCTGATCGCGCTGCACATCCACAACATCCCGCACGTCTTCCCCGCCGCCGTGCTGGCGGAGGCGGATGCAGCCAAGCGTGCGACCAAGCGCGGCCGCGAGGATTGGCGCGAGGCGCCGCTGGTCACCATCGACCCGCCCGACGCCAAGGACCACGACGACGCGGTGATGGCCGAGGCCGATCCCGATCCGGCCAACGAGGGCGGCTTCCTCGTCACGGTCGCGATCGCGGATGTGGCCGCCTATATCCGGCCGGATTCGGCCCTCGACCGCGAGGCGCTGCTGCGGGGCAACTCGGTCTACTTCCCCGACCGGGTCGTGCCGATGCTGCCCGAGCGCATCTCGAACGACCTCTGCTCCCTGCGCGAGGGCGAGGACCGTCCGGCGCTCGCCGTGCGGATGACCATCGGCGCCGACGGGGTGAAGCGCAGCCACAGCTTCCACCGCATCCTGATGCGCTCGCACGCCAAGCTCGCCTATGCCCAAGCGCAGGCCGCCATCGACGGCCGGCCGGACGAGAAATCGGGACCGGTGCTGGAGACCGCGCTCCGCCCGCTCTACGCGGCCTATGAGGCGATGAAGCGGGCCCGCGACGCCCGCGGCCCGCTTGCTCTCGACCTGCCCGAGCGCAAGGTGCTGCTCGACGCGGAAGGCGGCGTCGATCGGGTGATCGTGCCGGAGCGGCTGGAGGCGCACCGGCTGATCGAGGAGTTCATGATCCAGGCCAACGTCGCGGCGGCCGAGACCCTGGAGAAGGCGGGCTCGCCGCTGATCTACCGGGTCCACGACGAACCGGCCCTGGAGAAGATGCGCGCCCTCGGCGAGGTGCTCGCCTCGGTCGGCCTCAAGATGACCAAGGGCGGCGTGCTGCGTCCGGACCTGTTCAACCGCGTCCTCGCCCAGGTGGCCGAGAGCGAGCACGCTCCGTTCATCAACGAGGTGGTGCTGCGTTCGCAGGCACAGGCGGTCTACGCTGCACAGAATCTGGGCCATTTCGGCCTCAACCTGCGCCGCTACGCCCACTTCACGTCGCCCATCCGGCGCTACGCGGATCTCATCGTCCACCGGGCTCTCGTGCGTGCGTGCGGATTGGGCAAGGACGGCCTGCCGGTCGACACCACGCCGGGCATGCTCGACGCGGTCTCCGAGCAAATCTCGGCGGCCGAGCGCCGGGCGATGGCAGCCGAGCGCGAGACCATCGACCGGCTCATCGCCGGCTACCTCGCCGACCGGGTCGGCGCGACCTTCTCGGGCCGGATCTCCGGGGTGACGCGCTCGGGGCTGTTCGTGAAGCTCGCCGAGACCGGAGCCGACGGGTTCGTGCCCGTCTCCACCATCGGCCACGAATATTACCGCCACGACGAGGCCCTGCACGCGCTCGTCGGCGACCGCAGCGGCGAGACCTACCGCCTCGGCGACACGGTCGAGGTCCGCCTCGTCGAGGCGGCGGCGGTCGCCGGTGCGCTGCGCTTCGAGATCCTGTCGGAGGGCCGCGGCCGCTCCGGTGCCAAAGGCGGCGGGATCAAGCGCAGCGGGTCCAAGGCAGGTGCGGGCAAGGCGAAGTTCGGTGCAAAGCCGTCGAAGGGCAAGCCGCGCCCCGGCAAGGCGGCGGCGTCCGAGAGCGATGCGGCGCGGCGCCATCGCGGCTCGCGTCGCTGAGCGGAAGGGGCTAACGTCGCCTCTATGGAAACCTACGTCTCCCCTCCGGCCTCGGCTCCCCAGGAGCGGACGCGGCTGCTCCCGGCCATGGCCAGCGGCTTCCTCAACCGCTGCCCGCATTGCGGGGAGGGCCACGTCTTCGGCCGGTTCCTCAAGGTGCGGCCCGCCTGCGAGGCCTGCGGCCTCGAGATGGAGGGCCACCGGGCCGACGACCTGCCGCCCTATATCGTGATCTTCCTCGTGGGCCACATCGTCGGCTACCTCGTTCTCGAGATCGAGATGGGCTACGACGTGCCGCTCTGGATCTCGATGACGGTGTGGCCCTTGCTCACCCTCGTCCTGGCGCTCGGGCTGTTGCAGCCGGTCAAGGGCGCGGTGATCGGCCTGCAATACACGTTCGGCATGCACGGTTTCGGCAAGCTGCCCCCCGCGCGCGGCGGGACCGGCACGGGGGAGAGACGCGGCGGTGAGGCAGGAAGCAGAGCGGGCGACGCCCCAGAGCTTGGATCGGCCTGACTCGGATCGGCCTGATCCGCCTGCTGCCCCGCCCCGCCCGGTGCTCTTGCGCCCGCGCGATGCCGCGACGCTGATCATTCTCGACCGGTCACGAAAGAAACTGAAGCTGCTGATGGGCCGGCGCCATGCCGGTCTCGCCTTCATGGGCGGCAAGTTCGTGTTTCCCGGCGGGCGGATCGAGCCGTCCGATCGGATGATGCCGGTGGCCGGCGCCCTGTCGCAGCGGGCCGACGACGCCTTGCGCGCCAAGCTGCCGCGCGCACCCCACCATCTCGGCCGATCCCTCGCGCTCGCCGCGATCCGCGAGACCTACGAGGAGACCGGACTTCTCACCGGCACCCGCGATTATGGCCCACCGGAGACGGCGCCGGAGGGTGCGTGGCAGGCTTTTGCCGACGAAGGGGTGATGCCCGACCTCGAAGCCCTGCATCTGGTGGCGCGGGCGATCACGCCGCCGAGGCGCCCCCGCCGCTTCGATACCCGCTTCTTCGCCATCGATCGTAAGGCGGTGGTCGCCGAGCGGCCCGGTATCGTCGGGCCGGATGCGGAATTGACCGAACTCGCCTGGGTCGATCTCGACGCCGCGCGCAAGCTCGACCTGCCGCGCATCACCCGCGTGATCCTCGACGATCTGGAAGCGGCGGCCGACGCCGGCTTCCCGCCCTACCGGCCGATCCCGTTCTACTTCGAGCGCCGCGGCAAAGGGGTGCGGGAGGAGATCTGAGCGGGACGGTCGCTGCCCTTCAGCGCGGCGAGATGCGCCACCTCACGTTCACCGTGGCGTTGAAAGAATTTGATTTTATTAAACAATTAGATCATTCCAATATAATCAAATTATCCCATCCCGCCTTCAAATTCATAGACGTCAACATGTCCGTCAAATCTGTCCACGTACAAGAGCTGATTTCGGTTTCATTGTTCCACGCTGCGTCGCATTCGTCGCAAACAAATATTTTATTTCCTGTGCAGCGTATTATGGCTTTAACGATTATTCCTTGTCCGTCACAGCGAGGGCATATCATCATATTCACCTGATGGTGTAGGATAGGCATTTATAATATGTGTTGTCCCAGGCGGTTGCAACGCGTTGCCCGCCGGGTAGGTGTCGCTGCCCACGGCCCCGGCATGGTCGCCGGCGGCACGATTTGGATGCGGCGGAGTGATCGCGGCATGTCGGCCTCTCCCACTTCGGAAGGGCTGGCTTCTCCGTCTGTGATCGCATTGATCTCGACGAGCGTGACGTCGGCCGCCTCCGCGTAGACCTTGGCTTGTTGGCGGGCATCAAGCATGGCCGCACGGCGCGCGTCGAGCAACGCGGCCCGCTCATTCTCGACCTTGAACCTCACCGACTGAACCCGAAGCAGGCCCGTTTCCGCAATCCGACTCATGGTTGCGTTCAACTGATCGATCCCGTTGGCCTTCAAAATGAAGGTGGTCGTTGCGGTGAACGGAGTGGTCGATTTCTTGGGCGGCGGCGGCGGATGTCCGGGATCTTGTGGTGGCTGATAACCGCCGGATCGATCCTCATCGAGTCGGAAGCGACTTCTCTCGATTTTCACGCCGGCTTGCTCGAACCGACGCAGGACCTCTATCGCCGAGCCCGCTCGCTCTTCATGCGCCGAGACGGTTGCCTCCAACGTCTTGTCCTGCGTGACCAGACTGACCTCGAAGCGCCCGTAATCGGGCTTCTGTTCGAACGAGCCCGCGCCGCGGACGGTCAGAACGGATCCGCGTGATGGCGGAGAACTCTCGTTCGAAGACTGCGCTGCGGCTGACCCAAGCAGAAAGGTGGCCATGAAGGCGGCCAAGGCTGGAGCCTTGAACGGCAGGGGATCGATCATGGGAGCCATTCGAACAGGTTGCTGATGTCCGATGGACGGACCGTCGGACGGAGGGATCACAATCTCCGGTCGAGTTGATGCCTGCATGCGCCCAGGAAGATGGCTGAAGCTTGACCGCTTGCGGAAGCCTGCCCAGTCCGCACGGACAGAAATGCATCCTTCGATCCCACAAAGGAGATTCTTAAGCGGCATCGGCCATCCTGGGACGGCAAGTGGAGCCGAAATCACCGATGCTCTCCGTCCTTCGTCGCTCCGATGCCGCGTCCATCTTCGACGCGCTCAACCGCTCCCAGGCGGTCATCACCTTCGCCGTCGATGGGACGGTGCTCGACGCTAACGACAATTTCCTCTCACTGATGGGCTACACCCTCGGTGAGGTGCGCGGGCGTCATCATCGCCTGTTCGTCGACCCGCAGGAGGCGGAGAGTGCGGAGTACGAGGCGTTCTGGCAGGGTCTGCGCCGCGGCGCGTTTCAGACCGCGGCCTATGGGCGTCTCGCCAAGGACGGACGCAAGGTCTGGATCCGGGCGAGTTACAATCCGGTCCTCGACGCCGCCGGCCGCGTTCGGAAGATCGTCAAATTCGCCCTCGACGTGACGACCGAGCGGCTTGTCGCCGCCGAGACGGCGGGCCAGATCGCCGCGATCAGCCGGTCGCAGGCGGTGATCCAGTTCGACCTCGACGGGACGGTGCTCAGCGCCAACGCCAACTTCCTCGAAGCCCTCGGCTACGCGCCGCACGAGGTGGAGGGCCGCCACCACAGCCAGTTCGTGCGGCCGGAAGAGGCGGCATCCGCGGAGTACCGCGCCTTCTGGGAGGCGCTCGCCCGCGGCGAGTACCGGGCCGGCGAGTTCCTGCGCGTCGGCAAGGACGGGCGCGAGGTCTGGATCCAGGCGACCTACAACCCGATCCTCGATCCGTCCGGGCGCCCGTTCAAGGTCGTCAAATATGCCTCCGACATCACGGCGGCCAAGCGCGTCGCCGCGGACATGGCCGGGAAGGTCGAGGCCGCCCGCCGCTCGCAGGCGGTGATCGAGTTCGACTTGGATGGCTCCGTCCTCGACGCCAACGACAACTTCCTGAACGCCCTGGGCTACACCCTTCCCGAGGTACAGGGCCGGAATCACCGGATGTTCGTGACGCCCGATTACGCCGCGAGCCCGGCTTATGCCGCATTCTGGGCGACGCTGCGGGCGGGGCAGTTCACCTCCGCCGTCTACCAGCGGGTGGCCAAGGACGGCCACGATGTCTGGATTCAGGCCTCCTACAACCCGGTTCTCGACGCGGCCGGGCGCCCGTTCAAGATCGTGAAGTACGCCTTCGACATCAGCCAGAGCATGGCGGTGCGCGCCGGCGCCCTCGCCATGGCCGAGCAGACGCTGGGCCGGGTGCGGGCGGTGGCCGGCGCGTCCAAGGAGATGCACCGGATCTCGGAATCGATCGCCGAGCAGATGAACCGCTCGCACGATGCGGTCGGCGACATTCAGGCCCGTATGAACGCCGCCGGCATCCTCTCGGCAAAGCTCGACGACGCGGCCGCCGCGATGACCGGCGTGGTCGAGGTCATCACAGGCATCGCCGAGCAGATCAACCTGCTCGCCCTCAACGCCACGATCGAGGCCGCCCGCGCCGGTGCGGCCGGCCGCGGCTTCGCCGTCGTCGCCACCGAAGTGAAGAGCCTCGCCGAGCAGGCGCGCTCCGCCACCGCGCGCATCACCGGCGAGATCGGCGCCATGCAGGCGGTCTCGCGGGATGTCGGCGCGGCATTGGTCTCGACCGCGGCGGTGGTCGACACCGTGCAGGGTTTCATCGCGCAGACGACGGAGGACAGCACGCGGCAGCGCGCGACCACCGGTCAGGTCAACACCGACATGCAGGCCACCGCCGCGAGCGTGGCGGAATTCGCGAGCCGTCTCGACGCCTGGAAGGTCGGGCTGGAGGAGCGGCGGAGCGAGGAGCGCCACCGTTCCTCGCTTGCCGGCCATGTCGCGTTCGTGCCGGAGCGTGGGCGGAAGGCGGGGGAGCCGCAGAGCCGGCCCTGCACCGTTCTCACCATCTCGGAGGGCGGCGCCAAGCTGGCACTCGAGGCCGCGGACCTGCCGGAGGTCGTCACGCTTCACATCGACGGTGAGCCGTCCCGACGCTGCCGCGTCCTACGGCGTGCCGCCGACGGGATCGGCGTTCGGTTCGTCTGATCCCGAGCTTCGTCCCGAAGATGCGTGGCCAGCTCTCGGGACGCTGCGCGACGGGCCGCCTACCGGCCTGCGTCGGAGACCAATCCCGCCAGCCCCTCGCGATAGGTCGGGAAGGCAAGCTGTACGCCCAGCTCCTCGCGGATCAGGCGGTTACGCACCCGCTTGTTCTCGCCGTAGAAGCTGCGCGCCATCGGGCTGAGATCGGCGGTCTCGAAATCGATTTCCGGCGGCAGGGGCAGTCCGGTGAGCGCTGCGGCGTGCTCGGTCACCGTCTGCGGCGGGGCGGGCTCGTCGTCGGTGACGTTGTAGACCGCGCCCCCCCGCGGGTGCTCGATCGAGGCGGCCAGCGTCGCGGCGATGTCGGCGACGTGGATGCGGTTGAACACCTGCCCCGGCTTGACGATGCGCTGGGTGCGGCCGTCGCGCAGCTTCACGATCGGGTTGCGGCCGGGGCCGTAGATGCCCGAGAGGCGAAACACCTGCACCGCCTTGCCGGTCTCAGCGCCCAGCGCGAGCCACGCATTCTCGACGGCGAGGCGGTCGCGCGAGCGGGCGCTCTTCGGGGTGGCGGGCGTCGTCTCGTCGATCCAGTCACCCCCTTGGTCGCCGTAGACGCCGATGGTCGAGAGATAGCCGATCCAACCGATGCGGCTTTTCGCGATGGCGTCGCGGTAGCGGGCGAGCACGGTGTCGCCGTCCCGGCCCGGCGGCGCGGAGATCAGCAGGACATCGGTGTCGGCAAGGTCGCCGGCGATACGGGGATCGTCCGTGTCCGGCCCGAACGAACGCAGGGTGAATCCGGTCTCGGCGGCGAGGTTTCGGGCCCGCTCAGGCTCGGTCACCGTCGCCCGCACAGCGTTGAAGCGCGCCCGTTCACGCTCGGCAAAATGCCGGGCGGAGAAGCCGAGGCCGAAGACGAACAGGTTCATGCGATGTCAGGTCTCCCGTAGGCCGTCCGCTTCCATAGGGAGGGCGGCGGCCTCACGCCATTCCTCCCTCACATGCGCCTCCGTTTCCCCGTGTCCATGGGCGGCGAAGAGTTCGTGCAGCCGCTCCCGCGGCAGCAACCGTCCGCAGGCCCAGACGGCGGCACCGCGCACCACCGGATCCGGCTCGGCGAGGCAGGCCACCGCCTCCGCGGCAAGCGTGACGTCACCGGAATTGCCGATGGCGATCAGCACGTTGCGCAGGAAGCGGTCTCGCCCGGTCCGCTTGATCGGCGTGCCGGCAAAGCGGGCGCGAAACCCCGCATCGTCGAGGCGGGCGAGTTCGGCGAGCGGCGGCGCGACGAGATCGTCGCGGGCGGCCATGCGGGTCTCCCGCGCCGCAACCGCGAACTTGTTCCAGGGGCAGACCGCGAGGCAGTCGTCGCAGCCGAACACCCGGTTGCCGATCTGTTCGCGATATTCGGCGGGGATCGGGCCCTGATGCTCGATGGTGAGGTAGGCGATGCAGCGGCGCGCATCGAGCTGGTAAGGGGCCGGGAACGCATCCGTCGGGCAGATGTCGAGGCAGCGGCGGCAGGAGCCGCAATGGTCGGTCTCGGGCGCGTCGGGCTCGAGTTCGGCACGGGCGAAGATCGCCCCGAGCATCAGCCAGTTGCCGTGCTCGCGCGAGATCAGCACCGTGTGCTTGCCCTGCCAGCCGAGCCCGGCGGCCTGAGCCAGCGGCTTCTCCATGACCGGCGCGGTATCGACGAAGACCTTCACCGGCTGGCCGGAGCGGGCGGAGAGGAAGCCGCCGAGTTCCTTTAGCTTGCCCTTGATGACGTCGTGATAGTCGCGCCGTTGCGCGTAGGCGGCGATGGCGGCGCGATCCTTCAGCCGCACGAGTTCGAGGGGGTCGCGCTCCGGGCCCGCATTCATGCCGAGCATGACGATGCTGCGGGTCTCGGCCCACAGGGCGGAGGGCGCGGCGCGCTGGTCGGCCCGCTCCTCCATCCAGTCCATCGTGCCGTGATGGCCCGCCGCGAGCCATGCCGGCAAGCGCTCACGCAAGTCCGGCACGGCATCGGGGCGGGTGACGCGGAACGCCTCGAAGCCGAGACGGCGCGCGCGCGCCTCGATGGTCTCGCGCAGGGCGCGGCCCGTGAGAACGGCCTTCTCGGGCTTCAGAAATCCAGATCCGTGTAGTGGGCGGCCGCCGGCATCCCCGGTGCCCGGTCGGCCAGCAGCGCGCGGAAGGACGGGCGGGATTTCACCCGCGCGTACCAGTCCTTCGCCATCTCGTCCTCGTCCCATGGCACGTCGCCGAGATAGTCCACGCAGGAAAGGTGGGCCGCCGCCGCGAGGTCGGCATAGGTCAGGTCGTTGCCCGCCAGCCAGCGGCGCTGCCCGATCAGGTAGCCGACATATTGGAGGTGATAGCGCACGTTGGTGCGCGCCGCACGAATGGCGTTCATGTCCGGCGGGCCGCCTCCGGCAGCGGAGGGCATGAAGCGCTTGTCGATCTTCTCGGTGACGAGATACTCGGTCACCTCGTTGTTGAACTTGACGAGGAACCAGTCGAGCAGGCGCCGCACCTCCACCCGCGCCTGGGTGGTGTCGGGCAAAAGCCGCCGTCCGGCGAGGCCGAGCCCCCGCGTCTCGTCGAGATATTCCGCGATCACGCCCGCGCCGGGAATGGCGAGCCCGGTCTGCTCCACGAGCACGGGCGTGGTGCCGGCCGGGTTGACGATGAGGAAGTCGCGGCGGCGCTCCCAGGCCCGTTCCTCGACGAGGGTCGGCTCCATCCCCATCTCGGCCAGGACGAGGCGGATGAAGCGCGAGTTCGGGCAGAACGGGGAGTGATAGAGCGTCGCCATCGAGGCCGTGGTTCAGCGGAAAGAAGGCAGAGCCCTGGGGCAGACCGTGTCGCACGGGCGAAATTGGGGCGACACGCCAGGATTATTTCTCCAACGTTGCCACCTCATTAACAAACGCGCCGCAACCCGGTAACCGCCCGTCAACCCTGCCGCCGCAAAGCTGCCGCATCGCCGTCGTCTGCCGCGCCCTGCATTGTCGGCACATCGGCGTGGGGAATGGCAGGCTTATGGATCTCGTCCTGATCGCGAAGGCGCTCGTGCTCGCCGTGGTGGAAGGCGCCACCGAGTTCATCCCGGTCTCCTCGACCGGGCATCAGCTCCTCATCGGCCACTTCATCGGCTTCCACTCGCCCAACAACACCTTCGAGGTGCTGATCCAGCTCGGCGCGATCCTGGCGATCCTGTTCGTCTATTTCGGCCGGCTGTGGAACATTGCCACCGCACTGCCGAACGATCCGCGGGCGCGCCGCTTCGTGCTCGCCATCCTCATCGCCTTCCTGCCCGCGGCGATCGTCGGCGGCCTGTTCTCGAAATACATCAAACTCTATCTGTTCAACCCGTGGATCGTCTGCGCCACGCTGGTGGCCGGCGGCATCGTGCTGCTCGTCATCGACGACACGGTCGGCGAGCCGAAGACCGCCCCCGGCGACGGGCCGACCGAGCATCCGCGCAAGACCGACGTGTTCGAGTTCAGCCTGCCGATGGCGCTCAAGATCGGCCTGTTCCAGTGCATCGCGATGATTCCCGGCGTGTCGCGCTCCGGTGCCACCATCGTCGGCGCGATGCTGATGGGGGCAAGCAAGCGCTCGGCCACCGAGTTCTCGTTCTACCTCGCCATGCCGACCATGGCCGGGGCCTTCGCCAAGGACCTTCTCGACAACTACAAGAACCTTTCCTCGAACGACGCGCTGCTGATCGTCATCGGCTTCGTCGCGGCCTTCATCTCGGCCTTGATCGTGGTGCGCACGGTGCTCGACTACGTCTCCCGCCACGGCTTCTGGCTGTTCGCGTGGTGGCGCATCATCGTCGGCTCGCTGGGCTTTGCCGGACTGATTCTTTTTGGCTGACCCTTCAGGATTTTGAACGAGGCGGGGGCGGCAACCTGGACTAAAGTCGGTTGTCGCCTGCCCGCACCCCGTGCGAGGGCTTGCGGCCAAGTCGCCGCTCTCTCAAGAAGCGGTCGGGAAACGCCGAATCGTCAAGGTCTCGCCCAAGATGGAAGATCGTCCGCTCGCCGAATTGTTCGAGCCCGCCACCCGCGAGCGCTGGCGCCAAGCGGTCGAGGCCGCATTGAAGGGAGCCGACTTCGAGAAGCGCCTCGTTGCGAAGACCGCCGACGGCCTGCGCATCGAGCCCTTCTACGAGCCGGCCTCTGCGGTGGCCCAGCCGGTGCGGCCGCCCGGCCCCTGGCGTCTGGCGCAGCGCATCGACCATCCCGACGCCGAGAAGGCCGGGACACAGGCGCTGGCCGACCTCGAAGGTGGTGCCGATGCGCTGGTCCTCGTCCACCGCGACGCCCCCGCCGCCCGCGGCTTCGGCCTCGATCTCTCGTCCGTCGATACGCTGGACGCGGCGCTGAAGGGCGTGATGCTGCCGCTCATCGCCCTGCGGCTCGATGCCGGTCCGGCCGGATTCGAGACGGCGGCGCTTCTCAAACAGCTGATCGAGCGCCGCGGCGACGACCCGTCCGCGCTCGACCTCGATCTCGGCCTCGACCCGATCGGCACCCGCGCCGCCACCGGCCGGCTCGACCAGGGGTGGGAGGCGCGCCTCTCCGAGACCGTCACCGCCTTCGCCGGCATGCGCGGGCGCGCGGCCTTGGCCGATGCCCGGCCCTATCACGAGGCGGGGGCGAGCGAGGTACAGGAACTGGCCGCCGTGCTCGCGACGGCGGTCGCCTATCTGCGGGCGCTGGAGGCCGGCGGCCACGATCTGGCGCTCGCGCGCGACCAGATCGCGGTCCTCCTCGTGGCGGATGCCGATGAATTCCTGACCATCGCCAAGTTCCGGGCGATCCGGCGGCTCTGGGCCCGGGTCGAGCAGGCCTGCGGCCTCGAGCCGAAGCTGCTTCGGGTCCTGGCCGAAACCGCGTGGCGGATGATGAGCCGCCGCGACCCCTTCGTGAACATCCTGCGCACCACCATGGCCTCGGCCTCCGCCGGCCTCGGCGGGGCGGATTCGGTGACCGCGCTGCCCTACACCCTGGCGCTCGGCCTGCCCGACGCCTTTGCCCGGCGGGTGGTGCGCAACAGCCAGATCGTGCTGATCGAGGAATCGAACCTCGCCAAGGTCTCCGATCCGGCGGCCGGCGCGGGCGGCTTCGAGGCGCTGACCGCCGAACTGACCGAGAAGGCCTGGGCGGCCTTCCAGGAGATCGAGCGGGAGGGCGGGATTGCCGCGAGCCTGGAGGCCGGCGCCTTCGCAGGTCGGATCGCGGCGGTGGCCCAGGCGCGGGCACGGGCGGTCGCGACCCGCAAGGAGCCGTTGACCGGCGCCAGCGAGTTCCCCTTCCTCGCCGAGAAGCCGGTGACGGTGCTCGATATGGCGCCGAACCCCGCCGCTTGCCCGGAGGGGGCCTTGCCCTCGCGACGCCTCGCCGAACCCTACGAGGCTCTGCGCGACGCCTCCGACGCCGTCCTCGCGCAGACGGGCAGGCGTCCGGCGGTCTTCCTGGCCAATCTCGGTCCTGTTGCGGTCCACAATGCCCGCTCGACCTTCGCCGCCAACGCCTTCGCCGCGGGCGGCATCGAGGCCATCGGCAATGACGGCTTCTCCGACAGGCAGGCCCTGGCCGATGCCTTCAAGGCGTCGGGCGCGCGGATCGCCTGCCTATGCTCGTCCGACACCGTCTACCAGACCGAGGCCGGGCCCGCGGCCGAGGCGCTGAAGGCGGCCGGCGCCGGTACGATCTACCTCGCCGGCAAACCCGCCGAGGCGGAGGCTCTGCGCCAAGCGGGCGTGGGAGGCTTCCTGTTCGCCGGTTGCGATCTGTTGGCGCTCCTGCGGGAGGCGGCCGAGCGCGCGAGGGGCTGACGCTCAAGGCCTCGTGAGCAACCTTGACACTGCGGGACGCAAGACGATCTTCCGACTGAAACGGGCCGACACGGCCCCATTCCCTCAGTCGGATTTTATCTCCATGCGCCTTCCGATCCTTGCCGTCGCCACCTTCGCCGTTGCCATGGGGAGCGCCGGGACATCGGAGGCGGCCAAGCGCAAGGTACAGGTGCCGCACCGCTACGACGGCCGCTGGAGCATCGAGGTCGTGACCCTCGAAGGCCCCTGTGACCGGGCCTATCGCTACGGTATCCAGATTCAACGGGGCGAGGCCGTCTACGGCGGCGGCGAGGTCGGGATCAGCGGGCGCGTCGCGACGAACGGGACGGTGCGCGGCACCATCTCCCGCGGCAGCAACGCCGCGCAGGTGTTCGGACGGTTGTCGTCCGATGGGACCGGCACCGGCCGCTGGTCGACCCTCGGCGACGGCCCGATCAGTTGCAGCGGCAGTTGGAACGCGATGCGGCGCGGATGAACTCGCCGTTCAGGCTGCGTCGGTGCGGAGGGGGGCGCATGGGTCGCCCTGTGGCGGTCCGGCGACAGGTTCGGATTTGTTCCGCGCTGCGGCATGGGCGACCGGTTTTCGCCCTAGATCCGGCATGATCTTCGGCGAACACTGGTGGCGTTCCATACGCGTTCGAGGCGCCCCATGAGAGCCGTGATGAGAGCCGTGCCGTTCGTTGGTCTTGCCTTCGTCCTGCTCGGCCCCGCGGCCGAGGCGCGTCCGGCCCGGCAGCATGTGGCCGGCTCCGAGCACACGGTGCTGGCACCGCTCGAGGAAGCGGCGACGGCGTGCTTCGCCGAAACCGTGATCTCCAATCCGAAGGCGATGCGGCTCGCACGGGACGGGCGTTGGTACGAGGCGGCCGGAGTGACCGGCTTCCTGTGCCGCCCGGAGGTCGATCGCATGGCGGTCGCCCACGACCGGATCTACGGCCGCGGCACCGGCGCCCGCTACTTCAAGGGAGCCTACGCCCGCCACCTCGACAAGCAGCTCGCCGCTCGCCTGCAGCACCTTCTGGAGACGAAGGCCATGGCGAGCGCCGAGCCGCCGGCCGAGAAGGCCGCGCTCGTCGACAGTGCGACGGACTCCGCGCCCGGAAGCGCGGATCACTGAGCCGGGGAAGCGGGGTTTCGCTTACCGGACCCGCCGCCAGGTTTGGCGCTTGCACAGAACGCTGAGCACGCAGCCCGCCACCTCGATGGTGTCGGGCCCCTTCGGCGTCACGCTGCCCGAATAGGTCTTGCCGTCCTTCGGATTATAGAGGCTGCCCTCGAAGCCGTCGCCGCTCGGGGTTCCGGCCTGCATGATCTGCACGCCGACGAGCTTGCGCGAGCGCAGCGCCGGATCGGGGTTCTGCGCGTCGAGGCCGGCCCCGGCGGTCGAGGCGATCACGCCACAATAGCCGCCGCCGCAACGGGCGATGCGCACGGTCGAGCCCGCCGTCTCCGTCTGCCAGATGCCGGAGAGGTCCGAGGCCTTTTGCGCCAGAGCGCCTGTGCCGGACACGGCGAGCAGCAGCGCCGCGGCGAAGACATGCGTCGGGCGATGGCGTGAACGGTTGGCACGCGGCGTCGTCATTCGAGCTTCCCTCCTCGCCGGACAGTGACCGCCGGCCGGGGCGAGCGGTAGTCAGGCCGCCGGGGTTACGCAAGGAGCGGGGTATGAGGCCGCATGACGATGCAGCCTTGACTTCGCCGCCTTCACGCGGCCTACGCCGACGGCGAGCCGGTACGGACGCGTCAGGAGCGGCGGATGCAGGTCATCGATACGGACATTCCGGCGGTCAAGCGGGTGATCCCGAAGCGCCACGGCGACGATCGCGGCTGGTTCTCCGAAGTCTACCGCGCCGACATCCTGTCGGAGCACGGGATCGCCAACGCCTTCGTGCAGGACAACCAATCCTTCTCCGCGCCCGCGGGCACGATCCGCGGTCTGCACTTCCAGGTCGCACCCAACGCCCAGGCCAAGCTGATCCGGGTGCTGGCCGGGGCGATCCTCGATGTCGCCGTCGATCTGCGCTCCGACTCCCCGACCTACGGCCGCCACGTCGCCGTGCGGCTCGATGCAACGGGCGGTGAGCAGCTCTTCGTGCCCGCCGGCTTTGCCCACGGCTTCTGCACCCTGGAGCCGGACACCATGGTCGCCTACAAGGTCGACGCCTATTACAGCCCGGCCGACGACCGGAACCTGCGCTGGAACGATCCGGCGATCGGCATCGCGTGGCCGGTCGCGGAAGCGGATGCGATCCTCTCGGGCAAGGACAAGGCCGCGCCGCTTCTGGCCGATCTCGGGCGGGTGTTCTGATTCAAGGTATCGAGATCGTTCGATCGAGTGGATTGAGCTCGACCTCAGGTTGGCGTAGGCGCGGCCAGGCATGGCCCTTGCCCATCCCGCGGATGCCGACCCCGCGGACAGGAATTGGACGGAGTTGGGATCGATGCGCATTCTGGTAACGGGCGGCTGCGGCTTCATCGGCTCCGCCCTGGTGCTGCATCTGGTGCAGGATCTCGGCCACGAGGTGCTGACCCTCGATGCCATGACCTACGCCGCCAACCCGATCTCGCTTCAGCCGCTGGCGGACGACCCGCGTCATCGCCTGGAGCAGGCCGACATCTGTGACCCGGCCCGCGTCCACGCGCTCTACGCCGAGTTCAGGCCCGAGGCGGTGATGCATCTGGCCGCCGAGAGCCATGTCGATCGCTCGATCACCGATCCGGGCGCCTTCGTGCGCACCAACGTGATCGGCACCCAGGTGATGCTCGACGGCGCCCGCACCCACTGGGAGAGCCTCTCCGGTGAGGCGAAGGCGACGTTCCGCTTCCTTCACGTCTCGACCGACGAGGTCTACGGCTCGCTGCCGCCGGACGCGTTCTTCACCGAGGAGAGCCGCTACGATCCGCGCTCGCCCTACTCGGCATCAAAAGCGGCCTCCGACCATCTCGCCCGGGCCTGGCACGAGACCTACGGCCTGCCGGTGCTCGTCACCAACTGCTCGAACAATTACGGCCCGCGCCACTTCCCCGAGAAGCTGATCCCGCTGATGATCCTGGCCGCCCTCGAGGGCAAGCCGCTCCCGGTCTACGGCGACGGGCTGAACGAGCGCGACTGGATCCATGTCGAGGACCATGCCCGCGGCCTCGTCGCGGTGCTGGAGCGCGGCCAGCTCGGCGAGACCTACCTGCTGGGCGGGCGCTCGGTGCGCAACAACCTCGCCGTGGTGAAGGCCCTCTGCGCCGCCTTCGACCGGCTGAAGCCGGAGAACGGCCCGCACGAGCGCCTGATCACCTTCGTCGCCGACCGGCCCGGCCATGACCGCCGCTACGCGATCGACCCGTCGAAAGCCGAACGTGAAGTCGGCTGGCAGCCGACCAAGGTGTTCGAGGAGGCGCTGACGGAGACCGTGCGCTGGTACCTCGACAACGAGGCGTGGTGGCGCCCGATCCGCGAGGGCCGCTATTCCGGCGAGCGCCTCGGCCTCGCGCCCAAGAGCGCCTGAACATGGACATCCTGATCCTCGGCGGCGCCGGCCAGGTCGGCACGGAGCTTCAGGCCTTTCCCTGGCCCGACGGCGTGCAGGTCCACGCACCCGATCGCCAGAGCCTCGACATCACCGACGAGGCCGCCATGGCCGCCGCGCTCGACGCGCGCGCCTACGCGGCGGTGATCAACACGGCCGCCTACACCGCCGTCGACAAGGCCGAGAGCGAGGTCGCGGCCGCGTGGCGCCTCAACGCGCTGGCCCCGGCCATCCTCGCGGCCGAGACGAAGCGGCGGGCCATCCCGCTCGTCCACGTCTCGACCGACTACGTGTTCGATGGGGCGGGCGAGGGCTTCTACGCCCCCGATGCGCCGGTGAACCCGAGAAGCGTCTACGGCGCCAGCAAGGCTGCCGGCGAGATGGCGGTGCGAAGCGCCAATCCGCGCCATGCCATCGTCCGCACCGCCTGGGTGGTGAGCCCGCACCGGGGCAACTTCGTGAAGACGATGCTGCGGCTCTCGGGCGAGCGGGAGAAGCTCGCCGTTGTCGATGACCAGCACGGCTGCCCGACCTCCGCGGCCGATCTCGCGCACGCGCTCGCCACGATCGCCCTGCGGCTGGCGGGCGACGAGGCCGCGCCGACCGGCACTTTTCACTGCGTCAACGACGGCGCGACGACGTGGTGCGACTTCGCCCGCGCGATCGTTGCGGGCTCGGCCCGGCGTGGCGGGCGCTCGGTGCCGGTCGAGGGCATCCCGAGTTCGGCCTACCCGACGCCGGCCCGGCGTCCGGTGAACTCGCGCCTCTCCACCCAGAGCCTGACCGACGCCTACGGCCTCGCGCCGCGCTCGTGGGAGCAGGCGCTCGACGACATCCTCGACCGGCTGGTCGGGCCGGCTCGCTCCCACTGATCAGGACGTATTTCGCATGAAGGGCATCGTGCTCGCCGGCGGCTCCGGCACAAGGCTCCACCCGGCCACGCTGGCGATCAACAAGCAGCTGCTGCCGGTCTACGACAAGCCGATGATCTACTACCCGATCTCGGTGCTGATGCTGGCCGGCATCCGCGAGATCCTGATCATTTCCTCGCCTGAGCACCTCGGCAACTACCAACGCCTGCTCGGCACCGGCGAGCAATTCGGCCTGACCTTCTCCTACGCGGTGCAGCCGCGGCCCGAGGGGCTGGCCCAGGCCTTCATCATCGGCCGCGATTTCGTCGGCACCGACGACGTGGCGCTGGTGCTCGGCGACAACCTGTTCTTCGGCAACGGCATGAGCGACCTGCTCGCCAAGGCCCGCACCCGCAAGAGCGGGGCGACGGTGTTCGCCTATCACGTCGATCATCCGGAGGCCTACGGCGTCGTCACCCTCGACGAGTCCGGTCGGCCCTTGCGGCTGGTGGAGAAGCCCAAGACCCCCGAAAGCCCCTGGGCGGTGACGGGGCTGTACTTCTACGACAACCAAGTGCTCGACATCGCCGCGGAGGTGAAGCCCTCCGACCGGGGCGAACTCGAGATCACATCCGTCAATCAGGCCTATCTCGAGCGCGGCCAGCTCCATGTCGAGCGGATGAGCCGCGGCTATGCGTGGCTCGACACCGGCACGCATGACAGCCTGCTGGAAGCGGGCGAGTTCGTGCGCGTGCTGCAGCGTCGGCAGGGCCTTCAGGTCGCCTGCCTCGAAGAGATCGCCTACCTCCAGGGCTTCATCGGCCGCGAGCAGTTGCAGGCACGCGGCGAGCTGTTCGCCAAGACCAGCTATGGCCAGAACCTGCTGCGCCTCGCCCGCGAGGGCCGCCGGGCCGATCAGGATTTCTGACCAACGAACCTTGATCCCGTCACTGCGAGGCAAAGCCGTCCAACGCACCGATCTCTCCGGAACGGTCGCGGTTCCGGATCACTTCGCGTCCGCGCGATGACGGATGGGACAAACCGGGATCCAAAGCATCGTCCTGGATACCTGATCCAGCGCGATGCTTGAGGCTCCTGTTTTCGCATCATCTCATTTTCGAAAGCCGGCAACCACCTTTCGGGACGATGCTCCAGCCGGGCGTCGCGTCAGCGCTCGCCCTGAAGGAGCACGGCTCCGGTATAGGTCTCGGCGACTTCGCAGAATGGCACGCCGCCCGCCGTCAGCACCGCCTCGACGGAAAACAGCGGCTCACCGGGCCCCGGCACGCCGCCGGATTCGGGCCGCCACAGCATCGTCAGCGACCGGTTGCGCCGGCTTGGACCCAGCGGGCGCACGACGTGGCCGAAGGGAGCCTGCGTGCCGTCCAGCGCCGCGTTCATCGCGGGCGTCAGGCGGCTCGGAACATACCAGTTGTCGGCCTCGGACAGGACATGGGTGCCGCAGGTGAGCCGCACCCGGCGGTAGCGCACGGGCTCGTCCGGGCCAACGGCCAGCCGCTCGCGCCGGGCCGCGCCGGGGGGCTTGTCGGGGCCGGGGACGCGCACGGCGACGATCCGCGGATCGGGGCTGAGCCCGCGCTCGGCGCACCACGCTTCGAGAACGGCGGTGGCGCTCGGCGCGGCGAGAAGGCGGGCGCTCAGCGTTTCGATCAAGGCGCGTGCCTCGGACCCATCCTGGGCCTCCCGGCCTGTCTCGGCGGTTCCGGCCGCTTGCGCCCGCGCGCTGCCCGCGTCGGCGGGCGGCACGGCGGCGCCAAGCGCCGCGAGTCCCACCGTCAGCATCCGTGTCGCCGTCCGCTCCATCGTGCAGCGCAATACGTCGATGGCGGGCAAAGGTCCATCGCGTCGGGCAACCGGTCCCCGATTCGCGGCCTACTTGGTGTCGGGGGGCAGGGCGGTCGCGAGCGGGCCGGCGGGGGGAAGCGGGAAGGCGACCTTGCAGCGCTGGCCGCCGGGCAGCTTGAAGTCCGGGTTCGGCAGTTCGAGGCGCACGCCGAAGGTGCCGCTCGCCGCGTCGAAGACTTGGTCGACCACGCTGACCTTGGCCTCGTAGGCGCCGCCGATCGGCTGGTCGAGCACGACGGTCGCCGGCATGCCGAGCGCGATCTCCTTCCAGCGGGAGACCGGCAGGTAGGCCTCGACGTAGAGCGGATCGAGTTGGACCAGGGTAAAGATCGCACTGTCCTGGCGCACGAACTCGCCTGCCGACATCAGCCGCTCGGTGACGATGCCGCGGATCGGGCTGCGGATCATCCGCAATTCGAGCTGCGCCTCGGCGCGCTTGAGTTCGATGCCGTTGAGCTTGTGCTTGAGAATCTCGGTCTGGAGGTCGCGCCGGCCGATCTCGTAATCCGCCTCGACCTGATCGAGCTTCTCCTGGGTGACGATCCCCTTCGAAAGCTGGTTCTGGCGTTCGAGGCGGCGCTTGTAGAGTTCGACGCGGGTCTGTTGCGCCTCGATGCCGGCGGTCGATTCCGCCTGCGCCCGCGACAGGGCGACGTTGGCCTCTTCCACGCTCGAATCGAGCTGGGCGATGATGTCGCCGGCCTTGACCGCCGCGCCCCGGTTGACCGGCACGCTCTTGAGGATGCCGAGCGTGGCCGAACCGATCTTCAATTTCTGCGCCGGCTCCACCACGCAATCGACGCGGGTGTCCTGGGCGCTCGCTGCGCAGGCGGAGAGGAAGAGGGCGGCGAGCGCCGCGCAGATCCGGGCTTGCCGCGTTCCAGCCTGAAGGGTCATCGCGAAACAGTCCTCACTCGGCATGGCCGGCAAAAGCCAGAATACGGTCCTGCATCTGGTCGGATTGCAGCAGGTCGGCGCGCATGCGCCCGTGCAGCCGCTCGGTGCGCCACTGCGCGTGGCGCAGCAGGCGCGCGCCGAAGACCCGGCCCCGCTCGGGGCCGAGCAGCGCCATGATGCGGCGGGCGAGCCCGCGGCTGATGATGCTGCCATCCAGCAGCGGATCGTCGAGGGAGAGGATCGCCTGGAAACAGCCCGGCTCGCCCTGGCGCCCGCTGCGGCCGGCGAGTTGGTCGTCGATGCGCTGCGCGTCCTGCCGTTCGACCATGATGACGTGCAGGCCGCCGCTTTCGGCCACGCCAGGGCCGAGCTTGATGTCGGTGCCGCGCCCGGCCATGTTCGTCGCCACCGTGATGCGGCCGCGCTGCCCGGCCTGCGCCACGATGGCCGCCTCCTGCCCGTCCTGGGCGGCGCTGAGCACCGTGTGCGGCAGTCCGGCTTCCGTGAGATATGCGCTCGCCCGCACGGAGGCCCCCACCGAGCGGGTGCCGACCAGAACGGGGCAGCCCTTCGCATGGAGTTTGGCGATGCGCGCCGTCACCCGCCGCCATTTCGCCGCCTCGTCGGGAAGCACCTCGTCGGGCAGGTGGCGCCGCTGCACCGGCCGGTGCGTCGGGATGCGCACCACCGGCAGCCGATAGACCGTCCAGAATTCGGCGGCGACGCCGCGGGTCGTGCCGGTCATACCCGCGAGCCGGGGATACCGGCGGAAGAAGCGCTGGTAGGTCATGCGGGCCAGCGTCGAGCGGGCGCCGGAGAGTTCGCAGCCCTCCTTGTGCTCGACCATCTGGTGCAGGCCGTCGCTCCAGCTCCGGTCCGGCATCACCCGGCCGGTATTGGCATCGACGATCACCACCTTGCCGTCGCGCAGGATGTAGTGCTCGTCCCGGTGGAACAGGTGCAGGGCCGAGAGCGCTTGGCGCACCAGCCCCTCGCGTGTGACGCGCCCGCGCCAGGCCGAGGCCTCGCCGCGCCCGTCGCTCGTGGCGAGACCCGTGATCCGCTCGCGGCCGGCATCGGTGAGGATGATCCGGTGCTCGGCCGCCTCGATCCCGTAATCCTCGGGGTTCTTCAACTCCGCGGCGATCTCCATGGCGCGGGCGAGCACCTCCGTGCCGAACTGCGAGCCGGCCGGGGCCGAGATGATGAGCGGCGTGCGCGCCTCGTCGATCAGCACGCTGTCGGCCTCGTCGACGATGGCGAAGTGCAGTCCGCGCAGGCGGAGCTGGGCGAGCCGGCTCGCACTCGCGTGAAGGCTTTCGAGCTTGAGGCGTACGTCGCTGGCGCGCTGGCCCAGTGCGATGCGGTCGCGCAGGTAGTCGAAGGCGAGGTCCTTGTTGGTGCAGTAGGTGATGTGGCAGCCGTAGGCCTGCGCCCGCTCCGGCTGCTCCTGCTTCTCCTTGATGACGCCGACCGTCAGACCCAGCGCGGCGTAGAGCGGACGCATCTCCTCGGCGTCGCGCTCGGCGAGGTAGTCGTTGACCGTGACGACGTGGACCGGAAGGCCGGCCAGCGCCGCCGCGCCTGCGGCCAGCGTCGCCGTGAGGGTCTTGCCCTCGCCGGTGGCCATCTGGGCGACGCGCCCGTCGAGGATGGCGGCAGCACCCATCATCTGCACGCCGTAATGGCGCTGCCCCTTCACCCGTCCCGACATCTCGCGGATCAGCGCGAAGGCCTCCGCGATGTCGGCGTCGCGAAAGGTTTTCCGGGCGCGCAGAGTGCCGGTGATCGCCCGAATGCGGAAGTGCAGCGCCTCTTCGGACAGCTCGGCGATGTCCTCGGCCTGCGCCAGGGCGGCGCGGGCGATCCGCGCGTAGCGGCGGGCGGCCCAGCCGGCGAGCCCGACGCGCACGCGGCCGATCACCCGCGCGGCGGCCTGATCGAGCCGGCTCGCCTTGAGCGGTTTGCGCTCGGAATAGGCGCGGGCCGGCGGCACGCGGAAGGCGGTTCCGGGCGCCGAGCCGGCGGAAAGGGCGAGGGGGTCAGACACGGAACTGGCTCAGGAACACCTGCCGCAGGCTGCGTAGCGCGCGCCACGCGATCGGCTCCGCCCCGTGATCGAACCGGATATAGACCCGTTCGCCGAGCACGTTGAAGGGGAGGCCGCCGGCGAGCTGGACGTCGAAGACGAAGATGCTCTGGAGCGCCACCGGCTTCTGCGGGTTGCTGGCGTCCACGGCGATGATGCCGCCGCCCTGCGTCGCGAGGGCGAGACTCGGGATCTCCTGCTGCGCGCCGGGCACCTCGCGCAGGATCGAGCCGGCGCGCACTTCCTCGGGCTTCTCGGCCAGCCGCGCGGCGACGCCCTGCGTCCGGCTGCGGATCAGGTCCACATCCGTCTGCGGCACCACCACCCGCACCACGGGGTCGTCGGCGGTGAGCACGTAGCCGATGCGTTCGCCCCGGCGCAGATACCGCCCCGGCAGATCGACGGCACCCGGCACGATCAGCCGGCCGGCCTGGGACGCCCGCACGATGAGGCCGGCCTGCCGCTCGCGGTAGACCCGCAGGATCTCCTGCGTGCTGGCGATCTGCTCCTGGAGGATCTGCGCCTGCACCCGGTCGCCGAGCCGGGCGGCGTCGTAGCGCAGGCGCAGTTCGGCGAGCTGCGCCTCCAGCACCGCGACGCGGCTGTCGAGGCTCGGGTCTTCGAGCGTCGCCAGGGCCTCGCCGGCCTGCGCGTCGCGGCCGGGCTCCACCAGCAGCGTGGTCAGGATGCCGTCGGTCTTGGTGCGGATCTGCGTGTCGTCGGGCGCCCAGACGACGCCCTGGGCCATTGTCGTATAGGGCAGGGGCACCACGAACAGCAGGGCCAGCATCGCACCCGTGGCGACGCTCGTGAGGGTCACGGCGCGGCTCCGGCGCCGGTTCAGCTTCGGATCGGTGAGGATGAACTTGAGCCCCTTCACGAGGGGCGAGACGACGGTGCCGAACAGGGCGAGCCCGGCCAGCAGCACGCCGAAGACGAAGTACTGCGTCGCGATGAAGCTGGCGATCGCGATCGAGACGGTGGTGCGGTAGACGAAGGCGGCCACCGCGTAGACGAACAGCCAGGGCCGCTCGCCGTCCGCCGTCACCGGACTCTTCGCGCCCTCGATCTTCAGCGCGTAGCGCTCGATCAGGTAGAAGACGTAGCGGTTGGCCCGCGAGCCGAGATTCGGGATCTCGATGAGGTCGGCGAAGATGTAGTAGCCGTCGAAGCGCAGCAGCGGGTTGCCGTTGAACAGCAGCGTCGAGACGCTGCCGATCACCATCACGTTGAAGGCCGCCGCGCGCACGAGGCCCGGCTCGGCCGTGGCCCAGACGATGGCGGCGAGGCCCGCCAGGAACAGCTCGACGAAGATGCCGCCTGCCGCCACCATCATCCGCTGCCACTTGCTGGGGAAGGCGGCGGAGGTCGAGGCATCGACGTAGGGCGCCGGGAACATCACGAGCAGCATGATGCCGACCTCGTGCACCTCGCCGCCCCAGGCCTTGGCGGCGCAGGCATGCCCCGCTTCGTGCAGGGCCTTGATGACCGGGTACAGGCACATCATCAGCGCGACGTTCTGCGCCGAGAGCATCTGGCCCGCGACGTCGCCCGTCAGCTCCCCCGCGTGCAGTCCGGCCACGACGAGGCCGGAGATCACCACTGCGAGCCAGACCGCGAGCCCCCAGACCGAGAAGAGCGGCCGGAAGTAAGGCGCGAGCCGGTCGAGCAACGGATCGGGGTCGAAGAGCGGGAAGCGCAGGGCCAGCGGGTTCTTCACCCGGGCGATCAGGGTGCGGCGCGCGGTCGATTCCGAGCGCTCGGCGAGTTCGGCGAGATCGGGCGGCAGGTCGCCCTGGAGCAGGTCCGAGCCGTGGAGCTGCGAGATCAGGCGGATCGTGTCGTCCTGGGTCGGCGGGTCATCCTCGTTGCGGCGCGCGGCCGCCTCCCATACCTCGTGCAGGGTGCGGCGCCCGTCCATCATGCAGAGGATCAGGTTGGCGGCCGGCGAGAGGCGGTGGAAGCGCCCGGTCTGGTGATCCTGAAGGACGTACCAGACCTCGCCGCGAAAGCTCTGCCGGTGGATCTCGGCGTGGCGGCGCAGGCGCGGGCGCAGGGCCGCCACGCGGTACCACGATTGGCTGAACAGGGACTGGGACATGCCTCAACCCCTCACGGCCACCAGTGCCAGAGGGCGAGGCGCACCCAATCGACGATCGGCCGGGCCCAGACCCAGGCGAGCAGCCGCCGGTCGACATCGACCTTGGCGATGCCCTCCATGCCCGGCCGCAGCCGTGTGGCGCCGTCCTCGATCCGGCCCTCGACCCGGAACAGGTTGCGGCCGTTCTTGGCCTCGGCCACGGGGGTGATGGTCTGGATCGTCAGCACCTGCGGCTGGTCGGGCAGGGAGGTCGCGAGCACGTGCCCGGTCTGGCCCTCGCGCAGGTCGGCGATCAGGCGCTCGTCCACGCTGAGGACGACGCGGTAGCTGTCGAGCGGGGCGATCTCGAACAGCACCTGTCCGCGGCTGATGGCGCCGCCGATGGATTGCGAGAGATCGCCGGAGACGATCAAGCCGTCGAAGGGCGCGGTGAATTTCGAGCGGGCGATCTGCTCGTCGAGCAGGCGGATCTGCGCGTCGGCCTGGTCGATCTGGCTCTTCACCACGTTGATCGTGGCGGGCTGCCGGGTGGCGAGCGCCTTGTCGTACTCGTAGGTGCGCTGCTGGCGCTCGGTGACCCAGCGCAGGCGCTCCAGGGCGAGATCGCGGTCTTCCAGGGCGGCGAGGAGATCGCCCTTGCGCACCGTGTCGCCGGCGCGGTGCCCCGCGGTCTTGAGATAGCCGTCGTAGGAGGCGACGACGGAACGGCGCACGAGGCCCTCGACGCGGGCATCGGCGGTCACGCGGTAATCAATCTTGATCACCGAGAGCGCCAGGACCACCGCCAGCGCCGCGGCGAGGCCGAGCTTGAGCCCGGTATGGTTCGGGCCGAAGATCAGCCGCGCGCCGTTCATCACCGCGTCGGTGGCCTTCAGCACCAGCCAGCGGTCGTTCTGCCGCTTGTCTTCCAGAACCGGGCCGATGGCGGCGGCGCAGGCGCCGACCTGCTCCACGGTCTCCAGGCTGAACGGCTGGTCGGCGGGCCGCTCCAGAGTGATGGCACCGACGAAGCGGTCGTCCACGAGCATCGGCACGGTCAGCACCCGGCCGCCATATTGCAGGCGGGCGAGGTCGGCATGCGCCGTCGTGACGGTGGCTTCGTTCTCGGGCGGCGGGAATAGGATCAGGCTGCGCTGGTCGATCGCCTCGTTCATGCAGGCGCCGAGGCGGCGCACGAGGTTCATCTCGCGGCCGAACTGCGCCGAGTGCGAGATCGCCGTGATCCGGGCGCTGCCGCGCCGCACGAAGCCGATCGCCGCGCGCTGGCAGGAAAAGGCGATGGCGAGGTCCGTCACCGCGGCGGTGCAGGCGGCGGAGAAGCGCGATTGCTCGAGCACCCCGGCGAGCAGGTCGAGAACGGAGCGCGAGCGGGCCAGCGTCCGGCGCTCGCCCCGCCCAACCAGCTCGGCCTGCTTGGCGACGAGCCACGCACTGCCCCACTGCACCTGACGGATCGCGGCGCGCAGCTCGTCCTTGTCGAGGCTGTCGAGGGCGAAGGCGGTGACGGCGAAGCACGCGTCGTCCAGAACCAGCGGCAGCGCGATCCACGCCCCCGGCCCCTGCGGCGCGGCACCCGGATGCGGCCCGGCCTCCGCCATCGCCTGTACGACCGGGCGGTTCTCGCGAAAGGCGGCCTCAGCGGTCTCGCGCAGGCCGGCTTCGCACTCGGACTGAGCCGGGAACACGGCGAGCGGGGCGAGCCCCACCGACGTGCCGGGAAGCAGGACGCAGGCCCTCGGGGCGCCGAGCATCGGCGCCTGGAGCGTGAGCCACGCTTCCGCCGCCGTCTGAAGCGTGTGGGAGGTCCGGAGCACCTGCCACAGGGCCGGCTCCAGCAGTGAGAGGCGCGCGGCCGCGCCCGCTGCGGACACACCCGCCGCGGACGAGCCCTCCACCGCCAAACGCTCGCTCATGGCCCCCGGATTCCTTGAATGACGGCGCTCAGGGTCTTGTTAGGGAAAGGGCCGCACCGCCACGCCGTTCGGCGCGGCGGCGGAGCCGGATGGTCAGGCGTCGAGGTCGAGGCGCCCGTGCCGGTTCTCGTACTCGGTCAGCACGCCGCCGAGGACGGAGTGGAGACGCTTGGCCGCGAGCGGCGTGAGGATCACGCGGTTCGAGAGATCGACCACCACGCTCTCGGTCTCGGCGAGGTTCCAGGTCCGGTTGGTGCCGAAGAACAGATCCACCTGCTCGCGGGTGCCCTGCACGTTCACGACGTTGGCGAACTGCGTCGACATGCTGTCTTCACGCCATTCGATCGCACGCACCTGATCGGCGGCACCGGGCTTGCTGCTCTCGCTCACGACTGCTCCCTCATCTGCGCGCATCACCGCACGACGTTTCCTCGGGCTCCTCGACATCACCGCCGGGCTGGTTCGCGAAGCCTAAGTCCTCGTCAAGACATTGCACGAATAAAGCCGTCGTTGAACGACGGCTTGCCTTGCCAACCCAGCGAAACCAAGTCGCCTTGCATTTATGGCACACAGGGCGATAGGAGCTATTGCACGGTTTGTGCGATTCGATCACGAATGGAATGTGGCGGCGGCAATGGCCACGAAGAAAAATGCGTTGATCCAGCGTCTCAATTCAAAGCCTCCTTCATTCCAGAGGTTTGACCGGGTCTCGCGCCGCAGCCTGAGCTTGGCGTCACGCTGATGCCGGATGGGGGAGGGCGCGGGACGTCGGAGCCGGAAGTGCCGGGCCCGGCATTTCCGCGCGTGGACCGCTTCCTCGAAAGCGAGGCCGCCGCGCACGCCCTCAGCTTCGCCTTCACATCCGGGCTGATCGACCGGCTCGCCCGCCGCTCGGACATTGTAGCGGCCGGATTGGCCGATGAGTTTCGGCTCGAGGGGCCGCAACTTGCCTGCCTGACCGGCCTCCTTGTCGGCGCCGGGATCGCCGCCGAGCCCGCGCCGGGCCGGATCGGGCTGAGCGAGGCGTTCCGCGCCGTGCTGCCCTGCCGCGACCTCATCGAGGCGAAGCTCGCCTTCGCCGCCGCCGCGTCCGAGGATCTGCGCCGGCATTTTCCCGCCTTCGTCGCCGACCTGCCGGCCTTCATGGCGGCCTCGCGCACCTTCGAGCTGTTCCGCTACGACCGCTGCTTCGAGATCACGCCGGACAACCTCGACGCGACCCGGCGCTGGGTCGCCTACACCACCTGCCTGACGCGCTATGAGGCCGGGCCGGGCCTCGACCGGATCGAGCCCGGTCTGCATCGGCGTCTGCTCGATCTCGGCGGCAACAGCGGCGAGTTCGCCGCCCAGGCCTGCCGCCGCGCCCCGAACCTGACCGCCACGGTGTTCGATCTGCCCGTCGTCTGCGCGCTCGGCCGCGAGAACCTCGCGGACCGGCCGGAAGGCGCCCGCGTCACGTTCCAGGCCGGCGACATGCGGCGCGATCCCCTGCCCGAGGGGCACGACCTCGTGACCTTCAAGTCGGTCCTGCACGATTGGCCGGCCGAGGAGGCCCGTGCCCTGCTCGAGCCCGCCGCGCGCGCGCTCGCCCCCGGCGGGCGTCTCGTGATCTATGAGCGGGCACCCATGGCTCTGCGCGAGCGCCCCCTCGGCTACGTCCAATCCGCCGACCTCGTGTTCCAGCCCTTCTTCCGGGATGCGGACCTCTATACCGAGACGCTGGCCGCTCTCGGCTTCGTCGATTGCACCGTCCGCCGCCTCGCGCTCGAAACGCCGTTCCACCTGATCGAGGCGCGCAAGCCCGGCGGTGCGCTGTGAGCGCGCCCTTCGTCCTCGCCGTCAGCGGACCGCCGGGCAGCGGCAAGACCACGCTGTCCCACGCTCTGTCGGAGCGCTTCGGCGGCGCACCGGTGCTCGCCTACGACGCCTACGAGGAAATCACCGGTTGGCCGCCGGAACGGGTGGCGGCGTGGCTCGCGGGCGGCGCGCCCCTCGACGCGGTGCCCGTACCGGGGCTCACCGAGGATCTGGCCCGGCTGCGGCGCGGTGAGCCGGTGCCGGACCGGGAGCGCGGCGGCACGCTGCGCCTGTCGCGGCGCGCGGCGCGGCCCGTGATCGTTCTCGACACCCTGCTCGGCCGGGCCCATCCCGGAACGGGGGCACAGATCGACCATCTGGTCTGGCTCGATCTGCCCCTGGACGTCGCGCTGGCGCGCAAGCTGCGCAGCTTCACCGCGGCGGCACGGCGCGATTCGACGGCCGCCCCCGGGCTTCTCGAAGCGCTCGATGCCTATCTCGGACGCTACGACGCCCTGCTGCACCCGACCTACGCGCTGCAGCGCGAACGGGTCCGGCCGGCGGCGGACCAGATCCTCGGTGCCGGCACGCTCGCCGGGCACCTCGCCGCCATTCAGTCCGAAATCCAATCCACTCTCCACGCCACCCTTACGGCCGTCCCGACGCCGACGGCGTGAGGGGCGACGCTCGCGGAGCCGACAACTCGATGTTCAGGTCCGAACGCTCCGCGCCTCCGCGCTTGGTCGTTGCCGGCGGCGGTCCCGCCGGCTGGATGGCCGCGCTCTATCTGAAACGCGTCCTGCGCCGGGCGGGCTGGACGGTCACCCTCGTCGGGTCGGCCCCGGCCGCGGGGGCCTCCGCCGCCCTGGCGACGCGCCCGGCCTTCACCCGCTTCCTCACCGGTTTCGGCATCGACGAGGCGATCTTCATGCGCCGCTGCGCGGCGACCTATCGGCTCGCCAGCCGCTACGACGACTGGTTCGCCGAGGGCCAGGGCCACTGGCATCCCTTCGGTGCCTGCGGCCCGCGGATCGCCGGCCGCGACCTGTTCCATTACTGGATGAAGCTTCGCCAAGAGAGCACCGAAGAGGGCGCCGAGGTCGAGGCCGGGAGCTACGCCGATTACGCACCCCAGGCGCTGATGGCGGCCGCAGGGCGCGGGCCCCGTCCCATGGCAGACCGGTCCTCGCTCACCGAATCCGGCGATTACGGCTATCACCTCGACCGGACCGCCCTCGTCCGTTTCCTGCGCGATTTGGCCCTCTCCGAAGGCGTGCGCGGGGTAGCCGGGCGGGTCCGCGAGATCGAGCGCGACCTGTACGGTGATGTCGGCGCCCTCGTCCTCGACGGAGGGCAGAAGGTCGAGGGCGACATCTTCCTCGATTGTACCGGTGCCACCGGGCAGCTCATCGGCACCGCGCTCGGCGAGGCCTGGGTCGCGGGCAGCGGCCCCGGAAACCGCGTGGCCCGCCTGTCCTTGCCGCGATCGCCGGAGGTGCCGCCCTTCACCGCCTATCGCGGCCGGGCAGAGGGCTGGACGGCATCGCTGCCGCTGGCCGACCGCACGGAGCACCTCTACGTCTACGATAGCCGGACCACGCCGCCGGATGCGGCGGCGGCCACCCTGCGATGCGCCTTCGATAGCGAGGCGGGCATCGTCGATGCGGAACTAAGGCACGGTCGCCGCGCCTCACCGTGGCAGCGCAACGTCGTCGCCCTCGGCGCGGCGGCCGGAGCGGTCGAGCCGCTCCTCGGCTTCGATCTCGATCTCGTCCTGGCCGGACTCGAGACCTTCCTCGCCACCCTGCCGCGCCAGGGGGACGGCGGTGACGTGCTGCGCCGTGCCTATGCCGCGCGCCTGAACCGCTTCCACGACGACGCGGCCGAGGCGGTGGCCGCGCATTACGTTCTCGGCCGCCGGTCGGAACCGTTCTGGGCGGCGGCCCGCGCGGTGACGATCCCCGACCGGCTCGCCGACCGCCTCGACCTCTACGAGTTGGCCGGACATGTCGCGTTGAGCGAGGAGGCGCCGTTCAGCGAGGGCGATCACTACCTCCTGTTCTCCGGTGCCGATTTCCTGCCGCGCCGGCCCTTCGCTCCGGTTGATGTCGCCGACGGCCGCGAGATCGCCCGACTGCTCGCCAGCATCCGTGCGCAGTCGGCCCAGATCGCCGAGGCGATGGCGCCGCATGGCCGTCTGATGGACGCATTGCACGGTAAGGTACCCGTCGCCGGGCCTTCGGTACGCATCGCGGCGGCTTCGGCGCCGGTCGGCCCGGCGGGTCTGCGCCGAACGCCGGAGGGCGCGCGTCTCGCCGATCTGGTGGCGGGGCTCGGCCAGCCCTTCGGCTACGAGCGCTCGGTGAAAGCCTCCCCGGCGGGACTGCAGACCGACCGCTTCCTCATGAGCCTGCACCGCGCGAGCCTCGGCCTTAAGCCCGAAACGACGCTCGACCGGCTGGCCGCCGGGCTCGGATTGCCGGAGCGGGAGCGCGCGGAGGCCGCCGGCCTGATCGGCGGGGCGGACATCCTCCATCTCGGCTACGAGGACGGCCCGCCGGGCGCGCTCTACAAGCTCTATGTCGAATGGTCGTCGCGCACTGACGCCGCCTGGACCGGAGCGGACGAGGCCGGCGCGGAGCCGATGCTGGTCCATCGCGCCTATAAGTGGACGCCTGGGGGAACGCATCCGCCCGTCGTCACCCTCTACCACTGGCCACGGGTGCGCGGCCCCGAGGAGATCGGGGCGCGGCTGAACCGGATGGCCGGCGAGTGGGGTGCGGCTGGCGCGCCCGCGCGCGACACCGCCCATGCGATCCTGCGGCTGGCGCAGGAGAGGGGGCGCGGTGCGGTCCACTATCTCGAAGCCCGCGAGGAGCCGGGACGGCGCCTGTCCTACGACCTCAACCTCTATGCCTGCGGCCTGACCGTGGCCGATGCGGAGCCGCTGCTCGGCCAAGCCTTCGTCGATCTCGGCGTGCCGCGCGAGGCGGCCGCAAGGGTCCTGAGAGAGAGGCTTCAGGAGACCCTGGGCCATGTCGCCGGCGGCGTCGGGCGGGACGGCCAGCCCTTCATCACCGTGTATTCCGGCGTCGCCGGCGGATGACCGGCCTTGACCCCGCCCGCCTGGAGCTGTCCGCGCCGGGTGACCGCTACGCCGATTACTGTCTGTGGGACTACGAGCCCGTCGGGCCGACGGCGGGACGCCTGCGGCAGGCGAGCCTGCTCTGGCACTCGCTGGCCTGCGCGGGCGCGGATCCGAAGCTGTTCGCGATCTGCGACGCGCTGCGCGACAGCCTCGGCCCCGGCCGCAGTGTCTGGGGCGCCAAGCTCCGGGACGGCGTCACCACCTGGGAGTTCTATTTCTACGACTACGGCCGGCTCGAGCGCACGGTCTCG
Organism: Methylobacterium sp. AMS5; assembly: GCF_001542815.1. GTDB lineage: Bacteria > Pseudomonadota > Alphaproteobacteria > Rhizobiales > Beijerinckiaceae > Methylobacterium. The sequence goes on from NZ_CP006992.1 coordinate 2,477,524, forward strand.
ATCGAGCGCGTGCTGGCGATCCTGGCGCCGTTCGCGCCCTGCGATCTGCGCTATGCGGGCGCGCGGCCCTACTTCATGTTCTCGCTCGACCTCGACGACGCCCTGGCCCGGGGCGAGCGGAGCTTTGACCGCCTCAACATCTATGTCGGCAATCCCGGCAGCAGCGTCTCGTCCGGTCTCAGCTACGGGCTCACTGCCGACGGCCTCGTCTTCGACAACCTCTACAGCTTCTTCGACGCGGCCCGCGAGCGCGACGCGATTGCGGCCAAGGCCGCCTGTTCGGCCCATTTCGATCTGCCCGGCCTCGATCTCGACGCGATCCTGTGGCCCGAACTGATGCGCTGCGGCGTCGTGGTCGTGGCCAACAAGCGCCTGTGCGACGGCGTCTATTTCTCGCGGGTGGAAATCGATGGCCTCATCGCCTTCCTCGACCGGCTCGCCTATCCGCCCGCGATCCGCGACTTCGTGCGTTCGGAGCGGCGGCGCCTGTCGCACCTGCTATTCGATGTCGGGATCGACTACGCGGTGATCGACGGCAGGCTGACCGTGACGAAGAGCGCGTATTACGGTCTGCTCTGAAGGGCTGGGACGACGCCATGGGACGCTACGACCACGCCGCCTACGTCTCCCTGACGATGGAGTTTCGCTGCAACCTCAAATGCGTCCACTGCATGATCGAGGGCACGATGGATCGGCTCGCGCCGGAATCGGACGCGCATTTCGAGGAGATCCTCGCCCTCAACGCCCGCGAGCGGCGCTGGAGCGGCCTGATCCTGACCGGGTCCGAGATCACCCTGCGGCGCGACCTGCCCGAATTGGCGCGCCGGGCGCGGGCGAGCGGCTTTGCGCATGTCCGCATTCAGACCCACGGCATGCATCTCGGCCAGCCGAGCTACTGCCGCCGGCTGGTCGAGGCCGGCGTCGACGAGTTCTTCGTCTCCATCGCCGGCAGCGATGCGGCGAGCCACGATGCGCTGACCCTGGTGCCGGGCTCGTTCGAGCGCGCCCTGCGCGGCTTGGAGACCCTCGACGCGATGGAGGGCGTCGAGACCCTCACCAACACCGTGGTCACCGAGCGGAGCTACCGCCTGCTGCCCGATCTCGTCACGCGGCTCGGCCATCTCCAGCGCCTGACCCAGATGGAGTTCTGGGTCTACTTCCCGATGTCCGAGCGCGACGAGAAGGGCCTCGTTGCCCGCCACGCCCACGTCCTGCCTCATCTGCGCGAGGCGGTCTTGCGCGCCCGCGCGCTCGGACGCGCCGTCGAGGTGAAGAACTTCCCCGAATGCCTGCTCGGCGATCTCGGCGATGCCCTCGTCAACGGCCAGCCCGAACTGCACATCGACCCGGATTTCTGGCGGGAATTCGAGCGCAACGGCTTCTATCAATGCGCCCACCGAGAGGCTTGCAGCTCTCGTGAATGCCTCGGCTTGAACACGGCCTACGTCGCGAAATTCGGGCTCGAAGCCGACCTCGTTCACCCGTTGCCCGCGCCCCGGCGGCAGGCCTGGAGCCGGGCTTCGGCTTGATCCGGCAGTGCCGCGTCTCCGGCACGCTTTTTTGAGGAGAGAGGCCGGTTCGCCGGCAAAGGACGCGTCGAAAACAAGGACTCTTCGGGACGATGCCCTATCGGTTCCCGAGCCGGGGCCACCAGTCGTGCAGGACGTCGAGATCGGCCCGCGCATCCCTCTGGGCGAGGGCCACCTGCTCGGCCCTGAACTCGCTCGCGGTAATGCCGAACTGGGCGCGGAAGCTGCGGCTGAAATGGACCTTGCCGCGAAACCCGAAATCGGTCGCGAGCCGGGAGAGGCGGCGGGTCTCCAGCGGGTCGCTGAGGGCGGCCCGGACCGCCAGGAGCCGCCGTTCCTGGACCGAGCGCATGATGCCGCCATAGGGGGCGAACATCCGGTAGAGGGTCGCGCGCGACACGCCGATCTCGTTGGCGATCATCTCCGGCGACAGGTCCGGCGAGGCGAGGTGGGTGCGGATCGTCTGCTCGGCGAGCGTGAGGTGACAGGTGGCGAGCGTCGGCGTCGCGGCGGTCTCCTCGGCGCGGGCGGGATCGAGCAGAGCGCGCAGGAAGTCGAGCGTCTGCGTCACGACCGCCTCGGCATCCGGTTCTTCGATGAGCGTGCTGCGTTCACGCAGCGCGATCAGATGGGCGGCCAGAAGCCGGTTGCGCCCCGCATCGAGCCGTGGCGGCAGCGGGTTCTCGGCCAGGCCCGGCAGCAAGGCCCGCGGGACGACGAGCGCGACCGTGTCCGACGAGGCCGCGAGCGTGTCGACCTCCTGGGCGAGGTCGATGATCGCGACCTGCGACGACCAGATCGTGGTTTGCTGCCCGTTGATGAAGCCGCTGAAACCGCCGACGTTGTAGAGATGGAAGAGGATGTGATCCGGCGTGCGGGCGATGAGATCCCGGTCGCGGCGGTAGCTCTGCGCCCCGAACACCACCCGTGCCACCATGATGTCGCCGATGACGGCACCGCTCGCCGAGCCGGTGGGGCTTTGCTGACCGGGATGGAAGGCCCGCGGCTCGAACAGGGGGCCGACGACGCCTTTCCAGATTTCGGCCGCGGTCCCGTGGGGCAGCCCGGTCGTGAGGTAATCCAGCCGCTGGAGTGAGGTCACGGGACAATCGACTTCCAAGAAAACGATCGGGATGCTTTTCCCATTCCGGCAATGCTCGCCGAAAGTCGCGGAAAAGAGGGTGACTGTGTGATCACGCCGTTCCTGAACGAAGTTTATCAACAATGATACGATTGATATTACTCAATATCCCGGCACAGATCGCGAATCCTCGCCCGTATCCTTGCCAAAATATCCTGGATTGGCTGCCGCCACCGAAGACGCGTACAGCTAAAGTCGCCCATTCAGGTTTCAAGAGCTGATGTGCTCATCAGTGATCGCTCGGGCGATCGAAGGGGGCATTCGCTGATGGCGACTTGCTGGTTTAAATTCGCTCGTTGAAATTACATCTTCTTTTTAATTCGCCAAAAACGAATTATAGAATTCGAAATTTGGCGTCTCTTCGAAGTGATCGCACGAAATTTGAAAAAATTTGACTGTTTTTCGTGATTGGCGAATTTTTAAGTGATGCTGCTTGTGTCGGTCATCGACAAGTATCGCACGCGCCGTTCGGTGAGGCCTGTCGATCGTGAAGCTTGGCTTTAGTGAGCCGCTGGTTTGTTGGAACGCAAGGCCCGGCTTCGGCACCGTGTCGAGCCGGGTACAGCCCTGTGACTCTTTTTTCGACGACCCCGATCGCGATTGCTTCCGAGCCCTGTGCCCCTGAGAATGGATGGCCAGGATTGATCCTCTCGAATGACGCCGTCGCGGCCGCGCTGGCGAGGTTGCATCTGAGACGCTGGATCAATCGAAAAAATGGAACCATCCCTCCGCAGCGAGGGGCCGTCCTGATATGCAGCAGCAGGCGAAGATGCGGGAATCGCACGAGCGCCGCAACGTGGGGTCGGAATGAGTAAGCAGCTTCTCATCTACGAGCGTGCCGTGCCGGTCACCCGGCAGCGTCACGGATCATGGTCCGTGAAGGCCGGTGCGTCGTTCGACTTCGCGCGCGGCGTCAATTCGGTGCCGCTCATGGTCGCCGAGTTTCCGAATTCGGCGGCCGAATATGCCATCGTGTTCGGCGGCGCTGCCGACGAGATCATTCCGGTGGCGCTCCTCGGCATTCGCGACAACGAGAACCTGTACGTATCCGAATCGGGTTCGTGGTCCGGTTCGTATGTCCCGGCCTTCCTGCGCCGCTACCCGTTCGTGTTTTCCAGCGACAACGCGAACGACGCCGATGCCACCTTCACGCTCTGCGTCGACGAGGATTTCTCGGGTTGCAACGACGAAGGCCGCGGCGAGCGCCTGTTCGACGCCGACGGCGAGCGTACACAGTATCTGCAGAACGTCCTGGGCTTCCTTCAGGCCTACCAGGTGCAGTTCCAGCGCACGAAGCTGTTCGTGAAACGCCTGCAGGAGTTCGGCCTTCTGGAGCCGATGCAGGCGCAGTTCACGCTTCGCAGCGGTCAGCGCTCGACGCTGTCCGGCTTCAGCGTGGTCAGCCGTGATCGCCTGAAGGCTCTGTCGGCCGAGCAACTCGCCGAGTTGATGCAGGCGGACGAGATGGAGCTGATCTACCTGCATCTCGCTTCGCTGCGGAACCTTGCGCCGATCGCCGAGCGCATCGGTGCCCCGGCCGAGACGGCGCAGGCGGACGAGACCGCCCCGGCTTCTCCGGCCGACTTCGAGACCTCGGGCAACGCCTGATCCCGAAGGGCTCCCGGTCGAGGCCGGGAGCCATGGGCCGATGCGCAGCCGCTGAGCGCCGGCCGAAATCTGAAAATCGCGGTGACAATGATCCCGGCGGCCCTCTTGCCTGCCGGGACGCTGTGTCTTTGCGCGCCAGGTCAGGCCGCGCAGGTTCCGGTTGGAGAGAGCGGCAATGGCTTTTCCGTTCAAGTCGGAAGGCTTCTGGGGTCCCCTGTTCCGCCGCCGCGATCGTGCGCGCATGGCCGTGGAGACACCGCGCCCGTCGCGTCCGTCGAAGCGTCAGCTCGTCCTTCATCTAAAGACGAAGGCCGGAAAGCTCTTCAACCGCGATCGATTGATTTTCGATCCGTTGGAGCCGCGCGTTCTTCTCAACTCCGACATCACCTATCAAATCGGGGCGCCGTCCGACGCTGCGACCGTCGAGCATCAGCTTCTCGTCAAGCTGATCCAGCAGGACGAGACCATCAACAGCACCACGAAGACGGTGCAGCGTATTCAAGTCTTTGATTACACGAATGGAACGCAGGGCGCGAACCCGCTCCATACGTTCGGCATCATCGATGCGAGTTCAAACCAAGCTTACACGCTTCAAGGGTCGGGCGGCAAAGAGACCATCACGGTCGATGCCGATTCCTTCAAGCTTCTCGGCAATACTCAGAAGCCGATCCTCGCGTTCACCGATCCGACCAATTCCGGGGTGAATCCGAACAACAATCTCGACAACACGATTGCCCTCCTGAACACGCCGACCGGGGCCGCGCTATCGGGCGCCGAGTTCAAGCTGACGGGCGCCAATGCCGGTGAGATCGCATCCGGCAAGTTCGCGGGAAGCTTCTCGAACGTCTCCAACCTCGTCGGTGCCGCTGCGGCCGACGACAAGCTGACGATCGGTGCCAACGGCAGCCTCAGCGGAACGTTCGGCGGCGGCAAGAAGAGCCTGCAGCTCGACATCTCGTCGATCGTGGCGGGAAGCATCGACGCGACGCTGTCCGGCGGCGGAAGCAGCTACACGCTGGCCAGGACCAGCGGCTCCTCGGCGGCGACCTTCGGCAGCCTCGCCTTCACCGCGCCGACCACGAGCCTCGGTGTGATCCTGGGCAGCGGCGATGACACGCTCCACTTGGCCAGCCTGCCGCCCGCACCCTCCTTCTCGGTCAGCGGCGGCGCGGGCGCGGACCGAATCGTCTTCGACACCGATCTCAACGCAGCATCCGGAAATCTCGCCGTCACCTTCGAAGGCGGCGCGGGCGACGATAGCATCGCCGTATCGGCCAACCTGAGCGCGCTGGCGGGTGATCTCGGCATCGTCTTCAAGGGCGGTGAGGGGGCCAACACCCTGAGCGTCGCATCGGGCAAGACGCTGTCTGCCAGCGGACAAGTCACGATCGCGGCCGACGCGACCGTGACGCCCGTCCTCACCACATCCGGATTCGATCGTTCCGGCGGCGCGACGGCGCAGATGGCCGTCACCGTCAACGACGGGGCCGTCATCCGCGGAACCGGCGTGAGGGTCGCCGTCCGCAGCGACATCACGATCGCCGACACCGCGCCGGCCGACACTTCGACCATCAGCGTCACCGCCAACGGGCTCGCCGGAATCACCCTCGCCGGTACGGTCGATGCGGGGACGGGCGACGCTGTCCTGACGACAGATGTCAACAACGCCGTCACGCTGACCTCGACGCTGACGTCGCAGCTCAAGAGCGTCACGCCGAGGCAGACCAACAGCTCCACGATCGCCGTCGGCGCCAAGGGGGCGGTGAACGGCGGGACCGTGAAGATCGCCGCCAACACGGTGGCCAAGGTCGACGTGAAGGCCATCGGGCTCGTTCTGCCCGGCCTCCTGACGGTGACCGACGCCGCGGCCGGCACCTTCGACAAGGTCAAGAGCGCGATCAAGGGCGAGGGCAGCTTCAGCGACATCTTCACGCCCGCCGAACTGGCCGCCAAGGCCCTCATCAAATCGGCCGAGACGACGATCAACAACACGACGCAGGTGACGGTCGCTCCGAGTGCGGTGATCACGGACCCGCGGATCGTTCAGACCGGCGCCGGTACCCTTGCCGGCAGCGATCCTGCCCTCGCGCTCCAGATCTCGGCCGACGACAAGACCGACTCGACGATCACGCTCGTCGCACGGGATGCCACGTCGGTACCGGGCTTCCAGTTCGATGACCCGGCGCTGGACGCTGCGGCGAGCGCGGCCGCGAAGGCCGCTGCCGCCATCAACATCCTCAACCTGTTCGGCCTGACCGGCACGCAGAACGTCACGCGCCTCACCAGCGTCGATCTCGGCGTGCCGGCCGCGGGAAGCCTTCCCGCCGGAGCGCCCGCCGCGAACGATCTCGCCCTCGTGTCGGCGCAGGGCGCCGCCGGGATCCATGCCGCCAACGCCGGCACCCTGGCCGTGCGCATCCGCGCCGCCACCGACGCGACCGATCCGGCCAACCCGGAGACGGGCCTCGTCGCGGGCGACGGCGAGACCGACAATTCGCTGCCCGCGCCGATGAAGGCGGGTGCGGCCCAGATCAATGTGAACGACACCGTGCGGGTCGCCGTGCGCGGCGTCTCCGTCGCCGCCGCGTCCCTCGCCGTCGCGGCCACCAACGACACCACGATCGAGTCGCGCGCCGTCCAGGCCCGCAACCTGCTGACCGGCTCCACCAAGGCCCTCGTCGAGACGGCGCGCCTGACCGCCACCGGCGGCGGCATCTCCGTCGTCGCGATGGATGCGACCAAGGCGCAGGCCATCGTCGAGCCGATCCGGACCGACACCCTCGAGGACGAGAGCGATGCCGAAGAGGCGAAGCGCGAGCTGATCGGGATCGCCCGCAGTTCCGCCGTCAACACGGTCGAGCGCGACATCACGGCGACCGTCGCGGATTCGGTGGTCACGGGCGCGCAGGGCGTCGCGCTGACCGCGCAGAACGCCCTCGATCTGACCACCAACGCGAAGGCCGTCGTCGCGGCGAGCAAGCTCGGCGTGGCCGGCTCCTACGCCGTCAACATCGTGCTCGGCAGCACCACGGCGACCGTCCGGGGCGGAAGCATGAGCGCCGCGACCGGCGACATCTCCGTCAACGCGTCCGACGTGACCAACATCGATTCGCGAGTGCAGACCTCGGTCGGGGGTGAGAGCAAGTCCGGCGGCACCGCCATCGGCGGTGCGGCGGCCTTCAACATCGTCGGCTACCGGCCGGACGGCCTGACCGGAAGCGACAAGCTCGCCGACAAGGTCGTGGGGATGGCCCTCGACGCCATTCTCGGCAGCGGGTTCTTCACCATTGCCGCCACCCAGGCGACCCGTGCACGGATCGAGGCGGCCACCGTCACGGCCACGGCTGGCGGCGTCGGCGTGAAGGCGATCAGCGCCGGCACGGTGAACGCCACGGTCAGCAACACCGTGACCGTTTCGACCCCGGAGCAGTCGCGTCTCGACGAAGCGAAGGCGCAGGCGACGCGCACGGCGATCAACAAGGCCCGGACCTTCCTCGGCAAGCCGACGCTGAGCAGCGAGCCGGGCGCGGTGACGAGCGCGGGCTCGCGCAGCATCGGCGGCCTCATCGCGACCAACCGCATGAATCGTTCGGCCACCGCCGAAGTGATCAGCGGCGCGACCATCACCAGCGGGGGGGAACTCGGCGTCCGTGCGACGGACATGTCGACGATCAACGCCAACGTGAAGCTCGTGGCCTCGAGCCAGGCCGCCAGCGACGGCGGCCTGCCGACGAAACAGCCGCAGATCAAGTCCGACTACAAGCTGAGCGAAAGCCAGCCGGTGGCGATCACCCTCGGCCAGCGCGTGGCCGTCGATTTCTCGACCCTGCTCGGCGAGCAGGCGATCAAGACCGTCAGCACCCTCGACGCGATCAAGTCGAACCTGCCGTCGACGACGAAGCAGGCCCAGAGCGGCACGACGCCGGGCAAGGCTCCGACGCTGAAGGCGGTCAAGACGGGCGATGTCGTCCTCGTGAGCCCCGGCCATCCGGCCGGCAGCGGCGAGGTCGGCTCCTATTACCGCTACATCAAGACGCCGACCGCACCGGCGACGTCGGATTCGATCGACCTGTCGAAAGAGAACTTCACCGGCCCGAGCTGGGAACTGATCGGCGCGAAGGGTGATGTCTACGCCTATATGGGTGCGGATCGCACCGCCGCGAACAAGCTCGACCTCAAGACGGTCAAGTTCACGGATCGAGACCTCTGGCGCCGGGTCAGCGAGACCGAGGCCGCGCCGGCCAAGACGACCGGATCCGGCGGCACCTCGGCCGGCGGCATCGTCGTGCGCAACGAGATCAAGGGCGGCGTCACCGCCGCGATCAGCAATTCCTCCGCCACGACGACGGTGAATGGCGGCGTCGTGGTCTCGGCCGAGCGCGGCGCGACGATCACGTCGAAGGCCGATGCCACCGTCGAAGCGATCGCCACGATCCGTGAGCAGACCGGCGAGACGGCCGAAGGCACGGCCGGCAGCGGGACGGCGAGCACGGTTCCGGGCCAGACCTCGGCCTTCGACAAGTCCAGCACGTCGAATTCGAGCGCGCTCGCGATCAACGCGGTGATCGCGACCAACACCATCCTGTCGGCCGCCGACGCCTCCATCACCGACGCCGAGGTCGCGACTGCCGGCGACGATGGCGCGGTCACGGTCGAGGCGAAGACGACCGGCTCGATCGAGGCCGAAGTTCAGGCGCAGATCACCGCGCTGTCGAGCGGCCCCTCCGGTACCGAAGACGCCGCCGCCGACCCCGCCGCCGGCGGCTCGACCGGTGGCACCACGACGCCGACGACGGGCACCACCACGCCGACGACGGGGTCGGGGCAAACCACCGCGCCGACGACCACGGCACGGGCGGGCGGCATCCAGCTCGCCTTCAACGCGATCGGCTACGAGAGCAGCAATCTCGGCTTCGACACCCTCAACGCCCTGGTCGGGACCAATCTCGGAAACCCGGCGACGGCGCAGGCGAGCGCGCGCATTACCAACACCCGGGTCACGGCCACGGGTGCGGTCAGCGCGACGGCCGAATCGTCCGGCACGATCGCCTCGACCCTGAGCAACGAGGTTACGGCCGCGGCCAAGGCCGCGAGCGTCAACTCCCTGGCGGTCTCCGGTCTCGTTGCGATGAACCGCGTCAGCGGCGCCGCCGAGGCGGTGATCGATGCGCGGACCAAGACGGTCTCGGGCACGGATGTCACGGTCTCCGCCACCGATACGGTCGGCATCGAGGCCGAGACCGCCGTGGCGGCCTCGGCTTCGGCCGAGAAGACCGGCTCGGTTAGCGGCCTCGGCAAGAACGCCGAGGCGCTGCTCGGCGACTACACCTACACCACCGCGTCCGGCAGCCGGCAGGTGAAGTTCGGCGAGAAGATCCGCCTCAGCGATACCTGGGCCGGCAAGGGCGACAAGGGCGCCGTGTACCAGTACATGGGCGCGGACTTCACCGCCGCCGAGGATCTCGGCAACACGGCGCGGGACTTTGCCGACTTCGCGCTCTGGAAGAAGCTCGACGCCACCAATGTCGTGCCGGGTGCGACCGGCGGCTCGGCCGCTCCGACCGGAAAGATCACGGCGGCGAAATCCTCGGCCACCGCGCTGGGCGGCATCTTCGCCCGCAACGACGTGTCGGGTCAGGCCAAGGCCTCGATCGTCAACACCACCGTTCAGGCCAGCGGCGACGTCAGCGTCAGCGCGAAGTCGGAGGCGTCCATCAACGCCACCGACGAGAGCGAGGTCGAGGCCGAGGGCGGTTCGGCCGCCAACGGCGTGCTCGTGTCCAACAACGTGCAGAACGGCGCGCTCGCCTACATCAAGGACAGCACCGTCACGAGTGACGACGGAGGCGTGAGCGTCTCCGCCGAGAACACATCGACGATCGAGGCGAGTGCGGCCGGGTCTGTTGCCGGCGAAACGACGGCGGTCGGCTTCACGCTCGCCTTCAACACGGTCGGATTCCGGCAGCAGAACCCGCTCTTCAACGCCGTCGATACGATCGTCGGCGATCCGCTCATCGCCACCGCCACCAACGGCGAAAACCCGGCCGGCGCAAAGGCCTACATCACCGGCTCCACCGTCACGGCCAAGCGCGACGTCTCCGTCACCGCCGACAGCCAGGCCAAGATCACCGCCGAGGCCGGCAACAAGGCCGAGCAGGCGGATTCCGAGGAAACCGTCCACAAGGCGGAAACCGGCGCGCGCGGAATCTCCGCGGGTGCGGTGCTCGCCATGAACAAGGTCAGCGCCCGCGCCGAGGCGTTCATCGGCGCGGAAACCGTCGCCGCTCAGGCCCCGGCTCAGACCGCCGCCACCGTCGCCTCGACTGATGGCGCCGTGACCGTTTCGGCAAAGAATCAGGCCGGCATCGAATCGACCAGCACGATGATCGGTGCGTCGTCGGTCTCCGGCAGCGTCGCCGAACTAGCCAGGAAGGCGGTCGCCACTGCCCTCAACATCTACGATTACACCTCGAAATCCGGCACCAAGGCGCTGAAGGCCGGTGACCGCGTGCGGCTGGCTGCCGATTTCGCCACCCCGGCCGGATCGAGCTCGAACACCGACGCCAAGCGGACCGAAGAGCCCGCTCTGAAGGGCCGGGTGTTCATCTTCGTCGCTGCGTCCGACGCCTCGGTCAACCTCGCGACCGAGGATTACACCAACGCCGCCCGTTGGTTCGCGGTCGATGACGGGGCCATCGTGTCCACCAAGCCGACGGCGGCCGGCACGACGCCCGGCACCACGGCCGGCGACACGCTGGACAAAGACACGACGACCATCAAGACCGCGGAAGGCACCACGACGATCACGCGCCAGAAGGCGCGCTACACGTCGAACGGCGGCTTCCAGTACATGATGGCCGGCCAGGGCGTACTGCTCTCGAAGACCGATACGCTCTCGAAGGGCGAGCCGGGCACGATCTACATCTGGCGCGGGGCGGACAACACGAAGGTCACGCTCCACGGCGAGGATTACACCAGCGCGAACTGGCTTCCCGCGGCGGCCAAGACGGTCATGCCGAAGCTCGATACGGTGGCCAACCCGCCGGCTGCCCCTGCGCCCGCCGCGGGCTCGACGGATCCGACCCCGACCGCCCGCACGCCCGGTTCGTCGTCCAAGGCCTTCGGCGGCCTGATCGTGTTCAACGAGGTGACCGGCGGCGCGGGCGCTCGCATCACCGATGCCACGGTGACGTCCGCTCTCGACCTGACGGTCCACGCCGCGGATGCCGCCGACATCTCGGCCACCCTCCTCAGCACCGTGACGTCGTCCGGCGGCACCTCCTTCCAGTCGAAGACCGGCGCGGCCGGCACCAGCGGCGGCACCGGTGGCGGCACGCTCATCGCGGCCAACGGCATCGCGGCGACCAACGTCGTGCGCGGCGGCGCCGATGCCAGCGTCCTGCGTTCGACGGTGGAATCCACGACCGGCAATCTCGAAGTCAGCGCCGAGAACGAATCCGGCGTCGATGCGCGTATCCGGGCTTCATCGACCACGTCGGGCGGCGAGGGCGTTTCCGGCGCGGTGACGCTCGCCTTCAACTCGGTGGGTTACGAGACCCAGAACCTGCTCTTCAACACCATCGACACGCTGATCGGGCAGTCGGCCATCTCGAAGGCCTTCGGCGGCGAGGTCGGCGCGGGTGCCAAGGCGACGATCGTCCAATCCTCGGCGAAGGCCGGCGGCGACCTCATCGTCACGGCGACCTCGGCGGCCAAGATCAACGCGACCGTCAGCAATGCCGCGACCTCCTCGGCCGATGTCGCGATGGTCTCGGGTGGCGCCGGCACCGGCTTCGGTGTCGTTCTCGCGTCGAACAAGGTGAGCGGCAGCGCCGTCGCCCTCATCGACAACACTGGCGTGACCCGGGACATCACGGCCGGCGGCGCCCTGGCCGTCACGGCAACGGATGCGGCCGGCATCACCTCGAACGTCCAGATCGTGACGAGCTCGACCGTCACGAAGAGCGACGGCGGCGCCGTCACCAATCAGTCGAAGCTCAACAAGTACCTCCCGTCGGACTTCTCGACCAACCCGAACGAAGTTCAGTCGGCTACGATTCAATCGAACATCATCAAGAACCGCGCCGATTGGGCGCCGGCCGAATTGCTGGCCTTCGAGGAGAAGGTCACCGCGCAGATCACCCGCGTGAAGGGACTGATCGAGGAGCTTCAGGCCGGTCCCGCGACGCTGCTCAAGCAGGTCGAGACGAAGCTGCTCGAACTCAGGGCGGGCAAGGTCACGACCGAGTATCTGCTCAAGATCAACCAGACCCTCGTCGACGCTCTCAACGGAATCGATCTCTCCAAGATCCCGAGCACCGATCAGACCGGTCTCGCGACGCGAATCGGGGAGGCGGCCGACGCGCTGTCGGGGCACCTGACGTCGGCCTCGATCAATACGGCCGGTGCCGACGAGGCGCGGCTCGAGGCGCTGAAGGTCGCCGCCGAGGCGGCGCGCCTCGGCTATCTCGACGAGGCCGTCCTGCGCAACAGTTCCGATCCGGCCGAAAAGAGCGTCGGTCAGTTGATCCGCCTGCAGGTCGCCGTCGACCGCGCGGTCATTGAGACCGCCGGCAAGATCCTGGAGCTGAAGGATGGGCTCAACAACTTCCTGAAGCCGTTCGGCCTCAGCACCGACAGCATCGGCGCCGTCGACCTCTCGGCCTACGGCCAGCTTCCGAAGACCGCGAACGCGCAGGACGTCACCTTCGGCACGCGGGTGCGGATCGCGGACGGCTATGCCAAGCCGACCTACAAGGCCGGACAGGGCGAGATCACGGTCAAGACCGGCGAAACGATCGAAGATCTCTCGGGCAAGATCTATAAGTATGTCGGTGCCGACATCCTGGTCGAGATCAACGCGCTCGATCCGGATTTCACGGACGGGGCGAAGTGGAAGCTGATCGCCGACAAGTCCAGCGCCTACAAGGCTGGCGACATCTTCATCTACATGGGCGGCAACGCGACAATCGATCTCGCAGCCACCGACTACACCAATAAGCTCCTCTGGAAGCGGGCCCTCGAGTCCAACTTCATCCCGGACGGCCTGAAGCTGCCGACCACCGGTTCCGGAACGGGGACGGGCACCACGACGCCGGCCCCGGCCACGTCTTCGACCGAGACGGTGGCACCCACGGGCGACCCGTCGGCCAACAACGCCGCCAAGACCGGCACGGTCGCGGCGCAGCCATCCGCCTCGCTGGCGATCGGCGGGCTGGTCGTGCTCAACAGCGTCCATGCGGACGCCGTCGCGCGCATCACCGGCGTCATCGCCACGGCGGGCGGCACGGTCACGGTGCAGGCGAACGAGACCGCCACGATCAAGGCGACCGCCGACAGCGCCGCCAACGTCAAGTCCGCCGCCTCCTACAAGCCGACGACCGACGTCAGCACCCCGGCCCCGTCCACGCCGAGCGATCCGTCCACGGACCGGACCCTCGGCACGAAGAGCCAGCCGACGAGCCTCGCGCTCGGCGGCATCATCGCCACCAACGCCGTCCTCGGCACGGCGCGGGCCGAGATCGTCGACAGCGCCGTCACCGGCGGCGGGATCAAGGTCGATGCGGCCAACACCGCCACCATCGACGCCACGGCCAAGACCGCGACCTCCAGCGACCAGGGCGCGGTGTCGATCACGCTCGCCTTCAACACCATCGGCTGGAAGGAGCAGAACATCCTGTTCCGCGCCGCCGACACGATCACGGGTCAGCCGCTGATCGCCGCCGGCAGCGGGAACGACGCCGACCCGTCGGGGGCGCGCGCGCAGATCCTGCGCAGCAATGTCACGACGACGGATGCCAAGGATGCGCTCGCCGTGACCGCGCGTTCGGACGCGTCGATCAACGCCCAGCTCACCAACAAGGCCAGCGCCTCGCAGGCGGTGCTCAAGGATGCGAGCGCCTACGCGATCGGCTTCGCGCTCTCCGGCAACCTCGTGAATTCCGAGGCGGTGGCGCGGATCGACAGCAGCAACCCGGCCGGCACCGCCATCGACCCGACGAAGACGCTCGACGCCGCCGGCGCGGTGACGATCTCGGCGACCAGCAACGGCAGCATCACCTCGCTGAACAACCTCTCGGCGATCGCCAGCCTGACCAAGCCGAGCGTGCTGGAGGACTTCGCCAATAAGATCCTCGGCAATTATACCTACACCACTGAGTCGGGCTCGAAGACCGTCACGTTCGGCGACATCGTGTTCGCGAAGGTCGGTGGTGTCGAGAAGCTCTACGTCTATTTCGGCGATACCAAGCTCGTCTCCGACCTGAAGACGGAGGCCTACACGGAGGCCAATGGCTGGCGGGAGAACAATCTCCGCGAATTCGTGAAGTTCCTGCCCCCGGGTGTGCTCAACCTCGGCGACAGCAAGGATGTCGCCGGCTCGGCGACGCCGCCGGCCGGCAACACGAGCACCACCAGCGGGCAGACCCCGTCGAAGCCCTACGCCGTCGCCGTCAGCGGCATCCTCGTGACCAACGACGTGCGCAGCACCGCCACGGCGACGCTCACCGGCATGACCGTCGCCAAGGCCGGCGACATCAGCGTCCAGGCGGAGCAGAGCGGGACGATCACCGCGACGGTGAACAGCAAGGTCGAGTCGAAGCTGAAGCCGGGCACCAAGGCCGGCGACAAGCAGTCCATCGCGGCCCAGGCGGTGATCGCCTCGAACGTCGTGATGGGCGCGAGCACCGCCACGATCGACCGCAGCCCGCTCGGCGACGCGAACGCGACCGTCGGCAATGTCGCGGTGGGCGCCCGCAACACCGGCGCGATCACCGCCACGATCGACAGCACGGTCGATTCGAGCGAGACCGCCGTCGGCATCACCGCCGCCTTCAACAAGATCGGCAGCCCGAGCACCAACGCGGTGTTCGACCTCGCCGAGTTGCTGGCCGGGATCGATCTCGACAGCCAGATGACCAAGGGCGGCCAGTTCGCCGCGACCGCCTCGATCTCGGGCCAGCCGATCAACGCCACCGGCAAGGTTTCGGTGGAGGCGCGATCCGAGGCCAAGATCAAGGCCACCATCGAGAACGCCGTCACCTCGATCGGCTCGGCCGCGACCACCGTCGGCGCCGTCGCCGGCCTGAACTTCGTGCGTGTCGGCACCTCGGCCACCATTGCCGACGTGACAAGCCTCAAGGCGGCGGGCGGCGTGGCCGTCAACGCCCGGAGTGCGTCCACCATCGAGGCCGTGGTCAAGGCCCCCGTCACGGCGGTGGTCTACAACATGCCCGACACGAGCGGCACCTCGGGCGGCACCAACACCTCCGGTAACACCGGCAATACGGGCAACACCGGCGGGACCGGCACCCCGACGACCACGCGCTCGATCTCCGTCGCCGCCAGCTTCGCCCGCAACACCATCCTCGACGTCGTGCTCGAAGCCGGCCTCGACCGGATCGGCGACCTCACGGCGAGCGCGGGCGACGTCAGCGTCACCGCTGCCAACACCGCCACCATCACCGCGAAGGTCGCGGCCACCGCCATCGCCGTGCTGCTGAGCACCGAGGACGGCAAGAATCTCGGCGTCTCCGGCAGCGGCGCCTTTGGCGTCAACACGATCCTCGGCGGCGTCGAGGCGCGGATCGCCGACAGCCGGATCACCGCGTCCGGAAGCCAGGCTCCGAGCGTCACTGACGGAACCGGCGGCCAGGGCAACATCACCGTCTCCGCCAAGAGCGCTGCCACCATCACGGCCTCGGTCGAGGCCGCCGCGGCGGCCGTCATCGTCGGCAAGGGCGCAGCCCAGGCGGTGGCGATCGGCGTCTCGCTCGCCTTCAACATGATCGGCTACAACCTCAGCCTGATCCCGGTCGATGGCACCAGCAGCCTCGCGGCCGACAAGGCGCGCTCCCTCGACGTCAAGGCGAACGTCACCAAGTCGCGGCTGAGCGCCGGGCGTCGGGTGTCGGTCGAGGCCGAGTCGGGCGGCCGGATCGAGGCCCGGACGCTGGCCACCGCCATGGCGGTCGGCGTTTCGACGGGTGGCAGCTCCGGCGGCTCCAGCACCGACGGCAACGTCGCGCTGTCCGGCGGCGGCCTATTCGTGCGCAACAAGGTCGTGACCTCGGCCTCCGCCGTCATCGACGGCACCGGCAGCAGCGACGACGCGGTCACCTCCGGCACGGGCGGGATCAACGTCTCGGCCAAGGACACCGCCGTCATCCGGGCGACCTCCGTCGCCCTCGGCCTCTCGGCCAATCTGAGCGCGGATGCGAGCAACACCGCCTCGAAGTCGACCCTCGCCATCGCCCTGTCGCTCGCCGACAATTCGATCACCAGCGAGGTGGCCGCGCGGATCACGCAGGTCGCCAATCTCGCGACCCTCGGCGACGTCACCGTGGCCGCGAACCGCAGCGCCGACATCTTCGCGCAGACCTACGCCGCCGCCGTCGGCGCGCAGATCTCCTCGAAGGGCGACGGCGCCTCGGTGAGCGGCGGCGGCGCGCTCTCGATCAACACGGTCAAGGGATCGACGATCGCCGAGATCACCGATTCCAAGGTCGGGGACAGCGCCAATGGCGGCGCCAAGGTCGGCAGCCTCTCCGTCTCGGCCACGGACAGCGCCAAAATCGCCGCGCTCACCGGCGCGGCCGCGATCACCCTCGCCGGTACGGCCGAGGGCAAGGCCACGGGCGTCGCCTTTGGTGTCTCCGCCGCACAGAACGTCATCGGCGGTTCGGGCACGGCGGTTCGGGCGACGGTGGCCGGCACGCCGGTGCGTTCCACCGGCGCCGTCGGCCTGCGCGCCGAGTCCAAGGCCGATATCGATGCGACGACCGTGACGGTCTCGGTCGGCGTCTCGGGCAGCGGGACCGGTGACGCGCGTACGGCGAGCCTCGGCGGCTCGGGCGCGCGCAACGCCGTCAACGTCGCCACCACGGCGGAGCTTTACGCGGCGGATGGCGCGTCGGTCGCGATCGAGGCCGGTAGCCTCGCTTTGACCGCCAAGAACACTTCGACCATTTCGTCGGATGTCGGCGCGGCCTCGGTGGCCGGCTCGTTCGGCCAGGGCAAGTCGGTTGCGGTCGCACTCGCGGCCAGCGTCGCGATCAACGAGATCGGCGGCAACGTCACGGCGACCGTGAAGAACGCCGATGTCACCACCCTCACCGGCGGCGTGACCATCGACGCGTCGCGGCAGGGCACCATCGAGACGCGCGCCGCAGCGGCCAGCGTTGCGGTGAGCGCAAGCGCCGACAAGAGCATCGCCGTCTCCGGTGCCGGCGTCGCCGCGGTCAACAAGATCAACAGCAGCACCACGGCGACGGGCCAGAACGCGTCGATCGACGCGAAGGGCGATGTCACCGTCTCGGCGAGCAGCAGCGCCACGATCAAGTCCCTGGTCGTCGGCGCCGCGGC
This sequence comes from Methylobacterium sp. AMS5, assembly GCF_001542815.1. Classification (GTDB taxonomy): domain Bacteria; phylum Pseudomonadota; class Alphaproteobacteria; order Rhizobiales; family Beijerinckiaceae; genus Methylobacterium. The sequence goes on from NZ_CP006992.1 coordinate 2,495,164, forward strand.
ATCCATCGGCGGCGGGGCCGGCGATGGCGGCGCGGGCGCGCTCGGCGTCTCCATCGCCTATAACGAGATCGGTGCCTGGACCGCCTATGACGAGACGGCCCACACGCTGAGCGAGGCGCCGTCGCTCGGAAGCCGCGCCAACGTCTCGGCCACGCTGGTGGGCAGCCCTGTTACGACGACGGGAGCGCTCTCCGTCGCGGCGAGCGCCAACAACACCATCACGACCGACATCGTCGCGATCGCGGCCGGCGTCACCGTCGCCGGCGGCAAGGCCGGCGCGGTCAGCGTCGGCGGCACCTTCGCGATGAGCAATATCGGTCTCGCGGTCGCGGCTTCGATCGATGGCGACAAGACCGGCGCGACGCCCGGATTCCAGGCCGCGAGCGCCACCGTTTCGGCCCAGGACATCTCGACCATCACGACGCGGGCGCTCTCGGCGAGCCTCTCGCTCGCCGCCGCGTCCGGCAACGCCGTCTCGATCGCCGTCGGCGGCAGCATCGCCCTCAACACCATCGCCAACGATGTCTCGGCGACGGTGAGGAACGTCGATCGCGGTCTGCAGACCGTCGGCGCGATCCTCATCTCCGCGAAATCGGCGGGCACCATCACGGCGAACGCCGCCTCGGCCGCGATCGCCGTGGCCGCATCCGGTTCGAACGCCGTTCCCGTCAGCGCGGCGGTGACCTATGCGCGCAACGTCATCACCACCAGCACCCGTGCGCAGGCGAGCGAGAGCAAGCTGGCCACGACCGGCGCGAGCGGTAACATCAGCGTCAAGGCCGAGGCCTCGGCCGCGATCAACGCCGCGATCCTGGCGGCTTCGCTGGCCGCCGGCGTCGGTGGCAGCAATGCCGCGGGCGTCGGGCTCGGCGCCGCCATCGCCGAAAACCGCATCGGCGTCTGGTCCTCCTCGGGCACCGATGCCACCACCAGCTATGCCCTGGCCACGAACGGCGGCACCGTCGTCGAGGCGTCCCTGACCCGCGTCGGCGTCGATGCGAAGGGCGCCCTGGCGGTCGAGGCGACGTCGAAGAACGTCATCAAGGCGAACATCGCGGCGATCTCGGCCGGCCTCGCGGGCGGCGGCTCCAACGCCGTCGGCGTCAGCGGCGGCGCCACGGCCGTCATCAACGCCATCGGTGTCACCACGCAGGCCTTCATCGAGGGCAACGGCGTGGGCGGCAGCGCGATCGCGAGCAACGCGATCAAGGCCGGCGCCGTCACCGTGAAGGCGGCCGATACCTCGAGCATCACCGCCAACGCGCTCACCGCCGCGGTCAGCGCCGCCTTCGGCGGCTCGAACGGCGTCGCGGTCTCGATCGGCTTCGCACTTGCGCTCAACACCATCAACGCGGCCACCCGGGCCAGCGTGAACAATGTCGGCGACGGGATCGACGCCGGCACCGGTGCGGTCCTGGTCGATGCCCTCAGCAACGCGACCATCACGGGGACGACGACGGCGGCCGCCGTCAGCATCGGCGGCGGCGGCTCGGGCGGAATCGCCATCGCCGGTGGCGGTGCGCTCGCCTTCAACACCATCCGCCCCGTCACCCGGGCCGTGATGGCCGCCAGCACGATCACGCAGAGCGGCAGCATCACCGTGACCGCCGCGGCCACGTCGAAGATCTCGGCTCTCGTCGCGGCCGCCTCCCTCGCCGTCGGTGTCGGCGGTTCGGCCGGCGTCGGCGTGGCGATCGGTGTGTCCGTCGCAGCCAACCAGATCGGCGACTGGACGTCGTCCGGCGAGGGGCGCAACCGCGTCGATACCGCGGCCGCGACCCAGGGCTCCGTCGTCGAGGCGCTTCTCACGGGCAGCAGCGTCAAGACGAGCGGCGCGCTGACGGTCGGGGCCAGCTCGGCTCAGGCGATCGCGGCCCAGGTGGCCGCTGCGGCGGCCTCCATCGGCGGCGGCGGTTCGGCCGGCGTCGGCGTCTCGGCGGCCGGCGTCTCGGTCACGAACGCCATCGCGGTGGCAACCCGCGCCGTCATCGACGGCGACGGTGCGACCGGTATCGAGGCCGGCAGCGTCTCGGTCCGCGCCTCCGACATCTCCACGATCGACGCCTTCGCCGGGTCCGCCTCGCTCGCGGGCTCGGGCGGTGGCGCGGCCGGCGTCTCCGTGGCGGTCGGCTTCACGCTGGCGCTCAACAGCATCGCCGGCAACGTCGAAGCGGCGATCAAGAACGCCGACACCCTCCTGCGCACGACCGGACCGCTCGGCGTCTCGGTCAGCGCCTCGCGCGCCGGCCGCATCAACTCGGCGGCCGCGGCGGCGGCGATCAGCATCGCGGGCGGCGGCTCGGCCGGCGTCGGCGTGTCCGGCGGCGGTGCCTTCGCCTCGAACCGGATCCTCGGCTCGGTCAGCGCGATGGTGGATGCGAGCCGCATCACCGCGACCGGCAGTGGCGGCCTCACGGTGACGGCGGCCGGTTCGTCCGAAATCACGGCGATCATCTCGGCATTGGCCGCGTCCGGCGGCGGCGGCGGTGCAGCCGGCGTCGGCGTCGCGTTGGGCGTCAGCGGTGCCGAGAACCGCATCGGCGAATGGTCCAGCACGGGCCAGAATGCCGAGCGCGTGGACACGCTCGGCAGCGGCGGTGCCACGGCCGTCCAGGCCTCGGTCAGGAACTCTCCCCTCGACATCGCCGCGGCCGTGACGGTTCAGGCGACGGCGAGCCAGAAGATCACAGCGACCGTCGTGGCGGCATCCGCCGCGATCCAGGGCGGCGGCGCGGCCGGTGTCGCGGGCGCTGCAGCCGGTTCGGTGGCTGCCAACGCCATCGGGGTCGAAACCTCGGCCACGATCGACGGTGACGGCGCCGGCACGGACGGCATCAAGGCGGGCAGCGTGACCGTCTCGGCCGCCAACACGGCCCAGATCACCGCCGTCACGGGCGCCGCGTCGCTCTCCGGGGCGGGCGGCGGCGCAGCCGGCGTCGGCGTGGCGATCGGCTTTGCGCTCGCCATCAACAGCATCGCGGGCGGCATCCAGGCGTCGATCTCGAACGTCGATGCCGGCCTGACCACCCGCAGCGGCGGCGTTTCGGTCGGCGCGCGTAACGATGCGCGCATCCGGGCCAGCTCCGCGGCGGCAGCCGTCTCGATCGGCGGCGGCGGTGCCGCGGGCGTTTCGGTGAGCGGCGGCGGCGCCGGGGCGTCGAACGTCATCACGGTGCGCACGAACGCCTTCGTCGCCAACAGTGCGCTGATCGTGCGCGGCGGCAAGTCCACGGTGTCGGCCGGCTCGAACGCCGACATCCAGGCCCTGATCGTCGCGGCGGCTGCGGCCGCCGGCGGCGGTGGCGCGGCGGGCGTCGGTGTCTCGGTCGGCGTCGGTGCGGCGGCCAACACCATCGGTGCCGGCAACCAGATCCAGGCCTATCTCAGCAATGCGAGCGTCGATTCCGACAACGCGCTCGACGTGACGGCGGTCTCGAACCAGACGATCCGGGCGGAAGTCGGGGCGGTCTCGGCCTCGATCCAGGGCGGCGGCGCAGCGGCCGTCAGCGTGGCGGGCTCCGGCACCGGCGCCTCCAACACCATCGCCGTCGCGACGCGCGCCTATATCGACGGCGACGGCGCGACCGGCATCACGGCGACGCAGATCGCCGTGTCCGCCAAGGACACCTCCGCGATCACGGCCTCCGTCAGTTCGGCGGGCATTGCGGGCGGCGGCGCCGGAGCGGCCAGCGTCGGCGTTACGGTCTCGGTCTCGATGGCGACCAACCGCATCGGCAACACGGTCGAGGCGCTCATCCGCAACGCCGATAGCGGCGTCACCACGACTTCCGGCGACATCGCGGTCGAGGCCGAGAGCAGCGGCTCGATCCAGGCGATCGCCACGGCGGCCTCCGTCAGCGTCGGCGGTGCCGGCGGCGTCAGCGTGCAGGTGGCCGGCGGCGGCGCGGGCGCCCTCAACGTCATCACCACGAGCACCCGCGCGGCGATCGAGCGGGCGGCCGGGCAATCGTCCCTCAACCGCGTCACGAGCGCTGCGGGCCTACGGGTCGGCGCCAAGAGCAGCCAGGACATCGACGCCAAGGTGGTCGCGCTCTCCGCGGCCGGCGGCGGCGCGGGTCTCGCCAGCGTTCCGGTGGCGATCGGCCTTTCGGGCGCCCAGAACATCATCGGAAGCTGGAAGACCACCGACGCGAACGGCAACCGGCTCGATCAGCCGACGCTCGACACCGATGGCGGCGCCAGGGTCGAGGCTCTGATCGCCGACACGGTCGCTGCGGTGCAGGGATCGCTCGCGGTCACCGCGACCTCTTCGAGCACCATCGACGCGACCGTCGCGGCGGCCTCGGCCGTCGCCACGGGCGGAACCGTCGCGGTCGGCGTCGCCGGCTCGGGCAGCTACTCGGGCAACGCGATCAGCTTTGCCACCAACGCGGCGATCACCGGCGCTTCGACGAGCGTCACGGCCGGCGACGTCACCGTCCGCGCCAAGGATCAGGCCACGATCAACGTCGATGTCGGCGCAGCCGCCATCGCGGCCGCGGGCGGCGCCGTCGGCGTGGCGCCGGCGATCGGCGTCGCCGTGGCCCTGAACGTGATCAACAATGCCGTGACCGCAATCGTCGATGGGGCCACCGTCACGACGCGCACAGGCGGAATCCGCGTCGAAGCCACGGTTCCGTCCGACAATGGCGGGTCCAGCATCAACGCGCGCGTCGCTGCGGCCGCCGTGGCGCTCTCGGGCGGCGGCGTCGCCGTCTCGGTGGCTGGCGGCGGTGCCATCGCCACCAACATGATCGGCGGCTCGACCCGCGCGCGGGTCAGCAACGCCCGCCTGAATGCCGCCGGTGACGTGGCGGTCGCCGCCGCGAACAACAGCCGGATCGTGGCGGAGGTCGCCGCACTCGCGGCCGGCGTCAGCATCGGCGGTGTCGCGGTCGGGGCCAGCATCGGCACCGGCGTGGCCACCAACCTGATCGGCAGCGAGATCACGCAGCGGGTCAACGGCCAGAACAAGACGACGAAGTCGGCCGCACTCCTCATCGAGGCTCTATCGCAGAACACGACGATCGAGGCGGGCGGCAACCTGTCCGTCACCGCCAATTCCGGCCAGACGATCCGGGCGACGGTCGCGGCCGGCTCCGTGGCGATCTCCGGCGGTGCCGTCGCCGTCAGCGCCGCGGGCGCCGGCGCGGGCACCCATAACCGGATCGGCGCGATCGTGAGCGCGGCGATCGACGGCGATGGAGCCGGCGACAAGATCACCGCCGGCACCGTGACCGTCTCGGCGCGCGACACGTCCAGCCTCAGCGTCGACACCGGCGCGGCCTCGGTGGCCGCCTCGTTCGGCGTCTTCGGCAGCGGCTCGTTCGCCCTCGCCGTCGCGGCGGCGGACAATGTGATCGCCAACAACGTCACGGCCGCGATCCGCAACCTCGGCACGACCGGCGGTCTCATCACCCGTGGCTCCGTCGCGGTCACGGCGACTGAGAGCGCGACTCTGACGAGCCGCGCGCGTGCCGCGGCCGTGTCCGGCAGCGTTTCGGCCTTCAGCGTCTCCGTCTCGGGCGGCGGCGCGGGCACCGGCGACACCGTCACGAGCACGACGAGCGCCAGCATCACCAACAGCCGCGTCACGTCCGCGGGCGATGTCGCCGTCAGCGCCAGCGACACCACGACGATCGACTCGCAGGTGCTCGGCATCTCGGTCGCCGGCGGGCTGCTCGCCCTCGCGGCCGGCGGCTCCGTCGCCAAGGTCGAGGCGCGCCCGACGGTCACCGCCGCCATCGAGGGCGGTTCGGTCTCCGCCGCGAATGTGAGCGTGGTCGCGACCGCCCTTCCGTCCGTCAATGCCGTGGCTCATGGCATCAATGCCGGCACCGCCGCCATCGGTGCCTCGGTGGCCGAGGCCAAGGTCGCCGCCACGGTCGGAGCCTCGACGAAGAACGTCTCGATCACGGCCGGAAGCCTCTCGGTGCTCGGCAACCTCGCCCGTCAGGCGGGCCGCGACTCCGCGACGGCAACCGCCTCCGGCTCCGTCGGCGGCCTGATCGGCCTGAACTCGACGGTGACCCTGGCCGAGAACAGCAGCACGGTCAGCGGCCTGCTCGATGTCGGCACGGTGCTGGCCGTCAGCGGCGCGGTCGCCGTCAGCGCGACGAGCAGCACGCGGCAGACCTCGACCGCCAGCAGCGCCAGCATCGGCCTCGTCGCGGCCGGTGCGACCGTCTCGTCGGCGAATTCGGCAACCGTGACCAGCGCCCGCGTCGTGTCCCTCGGCGCGCTCAATGCCGGCTCGATGACCGTCACCGCCTCCGGCATCGACGACAACTTCGCCAAGGGCATTTCCGGCAGCGGCGGCCTCGTCTCGGGCACCGCCGCCAGCGCCGGTACCAGCATGGGCGGCAGCACGCGGGCCGAACTCGGCACGGGCGTCACCATCGACCTGACGAAGAGCGGCGACAGCACCGGTCTGTTCTATCTCTCCGCCGATCACGTCGGCACGATGAACGGCCAGATCATCACCGACAGCTACGGCGCCCTCGCCGGAGCGGGCGCCGTCGTGAACAACACGATCACGCACGCGGTGATCGCCGCATTCGGGATCAATTCCCGCGTCACGGCCCGCGACATCCTCGCCACCGCAACGAACACCGTGAACAAGCCGCAGCTCGGACAGGCCAACATCGTCGGCTCGACCGGCGGTCTGGCCAGCGGCGCGGCGGCGTACAGCACGACGGTTCTCGACATCACCACGCGGGTCGATGTCGGCAGCAACGCCGACCTGATCACCGTCGCCCGTGCCGGAACCGCAGGCGGAATCCGTCTGGCGGCGAACAACAGCATCAACATCTACGACAAGGTTTCGCTGACCACCGGCGGCGCGCTGTCGGGCGCCGGCGCCTATTCCAGCATCGAGACCCGGAGCTTCGTCGCGCAGGTCAATATCGGCGCCAACGCGACTCTGTTCACGCTCGGAAACCTGACCCTTTCGGCCAATGGCGGCGGCAATGCCTATGCGGTCTCGAACTCCGAGACCTACGGTGCGGCCACCGTCGCCAGCGGCAGCACCACCGTCATCATCCGGCCGAACAACGCGGTGAACATCGGCGCGGGTGCCGACATCACCGCCTATGGCGATGCGGATCTCCTGGTCGGCACCAACAAGAAGGCTTACGACGACGCCTACGACGCGTCGGCGACGACCGACAATTTCGCCGGAAGCGCGATCCCGATCACCTCGCTGGCGGCCAAGATCCGCGTCGAGGAGATCAACACGATCAAGATCGATGGCGGCGCCACGATCAAGACCGCGGGCAACGCCAACCTGTTCACGAACCGCCAGGGCAATTCCAATGCCGTGGCCCGCATGAAGGGCACGAACTGGACGACCGCCGTCGCCGGCGCCATCGACAGCCTGCTCGGCGGCTCGGCCATCACCCCGGTCGGCGATACGCAGACGGGCTCGATCGGCACCGTGATCGTCGACGGCACGGTCGTCACCGGCATCACCCGCAACATCTCCATCGTCATCGACGACATGACGCGGGCGCCGGGCAACGGCGCCGCGACCCTGATCACGGGAACCGTCAAGCTCAACGGCCAGAAGTACGATGCCGCCGGCAACCCGATCGCGGATTCGGACAACACCAAGAGCTTCACGATCACCCTGCCGGATGGTGCGACCTCGGCTTCGGCGACGCTGCCGAAGCTGCCCATCACCATCAGCCTCGGCTTCGCCAACGCCCAGTCGAACCTGATCAAGGCCTACGAGGAAGCGACGAAGGGCCTGTCGACCTACAAGGACAACGCCACGCTCCAGGCCTACTACCAGGGCGAGGTGAACCGGATCAAAGCCGAGCTTCTGGCCGACGGGCTCGCGGAGTTCCAGACGACGTACGATGGCAGGCAGGTCCTCATCCCGATCTACAAGCAGGTCCAGGCCATCACGGTCAGCCCGTTCTCGGCGGGTGCCGGCGGCATCATCGTGCGCGCCGACGCCCTGCTCGGCTCGGGCAAGCTCGATGCCGCCTCCGACACGAAGGTCGAGATCACCAACAACTCGGTGGCGAGCCTCGTCATCGCCGGCATCACGATGCCGGAATCGAATGGCGGCACCTTCTTCAACGACGCACAGATCCCGGTGACGTCGAGCGACGACTTCAACACCCGTCGCCAAGCGATCATCACGAAGAACGCGGCGAGCCCGGATGCCGCCGCCGCCAAGGTGATCGCCGGTGGCCGTGACGTCAACTTCCAGGTCCTGACCGCCGGCGGTGTCGTCACGAAGGACAGCAAGAGCGACATCTCACTCAAGAACACCACAGGCGCGCGCAACGGCAATTCTGCGCCGGCCATTCTCATCGTCGGCGACATCTACGCGCCGACGGCGATCCTCAATGTGGCGACGGCCGCGGGCGGTGACCTCACCATCACGGCCAAGACCACCATCAAGGAGCTGAAGACCGATGTCGGCGGCACCGTCGCGATCGGCCTGACCGAGGATCTGCGCACCTACTCCGTCGGCGGCGACCCCTACGGCCAGATCAAGGGGGTGCTCGAAGCGGGCTCCGGTCCGATGACCGGCAAGTCCGCCTCCGACATCGCTCGGGCGCTGTCCGGCTCGCAGTCGAGCGTCATCGCCAGCGGTGCGGTGACGATCAAGGCGCAGTACCTGAACCTCAACGGCCTCGTGCAGAGCGGACGTGACCTCTACAGAATCGTCATCGATCAGTCGGTCGAGAACGAGATTCAGGAGATCATCCGCAATCCCTATCGCACCGCGAACCTGAGCACGCTGACCCGCGACGGCTACTCCGCCAGCTACAACCGGCAGACCGGCGCCATCGAGATCGACGAGGTCGTCTCGACCGGCGGCCAGATCAACCTGACCGGCATCATGCTCAACACCAATGCGGGCGTCGGCGAGCTGCGGGCGCTGGGCGGTTACGCCAAGGTCGAGGTCGTCAATCAGCTCAACCGTGACGTCGTCCTCAACCGCATCGACCTCTCACGGCGCGGCATCGGCACGATCGATATCAAGGATCTCGCCTACAAGACCGACGTGAACGGCAACGGCATCGCCGATGCCAACGACATCGCCTTCCGCCAAACCCTGATCCGGCAGGACGCCGATGGCGTCGTCACGCGCTACAGCGCCGATCTGAACAGCACCGGCGCCGAGATCACCAAGTATAACGGCAGCAGCACGACACAGTACGATCCGAAGACCGGATACCGCTACGCTTTCACCATCGGCCAGGGCGCCAAGAACACCTACACGCTGACGAGGGGCACATCGGCTTGGCTCGGTATTGATGCCTTCGCCAAGGATCCGCCCCCCCTGAGCGACTTCAACAAGGAGATCACCGAGCCGGCCGCTCTGCAGCCCGAATCCGCCTATTACTATATCGATACCAGCAAGTCGGGCTACGCCTTCCTGGGCGCGCCCGAATATACGCGCTCGGCCGAGAAGCCGAAGGAAGTCGCGAGCTGGACGACGAGCACTTGGTACGGAAAGAAGACCTATTACACCAAGTTGCAGGCGATCGATTATACCGAGAAACAGGCGACTCATAGCCTGCAGGCCGATTACGGCATCAAGATCAATTTCACCGGCGACCGCACCGGCACCGTCAGCATCGATTCGCAAGGCTCCGGCCGCGTGCTGATCGCCGGCGGCATCAAGAACGACAACGGCACCACGACGATCACCTCTGGCGGGACGATCCAGCATCTCAGCTCGACCGCGGCCATCACCGGATCGCGCGTCACGTTGCAGGCGGCGCGCGGCATCGGGGTCGGCAATGGCAGCAACGTCACCGATCAGGCGCTCAACGTCACGACCATCGGGGCCGGCAACACGCTCAAGGCCACGACCACCGCGGGCAACATCAACCTCAACGTCCGGACCGTCGACAACGAACTCGGGATCGACAAGATCGCGGCGGGTGGCGGCTTCGACGTGAAGCTCGTGTCCACGAGCGGCGTCACCATAGCCGGCGAAGGTGTGGTTTCGGGCGGCTCCATCAAGGTGATCGCGGGCGGTCGCTTCGGCTCCGAGGCGGCCCCGATCAAGCTCGACGGCGGCACCACCGCCCGCGACAAGACCGACATCACGGCGGCCCGCTCGGTCGGCATCCGTGAACTCTCGGGCGACCTGCGCCTGAACAGCCTGACGGCCAACGGCGACGTCTACATCAAGGTCGACGCCGGGAATCTGCTCAACGTCAACAACGTCGTCGTGCGCGACGACCGCGTGGCGTCCCAGCTCATCAACGGCGTGTGGAAGGATCTCGCTCTCACCACCGAGGATGCGAAGCTGAAGTTCGAGCGCACGCTCAGCGCTTACGAGAGCACCCGTGAGCGCGACTACAACGCTTACTGGGGGTATCGGAACCAGCAGGCCGACCCCTCCCGCTACGACAGCCGCTTCGAGGTTACCCTCAGCGAGAAGACCGGCGAGCGCGCCTACTATACCGCCTTGTTCACGAGCCAGGCGAATGATGCGGGCATCACCGAAGCCGGCGCGGTGAAGACCTACGTCGACAACGCGGTCAAGACGCTCGAAACCAACCGGACGCTGCAGTACCGGGTGCTGCACGCCCAGTACGGTCAGTACGGCGACGTCTATCACGCCGACCTCTCGGGTGATTACGCCACCTATTGGGCGATCCGCGGCACGCAGCCGAACAGCGGCAGCTTCGATTCGGCCTACACGGTTCAGGCGACCGCGTCGGCGCTCGCCAAGATGCAGGCCGCGACGCGTGCCGCCCCGATTTCCGGCGATGCGCTGATCGCGCGCGTCACGGCCCAGATCACGCAGCTCGAGACCGATCAGGGCACCCGTCTGACCGAGGCCCAGATCGGGCAGCTCTACACCACGGCCATCGAGGCCGAGGCGCGCGGAACCAAGCTTTCGGGGACCGTGCTGACGGATTACGTCACCGCGCAGATCAAGCAGATCAGCGACTCGCGGACCATCGATTTCAACAACTTGAAGCTGGTCTTCGACGGCTTCGACGCTACGAAGGTCTCGAACTTCAGCGTCCAGTACGACCAGTATTGGCAGATGCGTGAGGCGGGTGACGCGACGACGCTGCAATCGCAGGCCTACACGGATCTCGATGCCGTCTTCGCAGGCTTCGGCAATCACTACGTGGTGAAGCTCGGCGCGGCCTACGACCTCTACAGCACCTATCTCGCGAACGGGTCGAGCCGGATCAGCGGCGCCGAGCTGACCGCCCTGACCGCGCAATTCACCGAGGAGGCGCTTTCGCAGACCCTCGGCGAGGCAGCCCTGCGTCTGGCCACTTCCGGCAAGGTGGCGGCGGCGGAAGCCGCGCTCAAGGCGACCTATGCGGCGCTTCATCTCCGCTTCGGCGGGCTGGGCGACAGCTACGACGCCTCGACGGTCGCGGCCGAGACGACGGCCGTGCAGGCCGATTACGAAGCCTACTGGAGCTACCGCAACCAGCAGGTCGATCCGAGCGTCTACAACGCCGCCTTCGCGCCGCGCCTCGCCGGTCAGGCGCTCATCGACGCCGTGGCCGCGGCCCGCACCGCGGCGGAGACGGAGAACCTCAGCTCAGCCGCCATCGACGCGGCCCGCACCGCGGCGCAGGGTCTGCGGTCGGCGGCGCTCACGGCGCAGTACCGCTCGCTCAACGCCTTCTTCAACAGCCTGCCGGGCTCCTACAACACGGCCGACACGCCCAATACGAACAAGCTGACCGCCGCGAAGCAGGCGGCCCCCGCCTTCTTCATCGACAAGGCGACGGCCGATGCCATCGACGCCGGCATCAAGCGCTGGACGCAGGACGAATTGCTGAGCGCCGTCGGCCAGGGGCTGCTCAAGGAGACGACCAGCACGATCGTCGACAAGCAGGACCCGATCATCAAGGGCGCCAACATCAGAATCGTGACCTCGGGCAATGTCGGCTCCGTGAGCGGAACCAGCCTGATCGATATCGGCCCCGGTGCCGCGCCGCTCACCCCGGATCAGCAGATCGATCTCGGCGCCGCCGAGCGGAGCGACCTCGTCTTCCTGACGAAGGCTCCGATCACCACCAACGTCATCTTCGGCCAGTCCGGTAACAACGGCACCGTGACCCGCCAGGACGGCGCGAACTGGGATACGAGCGTCTTCTTCGACAAGAACGGCAAGCTCTACGACGGCACGCTCTACATCGGGGGCGTGACGCCGAATGCATCGGCCGAGAGCTCGGTCGGCTACAAGATCATCAGCGTCGTCGGGAACGTCATCACCGTCGACAAGGTCTTCGGCAGCCAGGGCGTCGCCCGCAACATCGATATCGGGGTCAGTATCGCCGTCACCGGCGAGGCTCCGCGCGTGACCGCCGAAGTCGCCTTCGACCTGCTCAAGGCGGCCCCGACCACCCTGACCGTCAACTTCAGCAACGACACGGCGACCAACCAGGGTGTTCTGACCCGCACCGACGGCACGGCGTGGGACAGCACCTACACGGTCGGCAGCACGCTCTACATCGCCGGCGGCACCGCCAACACCAGCGCGGCCTCCACAAGCGTCTACCGCATCGCGTCCGTCAACGGCTCCGTGATCCGGCTCGAGGCGACGCAGCTCTTCGTGGCCGAGACCGGCGTCACCGTGAATGTGGGTGTGCGCTCCACCGACGGGACCGGTGTGTCGGTCATCACCCGCGCGTCGGGCAATTTCCTCGGCGACGGCTTCAAGGACGGCATGCTGATCGGCGTCGCCGGCACCTTCGGCGTGACGTCGGGTAACGCGACCACCAAGGACACCAGCTTCACCATCAAGCAGGCGAGCGCCTCGACGCTCATCCTCGAGAGCGCAAGCACGTTCAAGACGGAGAGCGCCCGCAGCGTCGTGCTGTTCCAGTCGGCCAAGGATGCCGGCAATCCGTTCAATCAGATCACCAAGCTGCTCATTCAGAAGCGCAAGGCGGTCGTCATCGAGGGCACCGGTGCCCTCGACGTGACGGCGAACACCCAGATCTTCATCAACACCGCCGCCGTGCTGACCGTGGGCCGCGTGGAATCGGTCTCCGGCAAGGAGATCCGCCTGAAGTCCTCCACGGGCCTTCTCAACGGCGGCGCGGCGGATGCGGTGAACATCAAGGGCGGCGACACCGTCCTCGAAGGCGGGGACGGCAGCGTCGGCACCGCGACGCGGGTGATCGGCATCGATCTGACGACGGGCTCGACCCTGGCGGTCCGTGCGGCGCGCGACATCTTCGTCACCGCCCGCAACGGCGATCTGAACCTGGAATCCGCCTTCTCGCAGGGCGGCAACGTCACCTTCGTCTCGGATAAGGGCAGCATCCTCGACGGTGTCCACACGGACACCAACAAGATCGTCGCGGCCAACGTCTACCTGAAGGCCGCCGGCTCGATCGGCGCCAAGGGCGACGCCATCGAGATGAAGCTGACCGGCACCGTCCGGGCCGGCGCCACGGGCGACATCGTTCTGACCGAGACGGAAACCAGCATGAAGGTGCTGGCCGTCACCACCAAGGGTGACGTGGTTCTGGCGGCCAAGGCCTCGATCCTCGACGCGGGCGATCTCTCCGACCCGCGCGACATCGACTCCGCACCGGTGGCCGGTTCGGGCCGTGCCAATGTGAGCGGCCACTCGATCACGCTCACCGCCCTCGACGGCATCGGCGTCGCCGGCGACGAGTTCGAGATCGACAGCAACGTCGATCGCACGACCGACGGCGTCGTCACGCTTCAGAGCGGCCTGAGCAACCTCTACGTGCTGGAGAGCGCGGGCGATCTCTACCTCGCCAGCGTCGGCACCGACGCGCAGCGCACGGCCTTCGTCACGGCGGTGGCCGGCAGCATCCTCAACGGATCGACCAACTACAACGAGACCACCGGCGGCAGCTCCAACCTCCGTTCCGGCAAGGCCTATCTCGTCGCCTCCGGCAGCATCGGCTCGGAAACCAAGCGCATTGTCGCCAACATGCGCAGCCTCGACGGCGATCAGTATGGTGGTCTCGAAGCCCGCTCGATCAACGGCGATATCTGGCTGTGGAACATCGGCGGCCTGCGTGTCGGCGGCGTCACCAGCGAAACCACCGGTCTGCAGGCGGCTCGGGGCCGGATCGGCATCCGCACGTCGAGCCCGCTGACGATCGACAAGGACATCGTCTCGTCCGGCGACATCATCGAGCAGGCCGGTGAAACGGGTTCGTCCGGCGACGACCTGACCGTCAAGGCCGGCGTCACGATCTTCTCGACCGGCGGCTCGGTGACGCTGAACGCCGGCGACAACCTCGTGGTCGAGGCCGGCGCGGTCGTGAAGGCGAAGGGCACCATCACCCTGCGCTCGGACTTCAGCGCGAGCGGTACGCCCGACAACACGGCCTCCCAGATTACGCTGTCCGGCACCTTCGTCGGTTCCTCGATCCTGATCGAGTCCGGGGGCAACGGCGACGAGATCGTGCTGGACGGCACCTTCACGACGGGGCAGCGCACGATCGGCGGTGGGGCGACGGCCGCGACGGTCACGGAAGGCGCGATCACGCGCAGCGGCACCATCGAGTTGCGCGCCGGCGAGGGCGACAACAAGATCACGATGGTGGGCGCCTACTCCACCGGCGCGCTGATCATCGGCGCCGGTTCGGGCAGCGACACGCTCGCCGATACGCAGGTGACCGGCGGCATCACGCGCAAGGCCGAGGTCGGCGCGGATTCGGTGACGATCGCGCTCGGGGCGGGCGCGAACACGGTCGGGCTCGGCGGCACCTATGTCGTGACCAATGCCGTGCAGCTCACGACGCTGGGCGGCGCCGACATCATCGGCCTGACGGGCAACGTCGATGCCGGAAGCGTCACCCTCGACGCGGGCGAGGGGGATAACCGCCTCACGCTCTCCGGTGTCTACAAGGCGCGGAACGCCCTCACGATCCGCACCGGCGCGGGCAACGACCGGATCGACCTTCAGGGCAGCTACACGGCCGGCTCGATGGAACTCTCCGCCGGGACTGGGGCCGGCAGGAACGACCTGACGCTGGATGGCACCTATCGGATCACTGGCGCCCTCACGATCGTGGGCGGGTCGGGCATCGACACCCTGTCCGACACGCTCACGACCGACATCACGGCCGGCTCGCTGTCGATCAACCTCGGCGACGGCGTCAACACTGCCGATCTCGTCGGCGGCTACGACATCGCGGGGGCGATGGCGTTCATCACCGGCAGCGCCGACGACGTCATCACCCTCAACGGCGGGATCAAGGCCGCCAGCTACACCCTCGATGCGGGCGCCGGGAACAACAGGATCACCCTGGCCGGCACCTACACGGTCACGAACGCGCTCACGATCAGGACCGGTGCGGGCAACGATATCATCGACCTGAAGGGCAACTACAGGGCCGGTTCGATGTCCCTGGATGCGGGCGCGGGCGACAACGCGCTGACGTTGACCGGCACCTACAAGATCGACGACGCCTTCACGATCACCGCCGCGGGCGGCACTGATACGCTGACCGACCTGCGGGTCGCGAATGGCGCGGTGGAGAAGGCCAGCGTCGAGGCGAAGTCGCTCGCGATCGACCTCGGCGACGGTGCCAATACGGTCACCCTCGCCGGTATCTACCGCATCGCCGCCGCCTTCCGTCTCACCACCGGTTCGGGCCTCGACATCGTCAGCGATCACCGCAAGGTCGGCCAGACGGTCACGGATGCGCTCGACCTGACGGCCGGCACCATCACGATCGCGCTCGGCGACGGAAATAACGAGATCGCACTCGCCGGCACGCTTGCCGCCGCGGACAGCTTCAGCCTGGTCTCCGGCTCGGGTAACGACACCGTGGTCGATGCGGCGCTCGACGGCGCGACACCGCTCCGGACCGCGACGATCACGGGCAAGACCATCGATGTGCATCTCGGCGCGGGGAACAACACCCTCACGCTGCTCGGCACCACGATCGCCACTTCGACCCTGGCGCTGACCAGCCTCGGCGGCCAGGACCGGTTCGCCCTGCGCGGCCGGGTCCGCGCTGCGGCCACGGCCATTCGCCTCGGTTCTGGCGACGACAGGCTCGACCTCGCCGTCAGCGAGATCGCCGGCAACACGAAGGTCTTCGGTGAGGACGGCGCCGACACGATCAACGTCGATCGCCTGCCCTCGCTCACCAGCAAGACCGGTAGCGCCACCGATACGCTCGACATCGACGGCGGCCAGGACACGGACACGATCCGCATCCAGGTGGCCGGCGCCTCGTCCTACCGCATCAACGTGACGGATTCCGGCAATCCCGACCGTGGTGTCGACACCCTGACGATCCTCGGCACCGATGCCGCCGACCAGTTCCTGATGCGCCGGAACTTCGTCGCGCTCGTCCATCCGAATGCCGACGGCACCTACCCGGTGAACGCCGTCGTCGAGCGGATCAACTACGACATGAGCATCAACGGGCGCATCATCGTCGAAGGCGGCAAGGGTGACGACCGCTTCGCGATGGACGACAACGCCGCGCTGATGACCATCGATGGCGGCGAGGGCAACGACTTCTTCCAAGTGGGCCAGGTCTTCGCGACGCCGCGCGACGTCCCCAACGGGTTGCTCGTGGAGGACGCCTTCGAGACGACGAAACTGTCCTTCGGCGGCTACCTGTCCCGCGGCATCTCGATCCCGACGGTGATCTACGGCGGTGTCGGCGACGACACCTTCCAGATCTACTCGAACAAGGCCGATCTGCGTCTCGAGGGCGAGGACGGCGACGACGTCTTCATCGTGCGCGCCTTCGCCACCGCATCCGAGAACAAGATCAAGCTCAATGCCGGTGCCGGCAACGACCGGATCGAGTACAACATCAACGCGCCGCTCGACATCGATGGCGGCTCCGGCTTCAATAAGATCGTCGCGCTCGGTACCGAGTTCGCCGACACCTTCGTGGTGACGCGCGACGGCATCTTCGGTGCCGGCCTGTCGATCCGCTTCACCAACATCCAAGCGGTCGAGGTCGACGGCCTGGAGGGCGACGACACCTTCTACGTGCTCTCCACCCCGGCGGGCGTCGTCACCACGCTGATCGGCGGCCTGGGCAGCGACACCTTCCACGTCGCCGGCGACGTCAGCGGCGAGGTCGTCGCCCGCGACGCCAAGGGCAACGCGGCGGTCATCAATCACACGATCAGCAGCACCGACCCGGCCTTCAACGGCCTGTTCGTGCCCGGCATCAACGCGTCGGTCTCGGCGGCCGATGCGGGCTCCGTCAGCGACGGCGGCGGGCTGACCCTGCGCGAGGATTCCGGCAATACGACCCCGGATGCCACCGGCAGCAGTGTCGGGACCTACAAGATCGCACCGCCCGCGCCGAAGACGACTGCCCTGACCAGCACCGATTGGGCCGTGGTCACGGTCTCGGCCGCGCAATCCTCGGCGCAGATGCGCGCATTGGCCGGCAACGCGGGCACTGTCGAGATCTCGACGGACGGCATCAATTGGGCGGATGCGCTGACGCTGCGCTTCACCGCCGTCTTCGACAACGCCAGCAACACCTACGTCTGGACGGCCGACCGGACGGTCTTCGTCCGTGCCAAGTCGGACACGGCGCTCGAGGGCGACCAGAACGTGGCGATCGGCCACTCGGTGATCAGCTCCAACGCGGAGGTGAACAGCACCTTTGTCCGCAACACGCTGGTCAAGGTCATCGACAACGACAAGCCGGGGCTGATTATCACCGAGAGCGGCGGCGCGACGTCGGTCATCGAGGGCAACGGCAACAAGCCCCAGAACAAGGACAGCTACACCGTCGTCCTCAACAATGCCCCGCTGGTCGGCGAGGAGGTGCGCGTCACGCTCAACGTGTCGAGCACGGAAGTCGTCTTCTCCGACGGCAACGGCAACCTGCTGCCGCAGGACGGCAACGGCCGGGCCTATCTCATCTTCACCCTGGCCAACTGGAACCAGCCGCAGACGGTGCTGGTCTCCTCCCCGGCAGACCTGAAGCCCGAGAACCGCTTCGTCGCGGAGATTACCCACACCGTCACCAGCACCATGAACGGCGGAGCCACGGAGGGCTTCTTCAAGGCGGCGCTCGTCGGCCAGCCAGTGGTGCGGGTGCAGGTGACCGACGGCAACACCGCCGGCGTGGTGGTGACGCCCAAGGAGGGCGGCGTCGTCGTGACGCCCAACCAGACGTCCTACTACGACGTCGTCCTGACCATGCCGCCGAAGGCGCCGGTGACGATCACGCTGGCCGGAGACGGCCAGACGATCACGTCGAGCGCGGACAGCCGGTTCAAGGCGGCCGACGGCACCAACCCGGCCACCATCACCTTCACCGCGACGGATTGGGACCAGGCCGTTCGGGTCACCGTGGCGCGCGATCCCAACGGCGCGCGGACGACCTCGGACCTCAAGACCTTCTCGCGTCAGCCGCACGAGCTCAGCGGCATCGAGGGACCGCTGGTTCTGGAGGGCGGTGTCGGCCCCGAGAGCCGTTCGCTGACCCCGGCCATCGTCCTGCCGGGCGAGAACAACCCGGTCGTCGACCGCAACATCGTCGATGACGGGCTGCCCGACTTCGACAAGGTGACGCTCTACAACGACTCCACGACGGCGGGCGTCTCCGGCACGGTGAGTGCCACGCATATCGACGGCTTCGGCATGTCGACGAACGACGTCACCACGGCCACGAGCAGCAGCAACACCGTGCGCACCTTCGAGGGCGGCGTGACCTATAGCGGCATGCGGTCGGTCGAGCTGCTGCTCGGCTCCGGCGCCGACACGGTCACGGTGACCGGCACGGCCGTCGGCACCCTCACCGCGATCCATGGCGGCGGCGGCGCCGATACGATCACGGTGACCGGCTCGCAGGGCACGCTCGCCCTGTTCGGCGATACCACCGCCGACGGCAGCCGCTACGACTCCACCTTCGAGAAGCAGACCGGACGCGGCTACGGCTTCCGCGATGAGGGGACCCTGGATCGCGACAACACGATCGTCAGCCTCAACGACATCATCGATGCCTCGGGCGCGACCGGCCTCGTCATCATCGACGGCGGCGCCGGCAACGACACGATCACCGGCGGCAAGGGGCGCAACATCATCGCCGGCGGCACCGGCAACGACACGATCGTCGGCGGACCGGCTGCGGACACCATCCTCGGCGATTCCAGCCTCAACCTCGACGACGTCCGCCGCATCGTGACGATCGCCGATCCCTTCATCGATCAGGCGCGGGCCGCGGGCACCGACACGATCGACGCCAAGGGCGGCGACAACGTCATCGTCGGCGATCACGGCCAGATCTACCAGGACGGCTCGGCCACCGCGGGCATCGCGCTCGAGGGAACCCACGTCGTCAGCCGGGTCGTCTCGACCCATACCGGCATCGGCGGCGGCGACCTGATCACCGCGACCGACGGCAACAACATCATCATCGGCGGCTTCGGAGCCGACACGATCACCGTGGGCGCGGGCAACCACGTCATCCTCGGCGACAACGGCGAGGCGGTGTTCGACAGCGGCGTCCTGACCAGCCTGCGCAGCACCGCCGGGACGACCGGCGGCGCCGACACGATCAAGGCGAGCGACGGCGACACCACGATCATCGGCGGCGCCGGCAAGGAGGGCATCACCGTCGGCAAGGGCACGCATGTCATCCTCGGCGATACCGGCGAGGCGCGCTTCGTCCCGGGCACGCGGATCATCAACGGCGTGACCGTGCCGGTTCCGGTCCTGACCAGCATCAAGACCACGGACGACGAAGCGGCCGTCGGTGACGACGACAGCATCGAGACCGGCGACGGCAACGTCACCGTCATCGGCGGCGCGGGCGCGGACACGATCACGCTCGGCAAGGGCACGCAGGTCGTGCTCGGCGACAGCGGTTCGGCCACCTTCACGAACGGCAAGATCGCGGCCATCACCTCGGTGGCGACCGAGGTCGGCGGCAACGACACGATCAAGGCGTCTGATGGCGACACCACGATCATCGGCGGCGCAGGCGCCGACACGATCGATGTCGGCGCGGGCAACCACGTCATCCTCGGCGACAACGGTCGGGCCGTGTTCACCGCGGGCGCACTGGTCTCGATCGAGAGCATCGATCCCGAAACCGGCGACAACGACACCGTGTCGGCCAAGGACGGCAACGCCACGGTGATCGGCGGCGTGGGAGCGGACCGGATCACGCTCGGCAAGGGCACGCAGGTCGTGCTCGGCGATAGCGGTTCGGCCACCTTCATCGACGGCAAGATCGCGACCATCACCTCGATCGCGACCGCGATCGGCGGCGGCGACACGATCACCGCATCCGACGGTGACACCACGATCATCGGCGGCGCGGGTGCCGACACGATCGATGTCGGCGCGGGCAACCACGTGATCCTCGGCGACAACGGCAAGGCCGTGTTCACCGCGGGCGCGCTGGTCTCGATCGAGAGCATCGATCCCGGCATCGGCGGCAACGACACCGTCACCGCCAAGGACGGCAACGTCACGGCGCTCGGCGGCGCCGGTGCGGACCGGATCACGCTCGGCAAGGGCACGCAGGTCGTGCTCGGCGACAGCGGCTCGGCCACCTTCGTCGATGGCATCATCGCGACGGTGACCTCGACGGCGACCGAGATCGGCGGCAACGACACGATCGAGGCCACCGAGGGCGACACCACGATCCTCGGCGGTGCGGGCGCGGACACGATCAAGGTCGGCGCGGGCAACCACGTGATCCTGGGCGACAGCGGCAAGGCGGTGTTCCGCAACGGCCGTGCCCAGCGCATCGAATCGATCACGCCCGAGGTCGGCGGTGCCGACATCATCACGGCTGAGGACGGCGCCTCGCGGATCATCGGCGGCGCGGGTGGCGACACCATCACCACCGGCGCGGGCAACCACGTCATCCTCGGTGACAGCGGCGAGGCCGACTTCACCGTGACGGTGACGGACGGGTTCACGACCAGCGTGCTGGCGCGGATCGCCACCACCGCGCCTTCCATCGGCGGCGGCGACACGATCACCTTCGGCGCGGGCAACAACGTCGTGCTCGGCGGCATGGGTGGCGATACGATCAAGGGCGGCGACAGGGGCGCGGTCATCCTGGGCGACAACGGCATCGTCACCTTCGATGCCCTCGGCCGGATCCAGCGGGCGCTCTCCTTCGACACCGCGATCGGCGGTGACGACACGATCACCATCGGCGACGGTAACAACGTCGTGCTCGGCGGTACGGGCCGCGACACGATCACGATCGGCGACGGCAACAACGTCGTGCTCGGCGACAGCGGTCAGGCCGATTTCGAGGCCGGCATCATCGTCGAGATCGCCAGCATCAGCCCGGAGGTCGGCGACACGGACACGATCGCTCTCGGCAGCGGACGCAACACCGTCGTCGGCGGTGCCGGCGGCGACAGCATCACCGCGGGCATCCGCAACGGCGTGAAGCTCGGCACCGGCACCAACGTCATCCTCGGCGATGCCGGCCATGCCCGGCTCACGACCGCCGGCCTGCCGATCGTGGTCGAGACGACCTACGACAACGTCGGCGGTGACGACACGATCACCGTGGGTGACGGCGTGGCCGTGATCCTCGGCGGCTCGGGCAGCGACATCATCTCGGCCGGCGACGGCCGCAGCACGGTGCTCGGCGACAACGGTCAGGCGACCTTCGACGCGCAGGGCCGCGTGCTCCAGGCGGCGACCACCGCCGCCACGGCCGGCGCACGCGACGAGATCACCCTCGGCGATGGCGGCAGCGTCGTCATCGGCGGCGTCGGGGCCGACAAGATCCAGACGGGATCGGGCACGGACGTGATCCTCGGCGATAACGGTAGCGCCGTGTTCCTGAACGGGGTCCTGGTCTCGATCGAGACGATGGAATCCACCTTCGGCGGCGGCGACGCCATCGTGGCGGGCGAGGGCGACAACGTGGTGTTCGGCGGCGTCGGCGCCGACGACATCACCACGGGGGCCGGTCTCGACATCATCCTCGGCGACGACGGTGCGGCGACCTTCGCGCAGGGCAAGCTGGTGCGTGTCTCGACCAAGAACGAGAGCGTGGCGGGCGACGACACGATTCGCGCGGGCAACGGCGACAACGTCGTGCTCGGTGGCTCGGGCAGCGACACCATCACCACCGGCATCGGCGCCGACCTCGTGTTCGGCGACAACGGCGCCGTCGACTTCGTGGACGGCGTCCTGCGCGAGGCTCTCAGCGAGCGCGCCGGCGGCGGCGGTCGCGACATCATCGTCACCGGCGCGGGGGCCGACCTCGTCATCGGCGGCCTCGGCGGCGACACGATCGATGCCGGCAAGGACGATACGGACGCTGACATCGTCTTCGGCGACAACGGCCACATCACCTTCGATGCCCTCGGCCGCGTCTCGCTCGCCGAGACCGTCGATCCGACGCTCGGCGGCGACGACGAAATCCTGGGCGGCGCGGGTGCCAACCTGATCCTCGGCGGCGCGGGCTCGGACACGATCACCACGGGGGCCGGCGCGGATATCGTGCTGGGCGACAACGGCAGTGTGATCTTCGCAGGCGGAATCCGCTTCGAGGCCAAGAGCGACCTGTCGGGCGGCGCGCGCGACACCATCGTCACCGGTGCCGGCGCCGACCTCGTCATCGGCGGTCTCGGTGGCGACACGATCGATGCCGGCAAGCTCGATGCCGACGACGACATCGTCATCGGCGACAGCGGCCACATCACGTTCGACGGCCTCGGCCGCGTGATCCGCGCGGAGGCGACCGATCCGACAGCCGGCGGCGACGACAGCATCGACGTCGGTGGCGGCAGCAACATCGTCATCGGCGGCGCAGGCTCCGACACGATCACCGCAGGCGGTGGCGCGGATGTGGTCCTGGGCGACAACGGCTTCGTGACGTTCACAGGCGGAATCCGCCTGGAGGCCAAGAGCGATCCGGCCGGCGGCGCACGCGATACGATCCGGACCGGTGCCGGCGCCGACCTCGTCATCGGTGGCCTGGGCGGCGACATGATCGATGCCGGCCAAGACGATGCGGACGACGACATCGTCTTCGGTGACAACGGCCACGTCACCTTCGACGAGCTGGGGCGCGTCAAGCTCGCTCAGAGCGTTGATCCGACCAGCGGCGGCGACGACAGCATCGAGGCCGGCTCCGGCAACAACATCATCCTCGGTGGCGCCGGTTCCGACACCATCACCACGGGTTCGGGTGCCGATGTCGTGCTGGGCGACAACGGTGCGGTGACCTTCTCAAGCGGAATCCGCCTCGAACTGACGAGCGGCCGTGACGGCGGTGCTGCCGACACCATCATCACCGGAGCCGGCGCGGACCTCGTCCTCGGCGGTCTGGGCGCCGATACGATCGATGCCGGAAAGAATGATGCCGACGCCGACATCGTCTTCGGCGACAACGGCCACGTCACCTTCGACGGCCAGGGCCGCGTGCAGCGCGCCGAGAGCCTGGATTTCGGCCTCGGTGACGACGACAGCATCGATGTCGGCGGCGGCGACAACATCGTGGTCGGCGGCACCGGTGCCGACCGGATCACGGCGCTCGGCGGTAACGACGTGGTGCTCGGCGACGACGGTCGCGCCACCTTCGAGACCAGCGGTCGCGTGAAGCGGGCCGAGAGCTTCGACCTCGGCTTCGGCGGCAACGACACGATCGATGTCGGAGCCGGCGACAACGTGGTCATTGCCGGAGCCGGCAGCGACGTCGTGACCGCACGCGGCGGCAACGACGCGGTGATCGGCGATGGCGGCTACGCCGAGTTCGAGGCCGGCGTACGCGTGGTCTTCGTCTCGGCCGATGCCACGGGCGCCGGCAACGACCGGATCGAGGTCGGCGACGGCGACAACGTCGTGCTGGGTGGCTCGGGCACCGACACCATCACGACCGGCGCGGGCGCCGACGTCGTGCTGGGCGACAACGGCACGATCCGCTTTGCAGGCGGAATCCGTCTGGAGATCGTCAGCGACCGGATCGGTGGTGCCTCCGACACGATCACCACCGGAGCCGGCGCGGATCTCGTGCTCGGCGGCCTCGGTGGCGACACGATCGATGCCGGCCAGGCCGACACCGACGCCGACATCGTGTTCGGCGATAACGGCCACGTCACCTTCGACGCGACCGGTGGCGTGATCCGTGCCGAGAGCTTCGATGCCGGCTTCGGCGGAAACGACGAGATCAAGGTCGGCGGCGGCGACAACCTCGTCATCGGCGGCACCGGGGCCGACACGGTCACGGCGCTCGGCGGCGGCGACATCGTCATCGGCGACAACGGCTACGCGGTGTTCGAGGCCGGCGTGCGGATCGAGTTCGCCTCGACCGAGACCGCCGACGGCGGCAACGACCGGATCGAGGCCGGTGACGGCGACAACGTCGTGATCGGCGGCTCGGGCAGCGACACCGTCACCACGGGCGTGGGCGGCGACATCGTTCTCGGCGACAACGGTCTCGTCGCCTACGAGCTCGGCATCCGGGCGCGGGTGGTCAGCGACCGCAACGGCGGGGCGCGCGACCTCATCGCCACGGGTGCGGGCGCCGACGTGGTGCTCGGCGGCCTGGGCGCCGACACGATCGATGCGGGCCGGCTGGATACGGATGCCGATGTCGTGTTCGGCGACGACGGCCACGTGACCTTCGATGGTCAGGGCCGCGTGAAGCGGGCCGAGAGCCTCGATCCGGGCTTTGGCGGCGACGACACCATCGACGTCGGCGGCGGCGACAACCTCGTCATCGGCGGCACGGGTGTCGACGTGATCACCGCGCTCGGCGGTAGCGACATCGTGCTCGGCGACCAGGGCTACGCTCTGTTCGCCGCCGGTGTCCGCGTCGAGGTGGCCTCGACCGAGACCGGCGACGGCGGCAACGACCGGATCGAGGCCGGTGACGGCGACAACGTCGTGCTCGGCGGCTCGGGCAGCGACACCATCACCACGGGTGCGGGCGCGGATATCGTGCTCGGCGACAATGGCCTCGCCACCTTCGAACTCGGCATCCGTTCCCGCATCGTCAGCGACCGCAATGGCGGCGCGCGCGACACCATCGCCACCGGTGCGGGCGCCGACGTGGTGCTCGGCGGTCTCGGTGCCGACACGATCGATGCCGGACAAGCCGACGACGATGCCGATGTGGTCTTCGGCGACGACGGCCAGATCACCTTCGATGCGCAGGGCCGCGTGAAGCGGGCCGAAACCCTCGACGTCGGCTTCGGCGACGACGACGAGATCAAGGTGGGCGGCGGCGACAACCTCGTCATCGGCGGCGCGGGCAATGATGTCGTCACGGCTTTGGGCGGCAACGACGTCGTCATCGGCGACCATGGCTACGCCGTGTTCGAGGCCGGCGTGCGCGTCGCGTTCGCCTCGACCGACACGACGGATGCCGGCAACGACCGGATCGAGGCCGGCGACGGCGAGAACATCGTGCTCGGCGGTTCGGGCAGCGACACGGTCGTCACGGGCATCGGCGGCGACATCGTGCTCGGCGATAACGGCCTCGTCCGGTTCGAACTCGGGATCCGTGCTGTCGTCCAGAGCAGCCGCGATGGCGGAACGCGAGACGTCCTCAGGTCCGGTGCGGGCGCCGACGTGGTGCTCGGCGGCCTCGGCGCCGACACGATCGATGCCGGCCGGGACGATTCCGATGCCGACATCGTGCTGGGCGATGACGGCCGCCTCACCTTCGACGCTCAGGGCCGCTTGATGCGCGCCGAGAGCCTCGACCCGACCTTCGGTGACGACGACGTGATCGAGGCGGGCGGTGGCGACAACGTCGTTATCGGTGGCACGGGCACGGACACGATCACCACGCTCGGCGGCAACGACGTGATCCTCGGCGACAACGGTTATGCGCTGTTCGAGCAGGGCGTGCGCGTGGCGTTCGCCTCGACCGATCCGGATGACGGCGCCCGCGACGTGATCAAGGGCGGCGACGGCAACAACATCGTGATCGGCTCCGCCGGCTCGGACGACATCACCACAGGCTCGGGCGCCGATCTCGTACTCGGCGACATGGGCGTCGTGACCTTCGAGAACGGTCTCGTCCGCGAGATCTACACCACTGATGAGCGCCGCGGCGCAGGCGACGTCATCCGCGGCGGCGACGGCGACAACATCGTCTTCGGCGGCGCGGGCCGTGACGAGATCACCACCGGCACGGGTGCGGATCTCATCCTCGGCGACTTCGGCGAGGCAAGCTTCACCGGCGGGCGTCTCGTGCGCGTGGCCACGCTGAACCCGAACCGCGGCGACGACGACACGATCGTGGCGGGCGACGGCGACAACGTCATCCTCGGCGGCTTCGGCAGTGACACCATCACCGCCGGCTCCGGCGCGGACGTGGTGCTCGGCGACAACGGCCTTGCCACCTTCCGCACCGACGGCAAGCGGATCCTCGTTCGTACGACGGATGTGGAGATCGGCGCGACCGACACGATCGCAGCGGGCGACGGCGACAACCTCGTTATCGGCGGCACGGATGCCGACACGATCGCCACCGGCAAGGGCGCCGACGTGATCCTCGGCGACTTCGGTTCGGTCAGCTACGACGCGGCCGGGCTGCTTGCGCAGATCCTGTCCACCGATACGGGTCTGGGCGGCTCCGACACGATCACGGCGGGCGACGGCAGCGATACGATCCTCGGCGGCTTCGGCTCCGACACGATCACCGCGGCCGACGGCAGCAAGACCGTGCTCGGCGACAGCGGCCAGCTCGACTACGCGGCGGGCGTGCCGACCCTGGTGCAGAGCCTGACCCCGGCTCTCGGCGCGGCCGATACGATCAAGCTCGGCAACGGCCGCAAGCTCGTCATCGGCGGCGCCGGCGGCGACCTCATCGACGGCGGGTCCGGCGATGCGGTGGTGCTCGGCGATGCCGGCTCGGTGCGGCTCGCCGATGGCAGCCCGGTTCGGGTCGAGAGCACGGACGTCGCCGTGTCCGGCGACGACACCGTCACGCTCGGCGCCGGCAACGGCGTGGTGCTCGGCGGCTCGGGTGCCGACAAGCTGACGCTCGGCGCGGGCCGCTCGGCGGTGCTCGGCGACAACGGCAGCGTCGATCTCGACGCGTCCGCGCGGCCGGTCGAGATCACCTCGACGGCGCCGGAGGTCGGCGGCCGCGACGTGATCGTGGTCGGCGATGGCGGCTCGGTGGTGATCGGCGGCGTCGGCGCCGACACGATCAGCACGGGCTCGGGCTCGGACGTGATCCTCGGCGACAACGGGGCGGTGACGCTCTCGACCCTCATTCCGGTCTTCGTGCGCACGACGAATGCGGGTGTGGGCGATGCGGACGAGATCCGGGCGGGCGAGGGCGACAACGTCGTGCTCGGCGGCGCCGGTGGCGATACGATCGTGACGGGTTCGGGCCGCGACACGGTGTTCGGCGATGCCGGACAGGTCCGCTTCGATGCGAAGGGCCTGGTCGAGCGGGCCGAGAGCCTGGACACGGCCATCGGCGGTGACGACACCATCGAGGCGGGCGCGGGCGACAACCTCGTCCTCGGCGGCGCGGGCGCCGACACGATCACGATGCTTGGCGGCAACGATGCTGTGCTCGGCGACAACGGTGTGGCGGTCTTCGCGGGCGGCGTGCGGGTGAGCCTTGCCAGCACGGCTCCGACCGAGGGCGGCAAGGACACGCTCCTCCTCGGCGACGGCGACAACCTCGTTATCGGCGGCACGGATGCCGACACGATCGCCACCGGCAAGGGCGCCGACGTGATCCTCGGCGACTTCGGTTCGGTCAGCTACGACGCGGCCGGGCTGCTCGCGCAGATCCTGTCCAGCGATACGGGCCTGGGCGGCAACGACACGATCACGGCGGGCGACGGCAGCGATACGATCCTCGGCGGCTTCGGCTCCGACACGATCACCGCGGCCGACGGCAGCAAGACCGTGCTCGGCGACAGCGGCCAGCTCGACTACGCGGCGGGCGTGCCGACCCTGGTGCAGAGCCTGACCCCGGCTCTCGGCGCGGCCGATACGATCAAGCTCGGCAACGGCCGCAAGCTCGTCATCGGCGGCGCCGGCGGCGACCTCATCGACGGCGGGTCCGGCGATGCGGTGATGCTCGGCGATGCCGGCTCGGTGCGGCTCGCCGATGGCAGCCCGGTTCGGGTCGAGAGCACGGACGTCGCCGTGTCCGGCGACGACACCGTCACGCTCGGCGCCGGCAACGGCGTGGTGCTCGGCGGCTCGGGTGCCGACAAGCTGACGCTCGGCGCGGGCCGCTCGGCGGTGCTCGGCGACAACGGCAGCGTCGATCTCGACGCGTCCGCGCGGCCGGTCGAGATCACCTCGACGGCGCCGGAGGTCGGTGGCCGCGACGTGATCGTGGTCGGCGATGGCGGCTCGGTGGTGATCGGCGGCGTCGGCGCCGACACGATCAGCACGGGCTCGGGCTCGGACGTGATCCTCGGCGACAACGGGGCGGTGACACTCTCGGCCCTCATTCCGGTCTTCGTGCGCACGACGAATGCGGGTGTGGGCGATGCGGACGAGATCCGGGCGGGCGAGGGCGACAACGTCGTGCTCGGCGGCGCCGGTGGCGATACGATCGTGACGGGTTCGGGCCGCGACACGGTGTTCGGCGATGCCGGACAGGTCCGCTTCGATGCGAAGGGCCTGATCGAGCGGGCCGAGAGCCTGGACACGGCCATCGGCGGTGACGACACCATCGAGGCGGGCGCGGGCGACAACCTCGTCCTCGGCGGCGCGGGCGCCGACACGATCACGACCGAAATCGGTGCGGACGTCATCCTCGGTGACAGCGGCGAGGTGCTCTACGCGGGCGGCCGTCTCGTCCAGGCGCGCAGCCTGGATGCCGGGATCGGCGGCCGGGATACGATCAAGGCGGGTGAGGGTGCCAACATCGTCATCGGCGGCATGGATGCCGACGTGATCGAGACCGGCTCCGGCCGCGACGTGATCCTGGGCGACAGCGGCCTCGTGCGCCGCGACGCCGACGGCCTCGCGCAGGCGGTCTCGACCGACACCGCTCTGGGTGGCGACGACACGATCCGGGCGGGCGAGGGCGACAACCTCGTCCTCGGTGGTGTCGGCGCGGACACGATCGACACCGGAGCCGGCGCGGACATCGTGCTGGGCGACAGCGGTGACGCTCGGTTTGAGCTCGGTGTGATCACCTCGGTGACGACACTCGACGCGCTCAACGGCGCGGGCGACACGATCCGGGCGGGCGACGGCGACAACCTCGTCCTCGGCGGTCTGGGCGGTGACGCGATCGCCACCGGCACGGGCAACGACACCATCGTCGGCGACCAGGGCCGGGCCGGCTTCTCCGGCGGCGTCATGGTCGTGCTCGAAACGATCGACCCGAGCGCGGGCGGCGACGACCAGATCGTGGCGGGCAACGGCGACAATCTCGTCCTGGGCGGTGTCGGTGCGGACCGCATCATCACCGGCACGGGCGCCGACATGATCCTCGGCGACAACGGCCGGGCGGATCTCGCCCTGGCCGCGGGTCGCGCGGTGATCCGGCGTGTGGCCTCCACCGATCCGCTCGCGGGCGGCGACGACCGCATCGAAGCCGGCGACGGCAACGACTTCGTGGCCGGCGGCACCGGGGCCGACGTGATCCTCGGCGGCGGCGGACACGACGTACTGTTCGGCGATCACATGCTGTACGACCGGGCTCTGCCGGTGAACCAGCGCGCGGTCTCGATCTTTGCCGCTGCGACCGATGGCGGGGGCAACGACACGATCGAGGGCGGCGCCGGCGACGACTTCCTCTACGGCCAGCAGGGCGACGACACGCTCCGCGGCGGCGAGGGGGACGACGACATCACCGGCGGTCACAACGTGCTCGGCGGGGCCGACGGCGACGACCTCATCAACGGCGGCGTCGGCGCGGATGTGATCCTCGGCGACAACGGCGTCATCACCCGCAACGTGCTCGTAGACGACGTGAAGTCGGTCACGTGGCAGCGCAATCCCGGCACCTTCGCCGACACGGTGATGCGCGACGTGCTGCGCTTCGACCTCATCGACTTCGTCGGCGGCAACGACGCGATTGCCGGCGGCGCGGGGGATGACCGGATCTTCGGTCAGATGGGCGACGACCTCATCTACGGTGAGGAAGGATCCGACGAGATCGTGGGCGGCCTCGGCCGCGACAGGATCGATGGCGGCACCGATGTCGACTATCTCCTCGGTGACGAAGGCCGGATCGTCCGCGCCTTCACCAAGGACGGCGCGGCGGTCCTCAACAGCGACGGCACTTGGCACCGCGACGTGGTGCTGGAGGAGATCGGCACCGTCACCGCTGCCATCGCCACCGACGCGCAGTCGGCTGCCGCACGCACGGCCGACCTCGCCGAGAAGCTGGCGCAGGCGGACCTCGTCCTCGCAGTGGGCGCCCGTGACGGGTCGGGCACGCGCCTGACCGCGGCGGGGGGAGCCTGGGCGACCTCCGCACTGACCGTCTCGCTGGCCAGGGCCGACGACGACATCATCGCGGGCGGCGACGGCAACGACGTGCTGTTCGGCCAGCGCGGCAACGACACCCTGATGGGCGGGGCCGGCGACGACCTGATCTACGGCGACCGCGCCTCGAACCTGTCGGAGATCGCCTCCGACAAGCCGACCATCGTCAACGCCATCCGGCTGATCGGTGCCGCGGCCGAGACCGGCCTCGTTCTGCCGCTCGGCGGCGAGGTCGTGGTGCCGGCCCTCAACCTCCTGCCCGGCGCGTTCGGCGCCGGGGCTCCGCGCATCGAGGTGTATCCCTCGATGGCGGGCGTGGTCTCCGACATCGCCGGGTCCGATCCGATCCGGCGCGGTGATGGCGCGCTGCTCACCGTCACTGCCTCGCTGGTTCCGAGCCTCTACGGCACCAACAATGTGCTGGCGGGCAACGACATCATCGAGGGCGGCGCGGGCAACGACACGATCTATGGGGACAGCAGCGAGACCTACACACTCGACGTGACGGCCTACGCCGCGCTCAACGGCCAGATCGACAAGGTGTCGGCCTCGGTCTCCGATCTGCTCGGCGTCTTCGCCACGCTCAGCCGCGGTGTCGACCTCCTGCAGGGCGGCCCGAGCCGGACGATCGCCTATGGCAACGACACCATCACCGGTGGCGAGGGCGACGACTTCATCGTCGGCGATGCCGCCCGCACCATCGTGCAGGGATCGGGGCCGCTGCGCAGCCTGTCCATCGACGCGGCCCTCGCGCTCAGCGATGCCCTTTCCGATATGCGCTCGGTCATCACCGACCTCGCCATGACGGGCCGGGTCGCGCAGGCTGCGGTGACGGTGAAGCTGGAGGCGATGGCGCAACTGCCGCTGAACCAGATCCTCGCCTACGGCCTGCCGGAGGGCATGGGCAAGAACCACGTGGTGTCGATCGGCAACGACAGCATCGATGGCGGCGCGGGCGACGACCTCGTGGTCGGCGACACCCTCGTCATGTTCCAGCCCGGCGTGGCGCGCGGCCTCGCCGTCCACGATCCCGCGACCGCGTCCGCTGCGGCCCAGGTCGAGGCGGCCGTGTTCACGCGCGCCGCCGAGCGGTTCTCCGCGATGCAGCAGCACCTCGCGGCGGACTTCCCGGTCGATCTGAAGTCGGTCGCCCTCCACTGGATCGTCTCCATCGCCTCGCGCGGCGACAGCTTCCTGAGCGGGAACGACCGGATCGACGGCGGCGACGGCAACGATCTGCTGATCGGCGATACCGGCTTCATCCAGTTGCCGGCCGCCAATGCGGCGCAGAGCCAGCGCGTGACGGCCGCGACCCTCGGCGAGGATCGTGACCAGGTCGAAGCCCGCGTGCTCGGCGCCGGTGCGACCGGCCTCGAGGGGGATCTCGATGCCTGGAACCGCTCGGCGTGGGACGCCTTGGCGGGGAGCGTCGTCAGCTGGCGCAACCCGCTCTACGGCGGCCTCGCCTGGAGGAGCCCCTTCGGCTTCGGCGGCCAGCAGAATCTGACTGCGGGCTACCGCGGCTGGATCGCGGCTCCGAGGGATGCCCGGTTCGACCTGCAGAGCGTGCTGTTCGATATCCGCTTCATCCTGGGCGTGCCGGACCTCGCGCAGCCGGCCTCCGGCGTCTATGCCGGCGCGATCAAGGCGGGTGAGGACATCATCTCGGGTGGTGCGGGCAGCAACCGGACCTTCGGTGCGAAGGCGACGCTCGTGCCGACGGTCGATGCCGACGGCCGGATGGTCGGGCCGAACGCCTTCACGGTGCTGCTGCCCACCAACCTCGGGATGCTGCAGGGGAGCTTCACGCCTCTGATGTTCCCGAACAGCATCGGTGTGATCAACACGGCCGGCGTCGGAACGCAGTTCCTCAACTTCCACTACGGCGTTGCCGTCGCCGGGAAATGGGGTGCCTCGTCGCTGGCGACCTACGCTCAGACCTACGGCGCTTCCGCTGCCAACCCGCTCGGGCTCAACGTTTCAGCACCGCAATATGGGGTTCCGCAGGGTTCGCAGACCGGAGCGGATCAGGTCAGCGAAGGCGACAGCGGCATCAAGGTCATCGGCTTCTACAAGAAGCGGGCGATCTGGTCGTTCGATGCCGGGGTGACCCTGCCGTCCTTCTCGGCGACGGCGGCCAACACCCTGACGCCGACCTCGGTCGCCGGTCGCCCGGCCACGATCGAGGCGATCGCCCACAAGCCGCTGCTGGCCAACGAGGTGATCCGTTCCATCGAGGGCGGCGACATCGTCCTGCGCGGCGCCAGCCGGCCGGTCTCCAACCCGTCGAAGTACGACACGTGGTTCTTCGACGAGGCCAAGGGCAGCTTGGTGGAGCAGGCGAAGAGCGAGGACGACATCCTCTTCCTCGCCAAGCGCTTCGGTGATCCGACGATGCCGATGAAGTGATCGCGGCCCACAAGGCCGCCAGCGAGACCTCGAAGCCGCCGTCCGACTTTGATCGGGCGGCGGCTTCGATCATGGTCGCGGATGCAACGCGGACGGTTCGGCCACCGCGACCGCCGCCGAAACCGGTCTTAGGAGTGCCTTGCAAAACTCCCGATCACCGATCGTTTCCGATCCGGGCATGGCGGCGCAGCGGGAGTTTTGTGAGAGACACCAGAGCGCATTCCGACGAAGTGGCCACCGGTTCGTCGAAAGAATGCGCGTCAAAACAATGCGCCAGAGACGCCCGCCTGATGCAATGGGGTCGGATACGGCTCTAAGGGTCGAGGAACGCCGGAATCCGGGCGAGGGGATGGGGCGATGCCGTTTCTGCAAACGATCTCGATCGACGCCGCCGAGGCCTCGGCCCATGCCGACGCGCTGACACGGCTGCGGGAGGATGCGCTTCAGGCCGTCGTCATCCGCAACGTCCTGACGTCCGCCGAATGCGCGTCGATCGTCGCGGACCTCGCGGCCAACCGGCAGGGCTTTCCCACGACCTCGTTCCCCGCGCCGTTCCGGTCGCATTTCTACGGGATGAACCTGAACCTCGCGGATCCGGATTTGCGCGCCTACTTCGACATGGCGCCCGGCTTCACGCGCAGCCTCGGGGAACTGATGGCGCCATGGGGCGGGTTCGAGACCCGCATCCTCTCACTGCTCTCGCGCCTGGATGGCGGGCGGCCCTACAGCCCACCCGCCCTGCATGACGGGCGGACATACATGGCCACGACCCTGCGCTCGCATCACGAGGGCGGCTACATCCCCCCGCATTTCGACAACGAGCAGAAGAATCGTCCGAGTTACCGCCACCTCGAAAGTGTGGTCCAGGGTGACATCTTCTCCTTCGTGCTGACCCTGTCCAAGGCCGAGCGCGGCGGGATGCTCGAAGTGTTCGACGCCAAGGCGGAGGCGTGGTCGGGCCGGTTCCAGAATCGCGATCGCCCGATAGAAAAGCCCGACCTCGCGCGGTTTGCTCGCCACGCCTTCGACGTCGATGCCGGGACCATCGTGCTCCTGCGCTCGGGCCGCTTCCTCCATCAGGTCACGCCGGTGGAAGGCGCCCGCCTGCGCTGGACCGCCTGCTCCTTCATGGCCCGATCCCGCACCGGTGACGCCGTCCATTGCTGGGGTTAGGCGGGTGGCGCGGATTCCGGCCTATTTCGACGCGTTCCTCGCGGCGGTCGCGGAGGGTGCCGCGATCGATCATGTCCATCTCGGACACTGGGACGCGCCGGGGGCGATCGGTCCGGCCCGGGCGCGGGCGGGTTTCGCGCAGGCGCAGGAACGGTTGAGTGCGGCGCTCGTCGCGTGGCTCGACCTCGCACCGGGCCACAATGTGCTCGATGTCGGCTGCGGCTTCGGCGGGACCCTGCGGGCGATCCGGCGGAGCGATCCCAAGGTGGAGGTGATCGGGCTCAACCTCGATCCGCGCCAACTCGCGGTCGGACTTCGCCATGACGACCGGCCGCGTAACGCCGCCTGGGTCGCGGGCGATGCCTGCCGCCTGCCTTTCGCGGAAGCCGCGTTCGATCGGCTCCTTTGCGTCGAAGCGGCGTTCCACTTCGCCTCCCGGCGCGCCTTCTTCGGCGAGGCGCACCGCGTCCTGACCCGAAAGGGCGTTCTCGTGATGAGCGACATCGTCCTCACCCGGCCACCGCTGCCGCCGGAGCGGGTCGCGCTGTTCGCGGACGGGCTCGAGGCCGCCTTCGGCCCCTGGCCCGACAAATGGGCGGATCTCGACGCGATCCGCCGCGATGCGGAGGCCGCCGGCTTCACCCTGCGGATCACCGACGCCACCGCGAACACCGAGCCGAGCTATCACACCATCGCCTCGGATCGACGCGGCCAGCCGACCGGGGGTGACGTCCTGCGGGAACTGCACCGCCTCGGCTGCCTGCACTACCTCTATTGTCGCCTCGACAAACGATGACGCGGATCCGGCTGCCGCAGCCTCAAGACGATGAGAGGGCGCGCCGCGTCGATCGGATCTCCCAAGTTCTGCCGAGGCCTTAAATTCGCTTCCCTCACGCCTGATCGCATCGGGCGTCCCTCCGGTCATCGCGAAACCATGCTTGAGCCGTCCTCCCCCACGCATCGGCGCATCGCCCTCGTCTGCATGACGCCGCGCCCCGATGCGCAGGAACTCGGCGAGCTGCTGCTGCCGAGCTACGGCATCCGGCGCATCCACGCGGCCTTGCTCGGCGATCCCGGTCTCGCCGACGCGTCCGTGCGGCTGTTCGACCGGCGCACCGCCGATATCGAGGCTTACGTCGCGGAGATTCTGGATTTCGAGCCTGATCTTGTCGGCTTCTCGATCTATGTCTGGTCGGCGCCGGCCATGATCGCGGTGGCGCGGGCCCTGCGCGCGCGCCGCCCCTCGCTCGCCATCGTCTTCGGCGGTCCCTCGGCGCGATCCGCCTTCTTCGATCTCGAACCCTACCGCCCGGCTCATGCCTATCTCGACGCCGTGGTCGAGGGCGACGGCGAGGAGATCATCTGCGAGATCGCGCGGCTGCCGCAGCGCGATCGGGCCGCGTGGGAGCGGGTCCGCGGACTGACGCTGCCGACCGCAACCGGCTGGCTGCGGACCGAGCGGCGCCCGCCCATCGCCGCCCTCGACCGGATCGCCTCGCCCTATGCCCACGGGCTGATGCCCCAGGGCGGCGTGGCCTATCTCGAAAGCTTCCGCGGCTGTCCGCTCTCCTGCCGCTTTTGCGAGTGGGGCACGAAGGAGAACAGCAAGGCCTCTTTCTCGGCCGATTACATCGCTCGCGAGCTCGACGCCTTTCGCACCCTGGAGGCGCCGGCGGTGTTCCTGCTCGATGCCGGCCTCAACCTGAACATCGGCGCCTTCCGCAATCTTCGGCTCGCCAACCAGCGCTCGGGCTTCCTCAAGGAATCCCTGCTCTGGGCGGAGATCTATCCGTCGATCGTGCGCGACGAGCACCTCGCCTTCATCGAGGAGATCGGCACCGCCTATCTCGGCGTCGGGATGCAGTCGATGGACCCGGCGGTGCTGCGCCTGCACGACCGCCCCTCGGATTCGCCCCGCTTCGAGGCGGCGGTGCGGGCGCTGGCCCGCGTCACCAATATCGAGTTGCAGATCATCGCGGTTCTGCCCGGCGATACGCCGGAGGGCTTCTTCCGCACCCTGGATTACGCCCTGTCTCTGCCCGCGAGCGTCCGGGTCTATCACTGCCTCGTCCTGCCCGACGCGCTGCTGACCCGCAGCCGGCCCGAATGGAACGTCCGCTTCGACCCGCACACGCTGACGATGCGCTCCTGCGAGGGATGGAACGAGGACGCGGTGGCGCGCACCCGCGCGGAACTGCGCCGCCGGGCGCTTGCCGCCGGCGGCAAGGCCGGTGAGTTCTGGTGGGCGTTTCCCCGCCAGCCCGAGCGCGTCACCCAAGCCCGCGCCTCGTGGCGGCAGGCCGCCGCGCGATGAAAGCGGCCCGCTCCGGCCTGCGCATCGCGCTGGTGGCGCAGTACCCGGAGCGCGATCCGGCGATGCCGAGCTTCGTGCCCAATCTCGGCCTGCGCATGGTCGAGGCCACCCTGCGCGCCGCCGCCCTTCCCGGCTTCGTCTGCCGGGTCTGGGATCTGACCGGTGGCGACCCCGAGCGGGTCGCCCGCGAGATCACCGCTTTCGACCCCGACATCGTCGGCTTCTCGGCCTATCTCTGGTCGCTGCCCTTCCTTTGCCGCGTCGCCGTGCTCATCAAGCAAGACGACCCCACGCGGCTCGTCGTCTTCGGCGGCCCCTCCGCGCGGCCGGTCATGTTCGCGCGTCCGCCGTTCTCGAAAGCGGCGGACGACATCGACGTCCTCGTCATCAACGAGGGCGAGGAGACCTTTCTCGAGATCGTCTCGCTTGAACAGCGCACGCCGCCCGCGCTCGGCACCCTGCGCGGCGTCGCCGTCCGGGACGGCGCGGGCTGGCGCGAGACCCCGGCACGCCCGCTCGCCAACCTCGACAGCCTCGCCTCACCCTACGCGCTGAACCTCGTGCAGCACGGCGGCCTCGGCGTGCTCCAGACCTACCGGGGCTGCCCGTTCACCTGCTCGTTCTGCGAGTGGGGCACGATGGAATCACCCAAACGCGTGCGCGCGGTCGATCATCTGACCCAGGAGTTCGAGGCCATCGCCGGCCACGATGTCTACGCGGCGCTCCTCGTCGATGCCGGGTTGAACCTCAACCGCAATGCCTTCCTCAATCTCCGGCGCGCTGCCGAGGAGAGCGGCTTCTTCGAGCGTCACGGGCTGATCTGCGAGGTCTATCCGGCGGCGGTGCGGCAGGAGCACCTCGATTTCCTCGCCACCGTCAGCAACGCCTATGTCGGCATCGGCCTGCAGAGCTTCGACAATGCGGTGCTGGCCCATGTCGATCGCAGCTACGACGAACGGCGCTTCGACGAGACCTTCGCCAAGCTCGATGCGGTGGCGAGCCTCGCCGTGGAGATCATCCTGGGATTGCCCGGCGACAATCCCGAAACCTTTCGCCGCAACTTCGAGCGCGCCCGCCGGCTGCCCTGCGCGCTGCGAGTCTATCACTGCGTGGTGCTGCCCTCGGGCCTGATGGTGCGCTCTCCCCCCGAGCATCGCCTCGACTACGACCCGGTCTCCCTGAAGATGCTGTCCTGCACCGGCTGGAGCGAGGCCGCCCTCGCGGCGGAGTGCCGCTTCCTGACCCGGCAGGCCTCGCTCCAGGGGGGGCGCTCGGGCGAGTTCTTCTGGACGTTTCCGCCGCCCCGGTGAGAACGTTCAACTCACCTCGAAGCTCGTCCACAGCCCGGTGTCGAACCGCTCCAGCACGGTCGCGCTGAGCAGCCAGCGGCCGGGATTGTCCGCGACGAAGGCGATCTGGGCGCTGCGCCCTTCCGGGATCTGCACGGTGTCGAGCCAGTAGGGCTCCCAGCCGTCATCGAGCTGATGCAGCAGGCGGAAGACGTGGCCGTGCAGGTGCAGGCTCTGGATGAAGCCGGTGTCGTTGCGGATCGACAGCACCACGACCCCACCGCGCTTGACCGAGAACAGGGGCGCTGCCCCCGGCGCCCCGCTCGCGCCGTTGATCAGCCAGATCTTGGCGGGATCGCCGGAATAGGGCGTCTCGGCGCCGGGCTTCGTCTTGTCGGGCCGCACGCCGCCCGTCAGCACGAGTTCGCGGCGAAGCGCGCTTTGCAGCCGGATCTCGGCCGGCAGGCGCTTGTTCTCGGGGATCGAGCCGATCACGGCGCGGCCGGATTGCGCCACGGGCTCGCCGGAGGCGGTCAGCGTCGCCAGCGGCAGGCCTTGCCCGACCAGCGCGGTGATCGTGCCGGCCGGTCCCGCCTGCGCGGGGAGATCGAGGAGCAGGTCGTAGCGCGTGCCCGGCGCGAAGGGGAGCGTCGCCTTCAGCGGCTCGAAGGTGTCGGTCGGCTGCCCGTCCACCGCCGCGACATAAGCCTTCAGCCCGTCGAAGCGGATGCGCAGGCTGCGCGCGTTGCAGGCATTGGCGAGCCGCAAGCGCAGGCGGCTGCCGGGCCGCGCGTCGAGTGCGAGCGGGATCGGCCGCCCGTTGAGCGTCACGACGCTGCCGAGCCGCCCGGCCGCGGCGGCGAAGGCGACCTGCCCGAAGGGTTGGAGCGCGCCGGCCTCATCGAGCCGCCAATCCTGCACGAGCAGGGCAAGATCCCCGTCGACCGGGGGCGGGGAGGGCTCCTCGACGATCAGCATGCCGGCGATGCCCCGGCCCGACGGCTCGCTCGATCCGCCGACGACGAGCGGGCGGATCAGAAAGCTGCCGGCATCCGGGGGCGTGAAGTCGTAGGTGAAGCGCGCGCCCGGCTTGATCGGCTCCTGGGTGACGCCGCCGACGCCGTCCATGGCGTTGACGATCCGCACCCCGTGCCAGTGCAGCGAGAGCGGCTTGTCGGTCCCGTTCTCGACGCGCAGGCGGACCGCCTCGCCGAGCTTGATCCGCAGGATCGGCGCTTCCGCTTCGCCAAGACGCCATACGGCCGTCTCGGGCGCGGGCTTCAGGCGCAGCTTGGCCGGTGCCGCCTTGATGGATTTCGGCTCCGAGGGCGGGGCCTTTCCGGCCGGCGCTTGCGCCGAGGCCGTCCACGGCATCAGGGTGAGGGCGGCGCTGCCCGCGAGCAGATCGCGCCGTGAGAGCGATCCCGGCGCGGGCTGGGCCGTCGGGTCGGGATTTCGCATGGCGTCTCGCGTCGTCGTCCGGTCGGGCTCGCGTTGTAGACAGGCTTCGTCCGACCCGCCACCGCACGCGGTGCCTCGCAAGTTTTTTGCTGCGGGCTCGGGTGCGCGTGCTATAGACGCGCGCTTCGACGGCCCGGTATCCGGGCTCGTGTCGATGGCGCTCGCGGGCGTGGCGGAACTGGTAGACGCGCTGGATTTAGGTTCCAGTGTCGCAAGACGTGGGGGTTCGAGCCCCTCCGCCCGCACCATGTCCGTATCGGCGTCAGGAACCCGAGCGGTTCCCGCCGGAGCTTCCGCATGGGGGCTTCCCTGGCGCAAGCGACACGCGAAGACGAGATTGCGGTTTTAGAAAACAGCGGACGAACGACGATGCAGGTGACCGAGACGACCTCCGAGGGGCTGAAGCGCGAGTTTCAGGTGCTCCTCCCCGCGACCGAGCTTGAGGATCGCCTCAACACCGAGCTCTCGAACATCAAGGGCAAGGTCCAGATCAAGGGCTTCCGCCCCGGCAAGGTGCCGGTTGCGCATCTGCGCAAGGTCTACGGCAAGTCGGTGATGGCCGACGTGCTGCAGAACGCCGTCAACGAGGCCAACCAGCAGATCGTCGCCGACAAGGGCCTGCGCCTCGCGCTCGAGCCGCAGATCGAGTTCCCGAAGGACGAGGAGCAGACCATCATCGAGCGCGCGCTCGATGCCAAGGGC
Source organism: Methylobacterium sp. AMS5 (assembly GCF_001542815.1). Lineage (GTDB taxonomy): Bacteria > Pseudomonadota > Alphaproteobacteria > Rhizobiales > Beijerinckiaceae > Methylobacterium. The sequence continues at coordinate 2,534,867 of NZ_CP006992.1, forward strand.
GACCTCGCCTTCAAGGTGAAGCTCGAGGTGCTGCCGAGCTTCGAGCTGGCCGACCTCTCCGACGTGTCGATCAAGAAGCTCGTGCTCAAGCCCTCCGACGAGGAGGTCAACGAGACGCTCGAGCGTATGGCCAAGGACAGCCGCTCCTTCGAGCCGCGCGAGGAGGGGGCCGAGGCCCAATCCGGCGATCGCGTCACCATCGACTTCGTCGGCCGCATCGACGGCACCGAGTTCGAGGGCGGCAAGGGCGAGGACGTCGATCTGGAGCTCGGCTCCAACACCTTCATTCCCGGCTTCGAGGACCAGCTCGTCGGTGCCAAGGTCGGCGACAGCCGCGTCGTGAAGGTGGCCTTCCCGGCCGATTACCAGGCCGAGCAGCTCGCCGGTAAGGACGCCGAGTTCGATGTGACCGTGAAGGCCGTCGCCGCTCCCGGCGAGACCAAGATCGACGACGAGCTCGCCAAGCGCTTCGGCATGGACGACCTCGAGAAGCTGAAGGAGGCCGTCTCCAAGGCCGTCGGCTCCGATTACGAGGCCCAGTCCCGGCGCAAGCTCAAGAAGGAGTTGCTCGACGCGCTCGACGGCAAGTACGCCTTCGACCTGCCCCCGAGCCTCGTCCACCAGGAGTTCGCCGCCGTGTGGGCGCAGGTCGAGCAGGACCTGAAGACCCGCGGCAAGACCTTCGAGGACGAGGGCACCACCGAGGAGGCTTCGCAGGCGGAGTACCGCAAGATCGCCGAGCGCCGCGTGCGGCTCGGTCTGGTGCTTGCGCAAGTCGGCGAGACCGCCGATATCAAGGTCTCGGATGACGAGGTCAATCAGGCCCTGTTCGCCCGGATCCGGCAGTTCCCGGGCCAGGAGAAGCAGGTCTACGACTTCTACCGCAACAATCCGCAGGCGCTCGCCGAGCTTCGCGCGCCGCTGTTCGAGGAGAAGGTCGTCGACCATGTCCTCGGTCAGGTCCAGGTCGTCGAGGAACCCGTCTCCAAGGAGGCGCTCTTCGCCGAAGACGACGAGGCCGACGCCGTGACCGGCGGGGCTGCGACGGACGAGAAGCCGAGCGAGTCCAACAACGAGGCGGCGGCCGACAAGGCTGCCGGCTGATCGCCGACCCACCGGCTCCGCGGCGGGCGGCGATCTTTGAGATCAGGCGGCGTTAACGCTTGCCGTGTTCGCTGTAACCATCCGGCCTCGGGCGATTCGCCCCGGGGCCGGACCCGGAGCCGAGGGCTGAAATGAGAGATCCGGTCGATTACTTCCACAACTCGCTCGTGCCCATGGTGGTCGAGCAGTCGAGCCGCGGCGAACGCGCCTTCGACATCTACTCGCGGCTTCTGCGCGAGCGGATCATCTTCCTCACCGGTCCCGTCGAGGACCAGGGCGCGTCGCTGATCGTCGCCCAGCTTCTGTTCCTGGAAGCCGAGAACCCGAAGAAGGAAATCTCCTTCTACATCAACTCGCCCGGTGGCGTGGTGACCTCGGGCCTGTCGATCTACGACACGATGCAGTTCATCCGCTGCCCCGTCACGACGCTCTGCGTCGGCCAGGCCGCGTCGATGGGCTCGCTCCTGCTGGCCGCGGGTGAGGCCGGCCACCGCTTCGCCCTACCGAACGCCCGGATCATGGTGCACCAGCCCTCCGGCGGCTTCCAGGGTCAGGCCACCGACATCCTGATCCACGCCCGCGAGATCGAGGCGCTCAAGAAGCGCCTGAACGAGATCTACGTGAAGCATACCGGCCGCGAGTACGAGACGATCCATCAGGCGCTCGAGCGGGACAACTTCATGACCGCCGACGCGGCCAAGGAGTTCGGCCTGATCGACGATATCCTGCACAAGCGTCCCGAGCCGGCCGCCGCCTGAGTAGGACCAGAAACCTGAGGCGCCCCGGGGCCGCTGGCCCGACCATGTCGGGTCATGCGTCCTTTGGGCGCCCGCCCCAGCCCATAGGCCGGTTGATCCCGAGCCGGCTGCATGATTGCATCGGGATGACAGTGCCTCAATCCCGACGCATCCGCCCTGTGTGACTGTTTCTTTAGGCGGATGCGCTTACATCGTATGAACGACGCGCGTGTCCTCCTGGCTGGGGCCGCGCCCGCGAACCGGAGACCGACATGAGCAAGACAGGCGGCAACGACTCGAAGAGCACGCTGTACTGCTCGTTCTGCGGCAAGAGCCAGCACGAGGTTCGCAAGCTGATTGCGGGCCCGACGGTGTTCATCTGCGACGAGTGCGTCGAGCTGTGCATGGACATCATCCGCGAGGAATCGAAGTCCTCGCTGGTGAAGTCCCGCGACGGGGTGCCGACCCCCAAGGAGATCCGGCGCGTCCTCGACGACTATGTCATCGGCCAGGACTTCGCCAAGAAGGTTCTCTCGGTCGCCGTGCACAACCACTACAAGCGGCTGGCCCACGCGACGAAGCACAACGACGTCGAACTGGCCAAATCCAACATCATGCTGATCGGGCCGACGGGCTCCGGCAAGACGCTGCTCGCGCAGACGCTCGCCCGCATCCTCGACGTGCCCTTCACCATGGCCGACGCCACCACGCTGACCGAAGCGGGCTATGTCGGTGAGGACGTCGAGAACATCATCCTCAAGCTGCTCCAGGCCTCCGACTACAACGTCGAGCGGGCGCAGCGCGGCATCGTCTACATCGACGAGATCGACAAGATCTCCCGCAAGTCGGACAACCCCTCGATCACCCGCGACGTCTCGGGCGAGGGCGTGCAGCAGGCGCTCCTGAAGATCATGGAAGGCACCGTCGCCTCCGTGCCTCCGCAGGGCGGCCGCAAGCACCCGCAGCAGGAGTTCCTGCAGGTCGACACCACGAACATCCTGTTCATCTGCGGCGGCGCCTTCGCGGGCCTCGAGCGCATCATCTCCCAGCGCGGCAAGGGAACCTCGATCGGCTTCGGCGCCAGCGTCCAGGCGCCCGACGATCGCCGCACCGGTGAGGTGTTCCGCTCGGTCGAACCCGAGGATCTGCTGAAGTTCGGCTTGATCCCGGAATTCGTCGGCCGTCTGCCGGTTCTGGCGACGCTGGAGGATCTCGATGAGGAGGCCCTCAAGAAGATCCTGCAGGAGCCCAAGAACGCGCTGGTCAAGCAGTACCAGCGGCTGTTCGAGATGGAGAATGTCGAGCTGACCTTCCAGGACGAGGCGCTCAGCCTCGTCGCCCGCAAGGCCATCGAGCGCAAGACCGGCGCCCGCGGCCTGCGCTCGATCCTGGAGACCATCCTCCTCGATACGATGTACGACCTGCCGGGCCTCGATTCCGTCGAGCAGGTGGTCATCGGGCCGGAGGTGGTGGAGGGCAAATCCAGGCCGCTCTTCATCCATGGCGACCGCAACAAGGAAGCCCCGGCCAGCGTCAGCGCCTGACCGGCAAACATCCGGGGCCGCACGGTTTTTGAGCCGGCGGCCCTTTTTCGTTCCGGGGGGTGCCCGCGCTTGAAAGCGCCCGCCGCAACGACCATTTCAGGCTCAACGCAGGGCTCCACGCTTCATCCCCCGAAAGGTCGGGCCCGCGCCACCAGCCGCAAACTGATTATCCGCTTCCGACCCTTCGCGGCCCGGTCGGCACCTGGCAGGATGCTTGCTCGCCGTTGAGGAGCGACTGCCCGGCGTCAACACATAAGGGAAGAACCCATGACCCAGTCGAAATCGCGCCAGCCGGTCGTTCCCGGTTCGACGGGCTCCTACGCCGTCCTGCCGCTGCGCGACATCGTCGTCTTTCCGCACATGATCGTGCCCCTGTTCGTGGGCCGCGAGAAGTCGATCCGCGCGCTCGAAGAGGCCGTGCGCTCGGACCGTCACATCCTGCTCGCGACCCAGATCAACGCCAGCGACGACGATCCGGCCACCGACGCGATCTACACGATCGGTACGCTCGCCTCCGTGCTACAGCTCCTCAAGCTGCCCGACGGCACCGTGAAGGTGCTGGTCGAGGGCGCCGGCCGTGCGCAGATCGAGTCCTTCGTGCGCTCGGACGAGTATTACGAGGCGCAGGCTCTCACGCTCACCGATGACCTCGGCGACCGCGTCGAGGCCGAGGCGCTCGCCCGCTCGGTGATCTCCGAGTTCGAGAACTACGTAAAGCTCAACAAGAAGATCTCCCCCGAGGTCGTCTCCGCCGTCACGCAGATCGACGAGCCGTCCAAGCTCGCCGACACCGTCGGCTCGCACCTCGCGGTCAAGATCGCCGACAAGCAGGCGATCCTCGAAATCCCCACGGTGGCGCAGCGCCTTGAGCGCGTGCTGTCGCTGATGGAGAGCGAGATCTCCGTGTTGCAGGTGGAGAAGCGCATCCGCACCCGCGTCAAGCGGCAGATGGAGAAGACCCAGCGCGAGTACTACCTCAACGAGCAGATGAAGGCGATTCAGAAGGAACTCGGCGACGAGGATGGTCGCGACGAGCTGGCCGAGCTGGAAGACAAGATCGAGAAGACCAAGCTGACGAAGGAGGCCCGCGAGAAGGCCACCGCCGAGCTGAAGAAGCTGCGGCAGATGTCGCCGATGTCGGCCGAGGCCACGGTCGTGCGCAACTACCTCGACTGGATGCTCGGCATCCCGTGGGGCAAGCGCTCGAAGATCAAGAAGGACCTGCTCGGGGCCCAACAGGTCCTCGACTCGGATCACTTCGGCCTCGACAAGGTCAAGGACCGGATCGTCGAGTACCTCGCCGTGCAGCAGCGGGCGAACAAGCTCACCGGCCCGATCCTCTGCCTCGTCGGCCCGCCCGGCGTCGGCAAGACCTCGCTCGGCAAGTCGATCGCCAAGGCCACGGGCCGCGAATTCGTCCGGATGTCGCTCGGCGGCGTGCGTGACGAGGCCGAGATCCGCGGTCACCGTCGGACCTATATCGGTTCGATGCCCGGCAAGATCGTCCAGTCGATGCGCAAGGCCAAGACCTCGAACCCGCTCATCCTGCTCGACGAGATCGACAAGATGGGCATGGACTTCCGCGGCGATCCGTCTGCGGCGCTCCTCGAGGTTCTCGATCCGGAGCAGAACGCGACCTTCAATGACCATTACCTCGAGGTCGATTACGACCTGTCGAACGTGATGTTCGTGACGACGGCGAACACGCTCAACATCCCCGGCCCGCTCATGGACCGGATGGAGGTGATCCGTATCGCCGGCTACACCGAGGAGGAGAAGCTCCAGATCGCCCGTCGTCACTTGATCCCCGAGGCGGTCAAGAAGCACGGGCTCACCCCCGACGAGTGGTCGATCACCGATGACGGCCTGATGATGCTCATCCGCCGCTACACGCGGGAGGCGGGCGTCCGCAACCTGGAGCGCGAGATCTCCAACCTGATCCGTAAGGCGGTGAAGGAGATCCTGATCACCAAGGTGAAGCAGGTCGAGGCCAACCCCGAGACGCTGCCGGAATTCTTGGGGCCCCCGAAGTTCCGCTACGGCGAGATCGACGCGGACGATCAGGTCGGCGTGGTCACGGGTCTGGCCTGGACCGAGGTGGGCGGCGAGTTGCTGACCATCGAGGGCGTCATGATGCCCGGCAAGGGCAAGATGACGGTCACGGGCAACCTGCGCGACGTGATGAAGGAATCGATTTCGGCGGCGGCGTCCTACGTCCGCTCGCGGGCCATCGATTTCGGCATCGAGCCGCCGCTGTTCGAGCGCCGGGACATCCACGTCCACGTTCCGGAGGGGGCGACCCCGAAGGACGGTCCGTCGGCCGGCATCGCCATGGCCACCGCGATCATCTCGACGCTCACCGGCATCCCGGTGCGCCGCGATGTGGCGATGACCGGCGAGGTGACCCTGCGCGGTCGCGTCCTGCCGATCGGCGGCCTGAAGGAGAAGCTGCTCGCCGCACTCCGCGGCGGCATCAAGACGGTGATGATCCCGGAAGAGAACGCCAAGGACATCGCCGAGGTGCCCGACAGCGTGAAGAACGGTCTGGAGATCATCCCCGTCTCGCGGATGGATCAGGTGCTGCAGCACGCCCTCGTGCGCCAGCCCGAGCCCATCGAGTGGGACGAACCCCTCCCGGCCAAAACGCCGAAGCGGGATGAGGACGGCGCGGCGGTCCTCGCCCACTGATCCTCTCGCCCGTATCGAACGGACGAAGCCCCCGGAGCGCCGCTCCGGGGGCTTTTTCGTGCGCCAGTCAGGGGAAGAGCGCGAGCCCGGCCTTGCGCAGCCGCAATCCCTTCCGTAACGCTTCGCGGCGCCGGTTCGGGCGGTTAGCTCAGTTGGTAGAGCGTCTCCTTTACACGGAGAGGGTCGGGGGTTCGAGTCCCTCACCGCCCACCAATCCGGAAGCAGGATGGTCCAGAGGCGGCCGTGATGATGCGTGCCGGCCCGGATGGGTGTCTCCCGCCGGAACATCCTTGTCGAGAAGTTCGTCCGCGATGGATGCGGGCATGCTCCTTGGCTGAACATTCCGCTCAGGAATCATGCGGACGAACCGCATTATCCGGTGCAGGCGAACACTGAGTGTCTCTCAAAAAGCTCCCGCCGCGCTGTCATCGCCAGAACGAGTACGGTCAGAGACCCGGCGTTTCGTGAGGCACTCTGAAACCAGAGGCCCCCTCCGCGTTCCTCGTTCAGACATGAGCGGGAAGCGACATGGAAGGTGGGCTGACTGGCTCGGTCTCATCGCCGGCATCCTGGGGTTGAGCGGCGTCGGCTATCTGTTTGCGGCCTGGGCGAAGGCGCGGAGGGAGCCGCTCTGAAACCTGTCGCACCGTAGGGGAGGGGCCCTGGACCCTGCCGCGCGGTTCACCTCGAAGCGAGCGACGCCTGCCGATGGCGCGGGTCGTAGCGGTTCGACGGATCCCGCGCTGCCGCATTGTCATTGTCGCCGGGCTGAAGGCTCGTGTTTCCGGCCCGGTCAGTCTTCGCTTTCCCGCGCAGCAACAGCGGCACGATGCGCGTCGAGCGTCGGTGGATCCAGGCCTCGTGCCGGCGGCGCAGGGGACGTCCGTACTGGACGGTTTCTCTTCCACACATGGTCATTCTTCACGGTGACATCTGACTGACGGGCCCCGGACGCTAACCGCGAACTGTCTCGACGCATTGACTGGGCGTCCCAAAATTCGCGCCGCAGCGCTTTGCCGCACGGTCGCGACGCGGTTGCAACGCGATCAAGGCCTGGTCTGATCAGCTGCGGCACCCGCATCGGCGATGAAACGCCTACATTCGACGCAGTTTTTTTGCACTGCCGAAGCGCCGATGCGGATGAATTGCCCCGGCTGAGCCGCTCAACCCTTTGGTGCAGAAGAAGGCGCATGTCGGCGCCCGCTGCGTTGCGCCGGTTCGACAGAGGGTACCGGCGCGCCGGAATGACGGATTTTCTGTTCGTTCACGACCACTTCCCAGGGCCGTTCGGCTTTCTTGCCGAGGCGCTGATGGATCGAGGACATCGCTGCGCGGCGATCGCCGGAGAGGCGGCACCGGGCTTGGCCGGCTTGCCGATCCTGCGGTGGCGTCCGGGGCGGAAGGTGACGCCGGGCCTGTTCCCGCTGGCCCATCCGACCGAATCGGCGTTCATCAACGCCACCGCCGCCCTGCGATGCGCCCTCGAATTGCGCAAGCACGGCTTCGATCCGGGCGTCATCGTCGGGCATCCGGGGCGCGGGGAATCGCTGCTGCTCAACCAAGTGTTCCCCCGCGCGCGTCGGCTCGCCTATGCGCCGTATTACCGGGCGGACGGGGATGCGCTCGGCTTCGATTCCGAGTGGACGCGCCCCCCAAACCTCGAAGACCGCGTACGCGACCGCGCCGGGAACGCGGCGCTGGCCATGGCCTATGCCGAGGCCGAACGGCTGGTCTGCCCGACGGAGTTCCAGCGCAGCCTGCTGCCGGCGGGTTTGCGGGCGCAGGCCAGCGTGATTCACGAAGGCATCGATACGGACGAGGTCCGTTACGACCCCCATGCCGTCGTGCAACTGCCGAACGGGCGCAAGCTGACCAAGGCCCGGCCGGTCATCACCTTCATCGCCCGGCAATTGGAGCCGCTGCGCGGTTTCCCGACCTTCATGCGCGCTCTGCCGGCGCTGCTCGAAGCCGTGCCCCAGGCCGAGATTCTGGTGGTCGGGAGCGACGGGCGCCGTGATGCCGCGGCAAAGGGGGCCCAACCCCAGACGTGGAAGGAGCGCCTGCTGGCCGAGCTGGACGGCCGGCTCGATCGCGATCGCCTCCACTTTCTCCCCCGCCTCACGCATGAGGAAATGGTGGCCGCCCTCTCCGTGGCTACGGCGCATGTCGCCTACACCTATCCCTTCTCGCTCTCGCGGGTCTTCCTGAAGGCGATGGCATGCGAATGCCTCGTGATCGCCTCGGACACCGCGCCGGTGCGGGAGGTGGTGCGGGACGGGGTGAACGGGATCGTCCGCGATTTCTTCGATGCCGACGCGCTGGCGGAGGCGCTCATCGATGCCTGCCGCGCGCCCGAACGGTGGCGGCCCCTGCGGGAGGCGGCCCGGCGAACGGTGATCGAGCGCTACGACCGGCGGCGTCACTGCTTGCCGACCTGGCTCGCGCTCCTGAGCTACCTTGCCGACGCGCCGGCCCGTGCCTGAGCGCCGCGGGCTATGGCGCCTGGAACAGGTGAAGGCTGAAGCCGCTATCCTCGTCGACCCAGAGGCGGACCGGCTCCCAGCCCTGCGCCGAGGCCAGGGTCCGAAACGTGTCCGGCGCGTATTTATGGGAGGTGTCGGTGCGGATGCTCTCGCCGGGCGCGAAGCGGATCGTCCGGTCGCCGAGCCGGTAGGCGCCGGTCCGGGTTGCCACCAGATGGGCTTCCACCCGGAACGGGTCGTCGGCAAGCCGTGCCTCGTGACGGAAATTCCCCCGGTCGAAATCGCTACCGAGTTCCCGGTTCATCCGCTCGATCAGGTTGAGGTGCAGCGCGGCCATCAGGCCGCCCGCCGCCCCATAGGCGCGGCGCAGGCGGGCCGGATCGTGCGTCGGATCGGCCCCGACCAGGAAGTGGCTCGGCCCCAGCGTATCCCGCGCCCGCGCCAGGAAGCCCTCCGCCTGTTCCGGCGTGAAGTTGCCGATGCTGGTGCCGGGAAAGAAGCCGAGGACCGGCGGCACAGCGGCTCCCGGCGGCAGGCGGATCGGCTTGGAGTAATCGGCGCAGACCGGAAGCATCGGCACGTCCGGATAATCCGGGGCGAGGCGCGCGATCGCCGCTTCGAGATAGGCCCCGGAAATGTCGAGGGCGAGGTAGGCGGCCGGCGCCTCCAGGGCGTCGAGCAGGGTGCGGATCTTCCGGCTCGCGCCGCTGCCGAACTCCACGACGCTGACGCCCGGGCCGACCAGCGCTGCCACCTCTGCCGCGACCCGCGGCAGAAGCGCCATTTCCCGCTTCGTCGGGTAGTAGTCCGGATGCGCGCAGATTCGGTCGAACAGATCCGAACCGCTCTCGTCCCAGAGGTATTTTCCGGGCAGGGTCTTCACCGCGCCCGAGAGGCCGGCGAGGGCGTCCCGAAGGAACTCGGCGCGCTCGCTGGCCGCTGCCTCCGCCGCGCTCATCGCGGACCGGTCGGGCGGGTAGCCGTGAGAACGACGAGCGCGATGCGCTCGGCGGCCGCGTAGCCCGGATCGTCGAGTTCCTCGCCGTACGCGTCCGGATCGAACTCGCGGTACGAGACGTCGAGACCGGCCCGTGCGCAGATCGCGCTCGCCTCCTCTCGGAAGCCGTCATGGCCTTCGACGATGGCCGAGCCGGTGAACAGAACAAGGCTGCCACCCGGCGCCAATCGCTCGGTCGCCGCCTCGACCACGCGCAGCGACAGCCCGGCCCCGAGCGGCCCACCGCCATGCCGGTAGGCCCGACCACCGGGATCCACCATGAAGGGCGGGTTCGAGACGATGAGATCGAACGATCCCTCGGCGTCGCTCAGCATGTCGCCGTGAACGGGGCGCACGTTGCGAACGCCCGCGAGCCGGGCATTGATGCGCGCGGCGCGAAGGGCGGCCGGGTTGATGTCGACGAGAATGACCTTAGCCTCCGGCAACCGCTTGGCGACGAGGATGCCCGCCGCGCCCGAGCCGCAGCCGATATCGGCCGCCCGCCGCGGCGCCGGGTGTCCGGCCCTGGCCCGCTCTTCGAGATGAGCGAGGACGGCCTCGGCGAAGCGCATGGTGTCGGGGCCGAAGAACACGGCATCGGCCGCGAGCGGCGGGTAGGCCGCGTGCAGAAACAACGTATCGTCGAGGCTCGACAGCCGAATCCCCGCCTTCATGAGAGAACCGTCCGGCCCTTCCCAGCGGTCCAGCACGCCCGCCCGCTCCATCAGGCCGGTCAGTTCCGCCGGGATCAGCCCGTCGCGAAACGGGCGGCTCCAGCCCAGCACATCCCGTAGTGATCGCGCCAGGGCGTTCTCGGGCCGGGCGTTCACCCGGGCATGGGTGGCGGGCGTGACGGTGGTGAACCGGTAGCCGGTGTCCCGCACAGCACGAGCGAGAGCGAGGAGCGCGTCCTCGCTGCCTATGTCCGGTTCCTGGGAGGCCGAGGGATGCGTTGCAGCATCGGCCACCGTCATCCTCAACCCTCCATCTGTCCGGCGAGAAAGGCACCGGAACGCAGATCCGCCGCGACCTGCTGCGCATCCCATGACACCGCCCCCTCCTGGCGGTGGTAGGGGCAGACCCAATCGTCCGGCACGGCCCGCCCACTGAATTGCCGCGCGGCAGAGCGCTCGCCATGCTGCGCAAGCATCGGGTTGGCGGACCCGGCCCAGGCCACGTCCCGCTCGACGATCGAATCGCGCAGCCGGTCGTAGCGCCCCTCGGCCCGCAGGCGCTCGAACTGGTCGTGCAGATTGAACACCAGCACCGGGTGCTCGAAGCGGCGCGCCTTGCGGCTCGCGCCGGGATGCAGCCCGACGATGAAGAAGCCTTCGCCGCCGAGGCTCATCGAGAAATGCGTGTCGTCCGGGTTGGCCGACACGCGCGGATCCTGGGCATGACCCAACTCGCTGTCGCGGTCGGACAGCGACTGCATCCGCCGCCAGAGTGCGGCCTCGAACGCCTCCTCCGAGAGGTGGTGTGGGCCTTCGAACACGACGGCGAAGCTCTGGAACTGGTCGCGCCGGGCGCGATAGCGGCAGATGAAGGCCAGGAGTGCCGGGTAGATCCGTGCGTCGTCGCTCTCGGAGGCGACGTCTCGGGCGACCAGAACCTTGAGCTGGCCGCGGGACAGAGCGGATTTGGCGCCGACGCAAGGGAAGGGCTGTTGGCGAATGAAATGCCGGAACCGCTCAGCGAGCGGATGGCCGGTGTCGTCGGTAGGCAGCAGCATGACACCTCGTGGAACGCAGGCAAACGAACGACGCGACCGAGCCTGTCGGCCCGGCACGGTGAAGATCGTGGGAGAGAAGGCGACCGCGATGCAGTCCGCCGACCCTCGGAGAAGGTGGACTGCGCGGAGGAACCTCAGTCTGTGCCCATTGTTCCGCCGGGTCTGGGGATAACCAGCGAGCTACGAAGCCGGCTTCATCTATGTATTGTCTTGAGCTGCCGCGGCATCGTAGCGCAGTATTCTACCCGCTGATGACCATGTCTTTGCGGCGAAGCCTCAAGATTCGATCTCGTAATGGATCGGCTTGAAAGAGAAGTTGTTCGACTGCAGGGCCGAGCAGGCTGTCAGGCCGACGACGAGGTCGGTCTCGGCCACGAAACTCACCCGGTCGCCGGCCCGGCTGAGCGGCGGGCGCACCGCGATCTCGCCGCTCTGCCCATCGACGGTGACGTGCATGAACACGTTGAAGGCGACCGGGATGCGGTCCGGCTCGATCCCGTAGGGTGCCAGCGCTGCGGCGAGATTACCGAAGCAACCCCGGTGGGGGTGTTCGTCGCCGTAGATGATGCGGAAGGTGTCGGCCGAGCAGGGCGTGAGCAGGAAGTCGTGCCGGCCCACCGTGTCCTCGACGATGCGCAGGAGCACGTTGGAGCGGTTGGAGTAGATCGGGTCGCCCGTCGTCAGGAAAATACGCGAGGCGTAGTCGATGGTGCGGCCCGAGGAGATCACCTCATCGAGGTCGTCTCTGCGGAAGGCCACGAGGTCGGCTACCTGCTCGCCCCGAGGGTCGATCACGGTGAGGCGCTGGCCGCGATCCAGCGTGAAGGCCGCCCCCGAGCGCGGCGGGATCTCATGGCGCACCGGTCGGCTCATCCGTCGTTCTCTCCTTGCAGCGGGTGAAGCCCGCGGGTTCGTGCGCCGATTCGCGGCGGCTCCAAGCTTGGGCGCTGCCGCGTCGCCACGGGGGATCGGACGAGGGGCCCGTTGGGTTCCCGACAAATGTCGACGTCCCGGGCCGCGGGGCGGCACCGGAGGCGCCTGCCCGTGGACGCACGATCCGACGAACGCTGCCCCGCACATGGCGATGTCGGCGGGAATCACCCTCGCCATGCCGCCGAGCTTACCCTGCGAGGACTGCTGCTCGGGGCGGTGATCACCGTCGTGTTCATGACCGCCAACCTCTATATGGGGCTGAAGACGGGCGTGACCTTCTCGACCTCGATTCCCGCGGCGATGCTGTCGATGGGAGTGCTGCGGCTGTTCGGCGGGTCCGGCATCCTCGAGAACAACATCGTTCAGACCCAAGGGTCGGCAGCCGGCACGCTCTGCAACGTCATCCTCGTCTTGCCGGGTCTCGTGCTGATCGGCCACTGGCACGGTTTCCCGTTCTGGCAGACGACGGCCGTCTGCCTCGTCGGTGGTCTGATCGGCCTCGTCTACTCGATCCCCCTGCGCCGCGCCCTGGTGATGGGCGCCGGGCTTCCGTATCCCGAGGGTACCGCCGCCGCCGAAGTGCTGCATGCGGGTGAGGCCGGCGACCGGGATGGTCTGCGCATCCTGCTGGGTGCGGCGGGAGCGGGCGGGCTGATTGGGTTCGCCACCACCGGCTTGCGCCTTCTCGCCGACGGCCTCCACACCACCCTTGCCGCGGGGCCGGCCCTGTTCCGGCTCGCCACGGGCTTCTCCCCCGCCCTGGTTGGGGTGGGTTATCTCGTCGGGCTCGGCGCCTGCCTCGCCCTTCTGGCGGGCGTCGCCCTGGCCTGGGGCGCCGCGGTGCCGCTGCTCACGGCCTTCGGTGACGGAGCCGGCTCGGCGGAGGCAACAGCGAGGGCGGTCTGGTCGGAGAAGGTCCGCCTCATTGGCGCCGGCATCATCGCCGTCGGCGCTGTCTGGACGGTCGCCTCCCTCGGCCGCTCGATCCTGGGAAGCATCCGTTCCGCCTTCGCTGCGGCGCAGGGCGGCGGGAAGGCCCTGCGCCAGTTGCCACGCCAGGAGCGCGACCTGCCGATCACCTGGGTTGCGGGCACCTCGCTCCTGCTTGCATTGCCCCTCGCCTGGCTGTTCTTCCATTTCAGCGCGGAGGCCGAACTGGGGGGGCTGCGCTTCGCGCTGGTCGCGGTCGCCACCGTCTTCACGGTCGGCTTCGGCTTCCTGATGGCGGCCGCCTGCGGCTATCTCGCGGGCCTTCTCGGCTCGTCCTCCAGCCCGATCTCCGGCATCGGAATCCTGACGACGCTCCTCGCGGCTCTGCTGCTCCCGCTGCTGCTCGGCCGCTCCGCCGGGCCGGAGGGCGAGCGTTTCGTCGTCGCCGCCGTCCTGCTCCTGTCGGCCATCGTCGTCACCACCGCCTCGATCGCCAACGACAACCTTCAGGATCTCAAGACCGGCCAACTCGTCGATGCCACCCCCTGGCGCCAGCAGGTGGCGCTGGCGGCGGGCGTCGCGGTGGGCGCCCTGGTGATCGCCCCACTGCTCGACCTTCTCTACAACGCCTACGGTTTCGTCGGTGCCCTGCCGCGCGAGGGCATGGACGAGGCCGCCGCCCTTCCTGCCCCCCAGGCCGCGCTGATGACGCAGATCGCCGGCGGCATCGTGCGCAACGAATTGCCCTGGTCGATGGTGGGGACGGGGGCCGGCCTCGGGGCGATCCTCGTTGCGGCGGAGGCGCGTCTGCGCCGCAGCGGCCGTTCTTTTCCGGCACTCACCGTCGGGATCGGCATGTACCTGCCGCTCGAGGTGGTGGTGACGATCGCCTTCGGCGGCCTCGTCGCCCGCCTCGCCGAGCGTCGGCTGCGCGAGGCGGGCGCCGCGGCGCGGGCCGGAGGACGCCGCCGCGGCGTCCTGCTGGCCTCGGGCTTCCTCGTGGGCGAGAGCGTCGTCGGCGTCCTACTCGCCGCCGCCGACACGCTGAGTGGACGCGGCGGTTCCCTCGCCTTCGCGGCCGATGCGCTGGGCGGAGCAGAGCCGTGGCTCGGCCCCATCGTCTTCCTGCTGGTGCTGACCGCCTTCTACCGCATCGCTTCGCGCACGGACGAGGCGGGCCGCCGCGGCGACACCTGACCCGTCCTCGATTTCGTCGCGATTGCAAGCGAGCATAACGGCGCGACCGCCCCGTTGCGACGGATACCATGAACGCCCACGCCTCGTCCCTGCCGCGCCGTCAGAGCCATCTCGACGTCTACCTGCGCGTCCTCAGCGCCCTGATGCTGCGCGACATGCGCAGCCGCTTCGGCGGAAACTACTGGGGCTACCTGGTACAGGTGCTCTGGCCCTGCGTGCATCTCGGGATCATCGTCGGCGCCATGACATTCCGCGGAATCAAGTCGCCCATGGGTGACGATCCGATGGTCTTCGTCGCCTCGGGCGCATTGCCGGCCCTCGCCTTCCAGTACATCTCCCGCGAGGTGATGAAAGGCTACATGGTTCACAAGCCGCTGACTTATTTCCCGCAAGTAAAGCGCTTCGATACCGTCGTCGCACGCATCCTCGTCGAGATCGTCAGCAGCTTCTTGGGCGTCTGTCTCGTGTGTGTCGTCCTCGTCTGCTTCGGTGCCGACCCCGTTCCGGTCGACATGACGATGGCCATCACTGGCTATCTGACGGCGATTGCACTCGGGATCGGTGTTGGGACGATCAATGTCGGGATATGTTCGGTCTTTCCTGGATGGGCTCTTGGTTATATCTTGGTGACGCTCACATTGTATTTAACGAGCGGTGTGTATTTTATGGCATGTTATATGCCAGACGAAATTTACTACTATATGAAATGGAATCCGATCACGCAGCTCATCGAATGGGTTCGCTTGGGATACGACCCCACGATCCCCGTTCAGATCGATTACCTCTATCTCTTCGGTTGGGTCTTCGGCAGCCTCACCATCGGACTTCTCATGGAGCGCTACATCGTTCGGGCTCAGCAGTAGCCGGACAAAGAGCGCCTCACAAAACTCCCGATCACCGAGCGTCCCCGTTCCGGGCACGGCGGCGCAGCGCGAGTTTTGTGGGAGACACATAGCCAGGATCGGCGTTCCGGCCCGGTCCCGGCGCTTCCAAGGAAGCTCCGCCGTCGGGGCGAGGCTGGTCGCCGACCTTCTGTGCCGGGACTGAGCGGAGATGAGGAGGCGGCTCAAAAATTCGGCCCTGCCTCGAAAAAGGGGGTTGAGTCCCGCCAATCCTCCCCGTATAGAACCGCCCATCGCCGACGCACTCAGCGCCGCCGGCGAGGCCAGAGACCGGAAGCGGTCACGGCCACAATGATGGGGCCTTAGCTCAGCTGGGAGAGCGCTTCCATGGCATGGAAGAGGTCATCGGTTCGATCCCGTTAGGCTCCACCATCATACCTTCCCGAGCATAGCAGAGCGATCGAGCGGTTCGGGCAACAACGCCGACCGCCGCGGTGCGGTTTGAGTGATCGCTCGGATGAAGTGCTTGGGCACGACCTTCAGCACTCATCCCATCGCCCCCTCCACCATCGCACATGGTCCGTCGCACGAGACTCGAAGGTTCTGCTCGGCAGGCCCCTCTCGGGCTGGGGTCAACCATTTTGTGGTCGCCGCTTGATGCCCGACCGGGTCTCGTCACGACCCCCGGACCCTAAAGCATCGTCCTGAAACGTGGCCTCCGTCTTTCGGAAAATGATGATACGAAAACAAGAGTCTAGAACATCGTCCTAGATTTGATTTCCAGCACGAGGCCTAGCGGGCGATCTGCCAGGGGCTGATGATGCGGGTGGGTTTCGGGCCGGTCTCGGCGCGAGCCTGTCGGGTCAGGGGCTCGATGACCTCCTGCGGGGCCAGGCGGCGGGCGTTGGCAAGCGTCTTGCGCGCTTCCTCGGCGGGCATGGCGCCGTGCGGCAACATCATCGCCATGAGTTGGCGACGCGTTCTCGCATTGATCGTGCGCGAGTGCTTGACATCCTCGAAGTCGCTCATCCGGTGGCGGGCCGCCTTGGCGCCGCGGCCACGATCGTCATGGCCCTTGAAGACCTTCGGGCCGGCCGGCATGACCACGATGTCGCCGGGACGTAGGGTCTCGTCGCGCAGCAGCGCCGCGGTCGGATTGGCGGCGATGGCTTTCGAATCGACCGGCTGCTTGCCGCTGACCCCGGCGCCGTCATCCTTCGGCAGGGCGGCGTAACGCACCTTCGGCCGGCTCCGATCCGCCGTACTGCGATGCCGGCGCCAGCGATAACGCTGGTTGACCTCGCCGCCGCCGTAAACCTGAATCGGGGCGACGACCGGAGCGGGCGCCGACCGCTGCGGGGAAAAGAGTTGCTGAAACAGGCCGCCGAGCCCGCCCTCCTGAGCATGAACGCCGGCCGCGGTGGAAAGGATGAAAGCAGAAGAAGCCAGGACGAGCGCGAGGCGTCGTCCGGAGCGGCGCGGGGTCGAAGGCATCGACGGCTCCTGAAGCGAGGCGGTCGCGTTCGACCGATGCGCTGTCAACTGAAGCCGATCTTAACGGTTCCGGCGAGAACTTGGCGTGAATGTGATTTTTTCATGAGTACGCCGATCGAATACGCAGCGGCGAACGGCTGCCGCCGGCATAGTCACGTCACTGTGAACCGAAGCTCGGGCCGGACGGTTGCCGAACAGCGCAGCCTCTTCTTCGCGCGCTGGACGGAGCCAATCCCGCGATGCCTACACCCGATCGCGTCGTTCCCGACGCCGCTGCCGCGGCGGACAACCCCCGCTACCCGGCCTTGTGGACTATGGCACTGGCGACGGCGCTGCTCGGGATTGTCGCTCTCCCACGCCGGTCGGGACGGCCCGCGGATCGTGCTGCGAACCGTGACGGGGATCGTGCGCGCGGCTCGTCGGGCGGCGATGCGGCACGCAAGGAATCGCCCTCCCACGAGGGCGCCGACGCCCATCGGGTTGCACGGACCGAGCCGGACCGTGGCCGCTCCGCCGACAAGCCGACGGAGGTGCCGGTCGAAGGGTGGAAGGACATCCTGAAGCGGACTTACCGGGATATCGGCGAGAATCGCCTGACCCTGGTATCGGCGGGCGTGACCTTCTTCGTCCTCCTCGCCATCTTCCCCGCCATTGCCGCACTCGTATCCGTCTATGGCCTGATCGCCGACGTTTCGACCATCAACCACCAGATCGAGGCGTTGCGCGGCGTCCTTCCCTCCGGCGGTGTCGACATCGTCGCCGAGCAGGTGAAGCGTGTGACGGAGAAGGGCGATACGACCTTGGGGCTGACCGCCCTCATCGGCATCGCCCTTTCAGTCTGGAGCGCCAATGGCGGCGTGAAACACGTCTTCGATGCGCTCAACCTCGTCTACAACGAGCGTGAGCGACGCGGCTTCTTCAAGCTCAACCTCGTCTCGCTGGCCTTCACCGCGGGCGCGCTGTTCTTCATCGTGCTGGCGCTCGCCGGTATCGTCGCGGTGCCGGTGGCGATTCAGTTTCTGGGTCTGTCGGGCGACGCGTGGTGGCTGGCTCTGCTGCGCTGGCCGGTCCTGTTCGCAATCGTCCTCCTGATGCTCGCCATGCTCTACCGCTACGGGCCCAGTCGGGACGCGCCGCGTTGGCGTTGGGTGACGCCGGGCGGCATGGCCGCCGCCTTCCTGTGGCTGGCCGGCTCGCTGCTGTTCTCGTGGTACGTCTCGAATTTCGGCAGCTACGATAAGACTTACGGCTCGCTCGGCGCCGCCATCGGATTCATGACCTGGATCTGGATCTCCACCACGATCGTGCTGCTCGGCGCGCAACTCAACGCCGAACTCGAACACCAGACCGCCAAGGACACCACCGTTGGCGCGCCGAGACCGCTCGGCACGCGTGACGCCCGCATGGCGGACACGGTGGGAGCCGCTGCCTGACGGCGGCCCCTCTTCATCCGTTCTTCGCGTTGCTCGGGTCGCCGGTCGGATTCGGGGTGTTCATGCCGAACGGCGCGCGTCCGTTGATTGAGAGCATCGTCCCGAACGGTGGTTGCCGGCTTTCGGAAAAAGGGATGATGCCAAAACAAGAGCCTCAAGCATCGTCCGGGATCAGGTATCCAGGACGATGCTTGAGAGGGCGTGCGGCTTGTTCTCGGGCAGGAACACGAAGCTGCTCGGTGCCTTGATCCGGTCGATCGTGGTGCCGTGCTGGTGAGGGATCGAGCCCGATAGGGTCGTCGGCGTCTCGGACTTCGGGAAACTTGTCCCTGCGCCCTTTCGCGCCCTTCCTATGGCTTGTGCGCAAAGAGAACGGCGGGGCTCGCGCCCCGCCGTCTCGTCGTACTTCAGGAGGAGTTTAGGCTCAGTAGGCGGGGCGGCCGTAGGCGCCGGCGCGATCGACCGGCTGAGCACCATAGGTGGCATAACCCGCCGGGCGGCGGACCGAACCCGTGACGATGCTGTCAGCCGCATTGGCCGTACCGCCCACGACACCGCCGACCACGTTGCCGGCCGCATCCACGGTTCCGCCGACGATGTTGCCCGCCGCGCCGAGCGTGCCGCCGACGACATTGCCGACACCGCCGAGGAGGCCGCCGCGCTCACGCACCGGGTCGATATGCGCGCCCCATACGTTGAGGGTGCCATCACGGTTGTAGCTGGCGCTGTCGGAAGCGATGCCCTGAGCAAGGCTCGGGGTCGCGGCGAGGCCGAGGGCCAGAGCGAGGGCCGCGGTGATCTTGGTGTGATGGGTCATGATCAATCCTTTATCCCTTCATGCGGGCGCCGATCACTTAGCCCGATCTTTTGAAGGATCAGGATAGGCCGTCGCCCGTCTTCGATGAACGGAATTTGGGGCCGATCTCTTGGCAGACAATAGCCTGTTTGTCGCACTGCAGAATCGATATATTTCGGATTTGCCGATCGCGCGCGAACTTTCATGCAGCGACATTGCGCGCAGCAAAAAAAGCTCATGGTTGAGAGGGTGTTGCCGCTGACGCTGCGACTCGATTCTGCCCGGTGCACGAACGCACATGGGCTCCGTGTCCGACAGCTTTTTGGGCGTTTCGCCTCTCGCGCGGCGCAGATGCTCGCGCGATGGACAAGCTCGGCCCGCCGCCATGCCGGCCGTCGTGGGCCAGAGAACCGGGGACCTGCGGCATTTCCCGGCGCTGGGGCGATGTTCTGAAGCGGCGAAAATGCTCTATGGAACGGCGGCCCCGCCCTTGGGCTTCCCTTCGCCGATGGCTGTTCGACCGATGACCGAAGAGACGCAACCGCAACCGGCCAAGCCCGTCTGCGCCGACGACCGGGTGATCCTCGTTGACGGCTCGTCCTTCATCTTCCGGGCGTACTTCCAGTCGATCAATCAGGATCAGAAGTACAACACGCGGCCCTCCGACGGTCTGCCGACCGGCGCGGTGCGCCTGTTCTGCACCAAGATCGCCCAGTTCCTTCAGGAGGGTGCGGCGGGGGTGAAGCCGACCCATCTCGGCATCGTCTTCGACAAGTCCGAGGGCTCGTTCCGCAAGGAGCTGTTCCCCGACTACAAGGGCCACCGCCCCGACGCGCCGGACGACCTCAAGCGCCAGATGCCGCTGATGCGCGACGCGGTGCGCGCCTTCGGGCTGCATGCGGTGGAACTGATGCGCTACGAGGCCGACGACCTGATCGCGACCTACGCGCGGCAGGCCGAGGCGCGCGGCGCCGAGGTCATCATCGTGTCCTCCGACAAGGACCTGATGCAGCTCGTCTCGGATAAGATCCGGTTCTACGACTTCGAGTCGGGCGCCAAGGGCAAGCCCGGCTACCGGCCCGAGCGCAACCTCGACCGCGAGGCGATCATCGCCAAGTGGGAGGGCCTCACGCCCGAGCAGATCGGCGACGCCCTGGCGCTGATCGGCGACACCTCCGACAACGTGCCGGGCGTGCCGGGCATCGGCCTGAAGACGGCGGCCGCGCTCATCAAGGAGTACGGCAGCCTCGAACAGCTCCTCGACCGTGCTGCCGAGATCAAGCAACCCAAGCGCCGGGAGATGCTGCTCGCCAACATCGATCAGGCCAAGCTGTCGCGCCGCCTCGTCGCGCTCGAAGAGAATGTGCCGGTGCCGGTGCCGCTCGACGAACTCGTCGTGCCGCAGCCCGATCCGCAGAAGCTCGTCGGCTTCCTCAAGGCCATGGAGTTCAACACCCTGACCCGGCGCATCGCGCAGATGCTCCATGTCGATCCCGAGGCGGTGAAGCCCGATCCGGCGCTGCTGCCGGGGGCACAGCCCCACGCCTACACCAACGCGGCCGGCGGCAGCGACGCGGTGCCGTTCTTCGGCGACGACGTCCCGGTCGATCCCGAGACCGCCGCCGCCCCCGAGCGGACGGACGGCGCGGCCCCGCCGGAGGCCGGCGAGGCCGACCCGTTCGCCGATCTCGACCTGCCGGATCAGGCGCCGAAGAAGCGCGGTCCCGGCGAGCCGACGCCTTCGACGCTGGTCGCCGCCCGCGCGGCGGAGGCCGTGAAGCCGTTTGACACGTCGGCCTACGAAACCATCGCCACCGTGGAGCAGTTCAAGGCCTGGATCGCCGAGAGCTACGAGGCCGGCGTGATCGCGGTCGATACCGAGACCGACGCGCTCGACGCGGCCAAGGCGGGACTCGTCGGTGTCTCGCTCGCGACCGCGCCGGGGCGGGCCGCCTATATCCCACTCGCCCACGTGAAGCCCGAGGTGAAGGGCGGCGACCTGTTCGGCGAGAGCGGGGCGGAGGCCGATGCCTCTGACCGGCAGCCCGGCCAGATCGATTTCGATACCGCCCTGAAGCTGCTCAAGCCGCTGCTTGAGGATGCCGGCACGCTCAAGGTCGGTCAGAACCTGAAATACGACCTCTCGGTGCTGCACCGCTACGGCATCGACGTGACGCCCTTCGACGACACGATGCTGATCTCCTACGTGCTCGATGCCGGCAAGGGCGGGCACGGCATGGACGAGCTCGCCCGGCGCCATCTCGGCCACCAGCCGATCACCTTCGCGGATGTGGCCGGCACCGGCCGCAACAAGGTCACCTTCGACCGCGTGGCGATCGACAAGGCCACGGCCTACGCGGCGGAGGACGCCGACGTCACCTTACGCCTGTGGCGGATGATGAAGCCGCGCCTCGTCGCCGAGCATCGGGTGACCGTCTACGAGACGCTGGAGCGCCCGCTGGTGCCGGTGCTGGCGCGGATGGAGCGGGCCGGCATCGCCATCGACCGCAACATGCTGAGCCGCCTCTCCGGCGACTTCTCGCAGATCCTGGCGCGGCTGGAGGAGGAAATCCAGGACGACGCGGGCGAGCGGTTTCAGGTCTCGTCGCCCAAGCAGATCGGCGACGTGCTGTTCGGCAAGATGGGCCTGCCCGGCGCGAAGAAGACGCCTTCCGGCCAGTGGGCCACGCCCGCGACGCTTCTCGAAGAACTGGCCCAGGCCGGCCACGATCTGCCGAAGAAGATCCTCAACTGGCGCCAGCTCTCCAAGCTGAAATCGACCTACACCGATTCGCTGCAGCAGCACGCCGACCGGGGGACCAACCGCGTCCACACCTCGTTCGCGCTCGCGGCGACGACGACCGGCCGGCTTTCCTCCTCGGATCCGAACCTGCAGAACATCCCGATCCGTACGGAGGAGGGGCGGCGCATCCGCCGCGCCTTCGTCGCGCCCGAGGGTAAGAAGCTGATCTCGGCCGATTACAGCCAGATCGAGCTGCGCCTGCTCGCGCACATCGCCGACATTCCGCAACTGCGCGAAGCGTTCGAGCAGGGGATCGACATCCACGCGGCCACGGCCTCCGCCATGTTCGGCGTCGCCCTCGACCAGATGACCGGCGATCTGCGGCGGCGGGCCAAGACGATCAATTTCGGCATCATCTACGGCATCTCGGCCTTCGGTCTCGCGGACCGGCTCGGCATCGGCCGCGAAGAGGCTTCAGCCTTCATCAAGCAGTATTTCGAGCGCTTTCCCGGCATCCGCGACTACATCGACACCACCAAGCGCTCGTGCCGCGAGAAGGGCTACGTGACGACCCTGTTCGGCCGCGTCTGTCACTACCCGCAGATCCGCTCGAACAACCCGTCCGAGCGGGCGAGCGTGGAGCGCCAAGCCATCAACGCCCCCATCCAGGGCACCGCTGCCGACATCATCCGTCGCGCCATGACGCGGATGGAGGATGCGCTGGAGGCCAAGAAGCTCACCGCGCGGATGCTGCTGCAGGTGCACGACGAACTCGTGTTCGAGGTGCCCGACGACGAGGTGGAGGCGACGATTCCCGTGATCGCCGGGGTGATGGAAGAGGCGCCCGCGCCGGCCCTGACGCTGAGGGTGCCGCTGGTGGTCGAGGCGCGGGCGGCGGCCAACTGGGAAGAGGCGCACTGACCTCTTTGCGTCCTGACTTCAGAAGTCGCCCGCCGCCTTGTGCGCGAGGCGGATCGGCTCCGGCAGGCGGTATTTCGGCGAGCAGGCCAGCACGAGTTCGACCGCGCTCGGGATGTCGGCGCGATGGCCCGGCGAGATGAACAGCGGGAGTGTGGCGTTACGCGTGCGGACCACGGCGCCGATGGTCTCGCCCCGATCGATCAGGGGGACGTGCGCGCCCTTTTCCTCGGGTAGGGCTGCGTTGGTGCCGACGAGCCGCGTCTTGCCGACGCCGATGGTCGGTCGCTCCAACCACAGGCCCATATGGCTGGCGATGCCGATGCGGCGCGGATGGGCGATGCCCATGCCGTCGAACAGAAAGACGTCCGGCTCCGCACGCAGGCGCCCGAAGGCTTCCTCGAGCACCGGCCCTTCGCGAAAACTCAGGAGGCCGGGAATGTAGGGGAAGGGCGTCGGCCGCTCGGCGAAGGCCGTCTCGACGAGGAGAAAACCCGGAAAGGTCACGACGACGACGGCGGCGCGGGAGCGCTCGTTCTTCACGCTGACATCGACCCCGGCGACCAGCCGCACCGCACCGAGATCGATGGCCCGGTCGGCCACGATCTCGCTGCGGAGCCGGCGCTGGAGTGCGACCGCCTCGGCCGGCGTCAGGTCCCAGGCATGGCGCGGGTGAAGCTCCATGCCCGGCGCCCGGTCAGTTGGCGAAGCGGAAGTGCAGCACGTCGCCGTCCTGCACCACGTATTCCTTGCCCTCCAGCCGCAGCTTGCCGGCGTCGCGCGCACCCGCCTCGCCGTTCAGCGCGGTGTAGTCCTTGAACGCGATGGTCTCGGCGCGGATGAAGCCCTTCTCGAAGTCGGTATGGATCACGCCGGCCGCCGCCGGGGCGCGGGTGCCCCGGGTGATCGTCCAGGCGCGAGCCTCCTTCGGGCCGACGGTGAAGTAGGTGACGAGACCGAGCAGGTCGTAGCCGGCGCGGATCACCCGGTTCAGGCCGGGCTCGCTCAGCCCGACCGCCTCGAGGAAATCGGCCTGGTCGGCCTCGGGCATCACCGCAATCTCGCTCTCGATCTTGGCCGAGACGACCACGGCGACCGCGCCCTCGGCCTTCGCCCGGTCGAACACTGCCTGAGACTTGGCATTGCCCTTGTCGGCGTCGCTCTCGTCGACGTTGCAGACGTAGAGCACGGGCTTGGCCGTCATCAGGCCGAGCTGCTGGAACAGCCGCTCCTCGTCGGCCTTGCGCTCCACCAGCCGGGCCGGCTTGCCCTCGCGCAGGAGCGGCAGGGCGCGGTTGACGAGGTCGAGGAACTCCTTGGCCTCCTTGTCGGAGCCCTTGGCCCGCTTCTCCAGGGCGACGACGCGCTTCTCGAGGCTGTCGAGGTCGGCCAGCATCAGCTCGGTCTCGATGGTCTCGATGTCGGCGATCGGATCGACCTTGCCCTCGACATGGGTGACGTCGCCGTCCTCGAAGCAGCGCACCACGTGGGCGATGGCATCGACCTCGCGGATATTGGCCAGGAACTGGTTGCCGAGACCCTCGCCTTTCGATGCGCCGCGCACGAGGCCGGCGATGTCGACGAAGGTCAGCCGCGTCGGGATGATCTCCTTCGACGAGGCGATCCGGGCGAGGTCATCGAGCCGGGGATCGGGCACCGCGACCTCGCCCACGTTCGGCTCGATGGTGCAGAACGGGTAGTTCGCGGCCTGGGCCGCGGCGGTCTGCGTGAGCGCGTTGAAGAGGGTCGACTTGCCGACGTTCGGCAGGCCGACGATGCCGCATTTGAAGCCCATGGCTGGTCCTAGAAATCCGTTGTGATCGGTCGGGAGCCGCGCCCGGAAGCAGGCTCCATCGGGGTCCGGCGGCTTCGTGTCAATTCGCGTCGCGCGCTTTGGCCTTGCCGGCCTCGACAGGCGTCTTCACCGTCTCCCAGCCGCGGCCGGCCATGGCGAGATGCACCTTGTTCTGGAAGCTCGCATCCTCGCCGGCCGCCAGCAACGGCGCGTGGTCGGCGGTGGCGCGGCAGAGATCCTCGACCCAAGGCTCCTCCGCCTTGGCGAAGTCGTTGAGGACGTAGGCGTGCACCAGCGCCTTGTCGCCGGGGTGCCCGATGCCGAGGCGGACGCGGCGGTAATCGTTGCCGCACTGCGCCGTGATCGAGCGCAGGCCGTTATGCCCGGCATTGCCGCCGCCGAGCTTCACCCGCAGCTTGGCCGGCGCGAGGTCGAGTTCGTCGTGCAGCACGATCACGTCGGCGAGCGGAATCTTGAAGAAGCGCTGAGCCTCGCCGACCGAGCGGCCGGATTCGTTCATGAAGGTCTGGGGCTTGAGCAGGATCGCACGCTCGGAGCCGAGCATCACCTCGGCCGCCTCGCCCTGGAAGCGGCGGCGGAAGGGGGCCGCCCGGTGGACGCGGGCGATCTCGTCCACGGCCATGAAGCCGATGTTGTGGCGGTTGCGCGCGTAGCGCGCGCCGGGATTTCCCAATCCGACGATGAGCCGCATATGCGCTCCCGATCTCAGCCCCGACAAATGCAAATGCCCCGGCCGGGTGGCCGGGGCATCGCGTGTTTCGCAGAGCGGGCGCTCGCGGCGCCCGCTGCGGCTTACGCCTCGCTCTCGTTCTTCTCGTCGGTGGCCTCGGCTTCGGCTTCCGCCTTCTCCTCGGCGGACTCGGCCGACTGCGCCTCGGCGATCGCGGCTTCCTCGGCCTCGACCTCGGCGCCGAGCACCGTCGGCGGCAGGAGGTTGGCGACCGTGTCGGTCGGCTCGCCCGTGTAGGTGCCGGCCGGCAGGCGCAGGTCGGAGGCGTGGATCACGTCACCGATCTCGCGGCCGGTGAGATCGACCTCGATCGCGTCGGGGATCTGGTCGGGCGCGACCTCGAGGGACACGGTGTGCAGCGCGATGTTGAGGGTGCCGCCCTTCTGCTTGATACCCGGCGCCTGATCCTCGTTCACGAAGTGGACGGGGACATCCACCGTGACGGTCTGGCCGGCGACGATACGCAGGAAATCCACGTGCAGCGGCACGCCGCTGACCGGATCGAGCTGGTAGTCGCGCGGGATCGCGCGGGTCTTCTTGCCGCCCGCATCGATCTCGAACACGGTGGTCTTGAAGCCGCCGGCGTAGATCAGGGTGCGGGCGCGGATGAGGTCGATGGCGATGGCCTGCGGGGCCTGGTTGCCGCCGTAGATGACGGCGGGAATCTGGCCCTGGCGACGAACGGCCCGGGCGGCCCCCTTGCCGACCCGGTCGCGTGCCACGGCCTCAAGCGTCTTGGTGGCGCTCATGGCGTGATCCTTTTGTAAAATATGGAGCCGGGCCAACGACAAAGGCCGCCCAAAGCGGACGGCCCGACCGTTCCCCAGCGCGCCCGTGCCTCCAAGGGTGTCTCAAGGGCGCGGGCGGGCCATACACGCAATGGGGCCTCGTGGCAACGGCGGAAGGCCGGCCCTTGTTTTGACGCGCCTTCTTTCGACGAACCGGTGACCACTTCGTCGGAATGCGTTCTACCGGTTCTGGGTCGCCATGGTGCGGCGCTGCTCGGCCTGCTTGCTGGTGTCGTCGAAATACTTGGCGGCGTCGCCGAGCTGTACCGAGGGCTGGCAGTTCGGGGTGCAGGAATAGGATTCTCGATCCAGGCCGCGCTGCACGGTGATGATCGACGCCTGCGGCGCCTGCACGCTGATGGTCGATTCGGCGAGCATCGCCCCCCTGCCGTCGAGGGCGATCAGGTTGGTCGTACCGAAGCTCTTGCCCGTCAGCACCACGACGCCGTTCTTCTGCAGGGTGATGTCGGCGATCATCGGGTTGCCCACCACGACGGTCTGGGTCTTCTCCGGCAGGCGGATCACCTTCGCGTTGTCGACCTGCACCGAGACGGTGCCCTGCGGCACCGGCTCGTTCGCGCGGACGGGCGCGGCGAGCGCGAGCAGAACCAGGACGGCCGGGCCGGCGCGGAGCGGGAAGGGGTGAGGGCGCAGGCGGGGCATGAAGGGTCGGTCCGATCGCGCGTAGGGCAGCGCTCTCCGCCGAAGGCTGTGCCGTGTCCGCGGCACGAATCCGGAGCGGAGGCGTCTCTCGTCGCGTGAACGGAACAGGAAACTGATGAAGGAAGCGCTAACCTTGTCCGGAAGTCCAACGTCTACGAGCCTCGTTCGGCGTCAGCGAACCATTCGACCGATCTTCGAAACGCATCATTAACTGCTGCTCGCAAACACCCGGCTAGTGGCTTGGTTATGAGGTCGATTTAACCCAAATGCAACGCGTCGGGATTACAACTCGGTCTGTCGCCGATCGGAGCTTCCGCAGACTTCCGACGGACGCCCCTCGGATCTAATCAAGTGGAGATTATCGTGAAGAACATCGCCAAGCGCTTCATCTCTGATGAGTCCGGCGCGACTGCCATCGAATACGGCATGGTTGCTGCTATGATCGGAGTTGCCGTCGTCGGTATCTTCTCCACCTTCGGTGGTAAGCTGAAGACAGCCTTCACGACGCTCGGCGACGGCCTTAACACGCAGACCGGCGAGCTCGGCAAGGCGAAAGCTGGCAGCTAATTCTCCAGTTAGGCGACATCTGCTCTCAGGACGTCGCGGCTTTCCTCCACGACGTCCTAGAGTTGATCGTCCGATACACACTCATCACCATCGGCCTTCGCAGATCAGGTCGCGAAAGGGGCTCGCCTTCGAAGGCAGCGGTCACCTTGGGCCGAAAGTGTCTGGAGATCAATTGCTCACCGGTTGCTTGACAGAGGGCATGGAAAAACGAAAACTTGACGAATAAGGAACGAATGAAATTAAGTTAGATGCGGCCATAGAACTGGCTCTGATCATATCAGGCCAAAACGCGTCGCTCGCTGGTGGCGTCAATATTACTATCCAATTCGGGCAATTATGCATCTTTGCCGCGAGTATACCGGTAAAGATCGTTCGGCGCTTCGATTGGTTGCATGTCTTAAGCCGATTGACTCACAATACACCGAGGGGAAACAGTTCCGTGTCGAGCATGGCGGCCTATCTCCTCCTGTGCATCGTTTTTCCCTTTCTTATGGCCTATGCCGCCGCGAGCGATCTGCTGACGATGCGGATTTCCAACCGCGTGAACGGCCTCGTCTTCGCAGCCTTCGTAGTCTACGCGCTCGCCTCCGGCATGGCCTGGACCGACGTCTTCTGGCACCTCGCGGCCTGCGCGCTGACTCTCACGATCACCTTCCTCATGTTCGCGCGGGGATGGATCGGTGGCGGCGACGCCAAGCTCGCCGCGAGCACCGCTCTCTGGATCGGCTTAGCCCATCTGCCGGATTACCTCATCCTGGCCTCGCTTCTCGGCGGGCCGCTGACGCTCGCGATTCTGTCGGCCCGGTCGTATCCGCTTCCGAGGCTCGCACTCAAACTTCCTTTCGCGCTGCACTTGCACGACACGAAGACGGGAATTCCATACGGCATCGCCCTGGCCGCCGCCGCTTTAGCCGTGATGCCGAATGCTTTCGGCTTCGACCAGCTCGCGCTGCCCTGACCGATCTCCCCCGAGGACGAATCAAGTTGGCCGCCCCGCAGAGGCGGCCATTTGCGTGGCGCGAAAACGCGAGCGGGACAGCGGCATAGCGACACCGGTCACGATGGGTTAACCCTAACTTGACGAATGCCGGGCAAGTCTCGGAACCAGACGGCGACGGAGCCGTCGTCACGGTCCCGCGCCTGCCATGAAACCAGCCCGTCTTGCCGTCCTGGGGATCGCACTCGTTGCGGGCTGCGGCGCCGCCTTCTTGATGCAAGGGGAGGAGAAGGCGCCGGAGCCTGCGCCCGTCGCGAAAGCCGAGCCCGTCGTGCCGGTCCCGATGAGCGAGGTCCTCGTCGCCGCCGCCGAACTGCCTATGGGCCAGACCCTCAAGCCCGAGGATCTGCGCTGGCTGCCTTGGCCGGAACAGGCGATCTCGCCCGGCCTGATCGAGCGCCGCGCGGCGCCCAAGGGACTGGAGGACTCGGTCGGTGCGATCATCCGCACCGGCTTCTCGGCCAACGAGCCGATCCGGCCCGAACGTCTCGTCAAGGCCGGCAGCGGCTTCATGTCGGCGATCCTGCCGCCCGGCATGCGGGCCGTGGCGATCACCACGGATACCCGCGGATCGAGTTCGGCGGGCGGGTTCATCCTGCCGAACGATCATGTCGACGTCATCAAGACCAGCAACGAGGGCAGCGAGCAGTTCGCCGAGACGCTGCTGACCGACGTGCGCGTGCTCGCCGTCGGCCAGATCGTGCAGGAGAAGAACGGTGCCAACGTCGTGACGGCGGAGACCGCCACCCTGGCCCTCACCCCGGCACAAGCCGAGACCGTGACGCTGGCTCAGAAGGTCGGGCAGCTCTCTCTCGCGCTGCGCAGCATCCAGGATTCCGCCCGAACCGCCGCCCTCTCCGAGGAGGCCGACATGCCGCCCGAGGGACCCATGACCGTGGTGCGATTCGGCGTCGCCAAGCAGCAGCGCCGGTGAGGACAGGACCGATGACGACCACCCCTCGCTTCCGCGGACTTGCCCTTCTCCTGCTCTCCGGCGCCTGCCTCGCGTCGGCGATGCTGTCCGGCCCGGCCTCGGCTCAAGCCGGCCTTCCCGGTGCCTCCCCCGTCCTGACGATCGGGGCCAACGAGGCGGCGGTGTCCCGGCGGGTCGAGTTGAGCAAGGGCCGCTCGCTCATCGTCGATCTGCCGCGCGACGCCAAGGAGGTCTTCGTCGCCAACCCGGCGGTCGCGAACGCGGTCGTCCGCTCCAGCCGCAAGCTCTTCCTGATCGGCATCGACAACGGCGCCACATCGATCTTCGTGATGGATGGCGAGGGACGCCAGATCGCGGCGCTCGACGTCACCATCGCCCGCGATATCAACGTCCTGCGGCAGTCGCTGCAGCAGAGCCTGCCCGGCGGTCGGTTCGACGTGAAGGCGGTCGGGGATTCGCTGGTTCTCTCCGGCAGCGTGAACTCGACCTCGGAGGCGCAGCAGGCGCTCGACATCGCCAACGCCTTCGTCGGCATCGCGGCCGGCGGCGGTGTCGCGACCCGCGGCGCCGTCATCAACAACCTGACGATCCGCAACAAGGATCAGGTGATGATCCGCGTCACCGTGGTCGAGGTGGCGCGCACCGTTCTGAAGCAGTTCGGTATCAGCACGAGCGGCAATTGGTCGGCTCTGAACCCGCTGGGCGGCAACTTCCTGACGAACAATACGGGTTTTCCGCTGACCGGATCACGGAGCCCGGACGCCAACGCTCTGACGGCATCCGTTCAGACGGGCGGATTCTCCTTCAAGGCCACCTTGCGCGCCTTCGAGCAGGCCGGCGTGTCCCGCATTCTGGCCGAGCCGACGCTGACCGCGATTTCCGGCGAGTCGGCAAAATTCACGGCGGGCGGCGAAATTCCGGTGCCGCTGAGCTGTTCGGCGGCTTCGACGGTTTCGATCGGCACCTCGGTGAGCCAGGGCTGCGTCGTCGCGCTGACCTACAAGCCCTACGGCGTGAGCCTGTCGTTCACCCCCGTCGTCATGGCCGAGAACCGCATTTCGGTCCGGATCGCCACCGACGTGGTCGATCTCGATCCCCAGAACAGCTTCACCTACTACCTCAACGACCGTCCGACCCCTGTGCCTGGCACGACGAAGCGCAGCTCCGAGACGACGGTCGAGCTCGCCTCCGGCGCGACGATGATGACCGCCGGCCTGATCCAGCAGAAGAACCGGGCGGCGATCTCGGGTCTGCCCGGGCTGATGAACCTACCGATCCTCGGCGCCCTGTTCCGCTCCCGCGACTACCAGCGCGACGAGACCGAGCTGATGATCATGGTCACCCCCTACATCGCGCAGCCGATGGAAGCGCGGCAGGTGCAGCGGCCGGACGATGGTTTCGTCGATGCACCGGACGGGCAGGCGGTGCTGCTCGGACGCCTGAACAAGATCTACGGCACGGTCGGCGGCGGCACCCTCGGGCCGGCCTATCGCGGCCGGGTCGGCTTCATCGCCGACTGACCCCGTCCATCAGGATCGAATCACGATGTCCTCCCCCGCCCGCACCCCCGTCTCCCGCGCCTGGCCGGTCGCCGCCGCCATGCTTCTTGCCGCCGGCCTTGGCGCCTGCCGCGCGGACCGGGTCGCGACCACCGGCTCGACCTACCCGATCGACGTGCGCACCCGCCACCCGATCGTGCTCGCCGATGCCGACCGCAGCCTCGATGTGTTTCCCACGGGAATCGGCCATATCGATCCGCGCCAGCGCGCCGACATCGAGGCCTTCCTCGTCGAGTACCGGCGCTACGGCCGCGGCATCCTCCTCGTCGAGCTGCCGCGCGGCGTATCGCCGGGTTTGGCCGGGCCCGTCGAGCGCACCGGCGCATCGATCCGGCGCCTCGCGGCGGAGATGGGCGTGCCGGCCGGCGGCGTGCGGGTGGCCGGCTACCCGATCGCCAACCCCACATTGGCCTCGCCCCTGCGCCTGAGCTTCCAGCGGATGCAGGCCAAGGTCGCCGACAAGTGCGGGCTCTGGCCGAGAGACC
Source organism: Methylobacterium sp. AMS5 (assembly GCF_001542815.1). GTDB lineage: Bacteria > Pseudomonadota > Alphaproteobacteria > Rhizobiales > Beijerinckiaceae > Methylobacterium. The sequence continues at coordinate 2,565,977 of NZ_CP006992.1, forward strand.
TCGGCGCCAGCGACCTGCGGTCCAACTGGTCGAACGAGCCGACATGGAATCTCGGCTGCGCGATGCAGTCCAATGTCGCCGCCCAAGTCGCCGATCCGATCGACTTCGTGCGCGGCCGGCCCGAGGGCCGTATCGATACGGTCCTGCGCACCAAGGATCTCGGCCAGCTCCGCGAGGGCAAGGATCCGTCAACGCAATGGCGTCAGGATGGGCAGACGAATGTCAGCAGCGAAGTGAAGAGCCAGTAGCCTCGCCGGCCTCTCGTGCGCCGCCTCGAACCCCTGTCGATCACCGGCCGCGCCACTCGGCACAAGAACCGGAAACCACGCATCATGCCGGACACCCACGAGGCTTCAGAGCGGACCATCGCCCCGGTGCCGCGGATCACGATCCAGGCTTTCTGCGACACGCCGGAGACGGCTGCGATGATCGAGGGCATCGCCGCCGAACGCCGGATGCAGAAGGCCCACGTCAAGGTGCAGATGGGCGGGGGGGCGGCAGCTCTGGAGGCTTACCGGCACGCGCCCACGCCCAACGTGATCGTGCTCGAATTCCTGAATCTCAAGTCCCGGCCGCTCGAATGCCTCGACCAGCTCGCCGAGGTCTGCGACGAGGGCACGAAGGTGCTGGTGATCGGCCACGTCAACGACGTGTTGCTCTACCGGCAGTTCATCCAGCGGGGGGTGAGCGAGTACCTGATGGCGCCGGTCGAGCCGGTCGCGATGATCGCCGCGGTCTCCGATCTGTTCGCGGCGCCGGGCGCGAAGCCGGTGGGGCGTACGGTCGCCGTCTACGGCGCGCGCGGCGGCGTCGGCAGCTCGACGGTGGCTCAGAATCTCGCCTGGACGGTGGCCCGCGAGCACGGCACCGCGACGGTGATCGCCGACCTCGACGTCGCCTTCGGCACGGCGAGCCTCAACTTCAACCAGGATCCGCCCCAGGGCATCGCCGAGGCGGTGTTCGCGCCCGAGCGTCTCGATGCCAACCTGCTCGACCGCCTGCTCTCGAAATGCGCCGACAATCTGAGCCTGCTCTCGGCGCCCGCAACCCTCGACCGCACCGTCGACCTGACCGAGCCCGCCTTCGATGCGCTGACCGACCTGCTGCGGGCAGCGGTGCCCTGCATCGTCCTCGACGTGCCGCATCAATGGTCGGCCTGGACCCGCCGCGTGCTGATCAGCGCCGACGAGATCCTGATCGTCGCCCCGCCGGACCTGGCGGGTTTGCGCAACGTCAAGAACCTGCTCGCCCTGCTGCACCAGCAGCGTCCCAACGATGCGCGGGCGCGGATCGTCCTCAACGGCGTCGGCGTGCCCAAGCGGCCCGAGATCGCGGCGGCCGAGTTCTCCAAGGCGCTCGACGTCCCGCTCCAGGCGGTCATCCCCTTCGATCCGGCCCTGTTCGGCACCGCCGCCAATAACGGCCAGATGATCGCCGAGGTCCAGGCCGGCTCCAAGCCGGCGGAGATCTTCTCCGACCTTGCCGCGGCGGTGACCGGCCGGGCCGAGATCCGCCGGGCCCGGGCCAATCTCCTGGAACCACTTTTCGCCCGGCTGACCCGCAAGAAGGCGTCCTGACGGTGCCCTGCGCTCTTTCCTCCCAAGACTGCTGAAGGCGCGGCGCCATGTTCGGTCGACGCTCCAATACCGCCGCGGCTCCCGCCCCGGCCGCTCCCGCAGCCGGACCGGCGAACGTCACCCCGCCGGTCCTGCAGCAGGAGGCCGTGCGCGCGCGTCCCGAGGCGCCGAGCGCCCCGGCGCCGCAGGTGCAGCAGCCGAAATCCGAGGATTACTTCCGCACGAAGAGCATGATCTTCGGCGCGCTGATCGAGGCCATCGACCTCGCCCAGCTCGCACGGCTCGAAGGCGAGGCGGCACGCGAGGAGATCCGCGACATCGTCTCCGAGATCATCGGTCTCAAGAACATCGTGCTGTCGATCGCCGAGCAGGAAGAGCTGCTCGACGACATCTGCAACGACGTGCTCGGCTACGGTCCGCTGGAGCCGCTGCTCGCCCGCGACGACATCGCCGACGTGATGGTCAACGGCGCCGACCGGACCTTCATCGAGGTCGGCGGCAAGATTCAGCTCACCTCCGTGCGCTTCCGCGACAACCAGCAACTGATGAACATCTGCCAGCGGATCGTCAGCCAGGTCGGCCGCCGCGTGGACGAGTCCTCGCCGATCTGCGACGCGCGCCTGCCCGACGGCTCGCGCGTCAACGTCATCGCTCCGCCGCTCGCCATCGATGGGCCGGCGCTGACCATCCGTAAGTTCAAGAAGGACAAGCTCACCCTCGATCAGCTCGTGCGCTTCGGGGCGATCTCGCCGGAGGGCGCGAAGATCCTGCAGATCATCGGCAAGGTCCGCTGCAACGTCGTGATCTCGGGCGGCACCGGATCGGGCAAGACGACCTTACTCAACTGCCTCACCGCCTTCATCGAGCACGACGAGCGCGTCATCACCTGCGAAGACGCGGCCGAACTTCAACTCCAGCAGCCGCACGTGGTGCGGTTGGAGACCCGGCCTCCGAACCTGGAGGGCCAGGGGCAGGTCACCATGCGCGACCTGGTCAAGAACTGCCTGCGCATGCGCCCCGAGCGCATCATCGTCGGCGAGGTGCGCGGACCGGAAGCCTTCGATCTGCTGCAGGCGATGAACACCGGCCACGACGGCTCGATGGGCACGCTGCACGCCAACTCCCCGCGCGAGTGCCTCGCGCGTATCGAATCGATGATCACGATGGGCGGCTTCTCGCTCCCTTCGCGCACGCTGCGCGAGATGATCACCGGCTCGATCGACGTGATCATCCAGGCCATGCGCATGCGCGACGGCTCCCGGCGCATCACCCACATCACCGAGGTGATGGGGATGGAGGGTGAGGTCATCATCACCCAGGATCTGTTCGTCTACGACGTGCTCGGCGAGGACGCGAACGGGCGCCTGATCGGCCGCCACCGCTCCACCGGGATCGGCCGTCCGCGCTTCTGGGAGCGGGCGCGCTACTACGGCGAGGAGCGGGCGCTGGCCGCCGCCCTCGACGCCGCCGTGACCGAAGGGGAGGCGGCATCGTGAGTGCGTTCAACGCCCCTCTGGCGGTCGGGCTCGTGGCGGTGGCCGCCGGTTCGCTCGCCTACGTGTTCCTGATGCCCGCCCTTTCGGGCGAGCGGCGGGCCGAGCAGCGTCGCAAGGCGCTGGGTCAGCCCCAGGCCCTGCTTGCGGAGCGCGGCGCGGCCGCCAGCCGCCGCGAGCAAGTCGCCAAGAGTCTCAAGGAGCTGGAAGCCAAGAAGGACAAGACCAAGGTCACCCTCGAACTGCGCCTCGCCCGCGCCGGCCTCGATTGGAGCCGCCAGAAGTATCAGGTCGTCTCGGCGATCTCCGCCGTCGTGCTCGCGCTGGCCGCCTTCTTCGTCTCGCACAATGTGATCGTCGCCGGGCTCGCCCTGTTCGTGGGCGCGCTCGGCCTGCCCGCGTGGTGGCTCAAGCGGCGGCAGAAGCGGCGGGTTGCGGCCTTCATCGAGGAATTGCCCAACGCCATGGATGTGGTGGTGCGCGGTCTGCGCTCCGGCATTCCCCTGGGCGACTGCCTGCGCATGATCGCACGCGAGGCGAAGGAGCCTCTGCGCAGCGAGTTCCGGGTGACGATGGAATCCCAGGCGCTCGGCCTGTCGATGTCCGACGCGATCCTGCGCATGTACGAGCGCGTGCCCGTGACCGAGGTGAATTTCTTCTCCATCGTGATCGGCATTCAGCAGAAGGCCGGCGGCAATCTCTCGGAGGCCTTGGGAAACCTGTCGCGGGTGCTGCGCGAGCGCAAGAAGATGGCCGGCAAGATCCAGGCGATGAGCATGGAGGCCAAGGCATCGGCCGCCATCATCGGTGCCCTGCCGTTCGTCGTCGGCGGGGGGACCTATCTGTCGAGTCCCGATTACACCGCGCTCCTGTGGACCACCTCGGTCGGCAAGATCGCCCTCGTGATCTCGGGTCTGTGGATGCTGACCGGCGTCTTCGTGATGAAGAAGATGATCAATTTCGACATCTGAGTCGCGCGCCGGAAGGCGACGTGAAGGGGCGGACTGGGCCGGACACCGATGCTGGATGACTTCGTCAACACTGCGTTCGCGCCCCGCACCATCGCTGCGGTGCTGGCGGGCGTCGCCGCGGCGGCGACGGCCTTCACCCTGGTGCAGCCGCTGATCGAGGGCGACCCACTCGCCAAGCGGATGAAGCTCGTCAGCGACGAGCGCGAGCAGATCCGTCAGCGCGAACGCGAGCGGCTCAACAGCCGCACGACGCTGCGCGCGGAACCGAAGGCCTACATGAAGCGAGTCGTCGAGCAGTTCAATCTCGGCCGCTGGCTCGGCACGGAGACCGCCAAAGCCAAGCTGATTCGGGCCGGGTATCGCGGCGCCGGGGCCGAGACCGCCTTCCTCTTCTTCCGCCTCGTGATGCCGATCACCCTCACGGCCGTCGCGCTGTTCTACCTGTTCGTGCTCGAAGTGCTCGACCAACCGTTCGTCATCCGGCTCGGCCTCGTCTTTGCTGCCGGCTTCTTCGGTCTCAAGCTGCCGGAGGTGTACCTGTCGAACATCACCTCCAAGCGGCAGGCGGAGATCCGCCGCGCCTGGCCCGACGCCCTCGACCTCTGCCTGATCTGCGTCGAGTCGGGCATGTCGGTCGAGAACGCGTTCCGGCGGGTCAGCCTGGAGGTCGCGAGCCAATCGGCCGTGCTCGCCGAGGAACTGGCGCTCCTGACCGCCGAGCTGTCCTTCCTGCCCGAGCGGCGCGTGGCCTACGAGAATCTCGCCCTGCGCACGGGGCTGGAGATCGTCAAGTCGCTGACCACGGCGCTGATGCAGGCCGAGCGCTACGGCACGCCGGTGGGGCAGGCCCTGCGCGTGCTGGCGCAGGAGAGCCGGGACTACCGCATGACTGAGGCCGAGAAGAAGGCCGCCTCGCTTCCGCCGAAGCTCACCGTGCCGATGATCCTGTTCTTCCTGCCGGTGCTGTTCGTGGTTCTCCTGACGCCGGCGGGTATCCAGGTCTACGAGGCGATGAAGTAAGCGGCTTCGGGGCCAGCGGCCCCTTCGGCCCGATCCCCGGATGCACTCGGCCGTTCGATGCTGTAGCCACGCGCGGATCTCCACCGCGACGCGGCACCCCATGGCTCTGCTTTCCCTCGACGATCTCGCACCCGGTCAGGAATACGCGGCCGGGCCGATCACCGTCGGCCGTGACGAACTCGTCGCCTTCGCCCGGGCCTACGATCCGCAGCCCTTCCACCTCGATGAGGCGGCAGCGAAGGAGACCTTCGTCGGCACCCTGATCGGTTCGGGCTGGCAGACGGCGGCGCTGGGCATGCGCCTGTTCGCGCAGGCCCTGGTTTCGCACGCGACCTCGATGGGGTCGCCCGGCATCACCGCCCTGCGCTGGCTGAGACCCGTCCTGCCCGGTGATGCCCTGAGCGCGGTGATCCGTGTCGAGGAAGTCCGCCCGTCATCCTCGAAGCCTGACCGTGGCATGGCGCGGCTCTCGATGACGCTGACGAACGGGCGCGGCGAGGCGGTGATGACCCAGGCCTTCGCGGTGCTGTTCGCGCGCGCCGGCGCCGTGCCCGCACCGCGCCCGGTCGAACTCTCGACGGAGACGGGCCCCGTGGCGGAGCCGGACGACGCGGTGCCGCTGCCCTACCTTGCGCAGGCGGAGCTTGGTGTCACCCGCGGACTCGGCGCCCACCGCTTCGAGGCGGACGACATCATCGCCTTCGCGCGGGCCTACGATCCGCAGATCTTCCATCTCGATGCGGAGGCCGCGCGGGCCACGCATTTCGGCGCGCTCTGCGCCTCGGGCTGGCAGACCGCAGCGGTCTGGATGAAGCGGCTCAACGCGACCTTCGCCCGGGACATCGCGCTCACGGCCCGCTCCGGCCCGGTGCCGCAGCTCGGCCCCTCGCCGGGGTTCAAGGACCTAAAATGGCTGCGGCCGGTCTATGCCGGCGACACGATCCGCTATGCCAGCACGCTCATCGACCGGCGCGCCTCCCGCTCGCGGCCCGGCTGGGGCATCGCCACGCATCACAACACGGCCGAGAATCAACGCGGTGAGCCGGTCTTCGCGTTCACCGGCACGGTGTTCTGGCAGTGGGAGCCTCCGGCCGCATGAGCGCTCCGTCCGCCCGCCGGATCCTCGTCGCCAGCTTCGTTGGCACCGCGATCGAGTTCTACGATTTCTACATCTACGCCACCGCCGCCGCCCTGGTGATCGGGCCGATCTTCTTCCCCCATGGCGAGCCCGGCGTGCAGACGCTCCAGGCGTTTGCGACCTTCGCCATCGCGTTCCTTGCCCGGCCGATCGGGGCGGCGGCCTTCGGGCATTTCGGCGACCGGATCGGACGCAAGGCGACGCTGGTCGCCTCGCTGATGATCATGGGGCTCTCGACCGTCCTGATCGGCTGCCTGCCGGGCTATGGCAGCATCGGCTGGTGGGCGCCGGCCCTGCTCTGCCTGCTGCGCTTCGGCCAGGGCGTCGGCTTCGGCGGGGAATGGGGCGGGGCGGCCCTGCTCGCGGTCGAGAACGCGCCGCCAGGGCGCCGCGCGCTCTACGGGATCTTCCCGCAACTCGGCGCTCCGATCGGCTTCATCGCCGCCAACCTCCTGTTCCTCGGGCTCAGCGTCGCTTTGAGCCCGGCGGATTTCGAGGCCTGGGGCTGGCGTCTGCCCTTCCTGGCCTCGGCCGTCCTCGTCGGCGTCGGGCTCTATGTCCGCCTGAAGCTCACCGAGACCCCGGCCTTCCGCGCCGCCCTCGAACAGGCGCCGCCGGAACGGGTGCCCCTCGCCACGATCTTTTCCGCGCATCGGCGCGCAACGCTGCTTGGCACGCTGGCGATGGTGGCGGCCTACGCCGTCTTCTATCTCTCGACCGTCTTCGCCCTCAGCTACGGCACCGGCACGCTCGGGTATGCGCGAAAATCCTTCCTGCTGTTCGAGTGCGTGGCGATCCTGTTCATGGCGCTGGCGATCCCTCTATCCGGATGGGCGGCCGACCGTTTCGGGCGCAAGCCCGTGATGCTCTCGGGGCTCACCGTCACGGGGGCACTCGGCGCCGTACTCGGGCCGATGCTCGGCAGCGGCGAGCCCGCCCTGGTGCTCGCCTTCCTCTGCCTAGCGCTCTTTGCCATGGGCTGGATCTTCGGGCCGATGGGCGCGCTGCTACCCGAACTGTTCCCGACCCGGGTGCGCTACACCGGTGCCTCGGTGACCTACAATCTCGCCGGTATCGTCGGCGCCTCCGGGGCACCCTTCGCGGCGCAGTGGCTCGCCGATTCGGGCGGCATCGGCTTCGTCGGGCTCTATCTCGCCGTTGCCGCGGGAATCAGCTTCGCCGCCGTCATCGCGATGCCGGAGACGGGGCGGGACGCCTGACGCCCCACGGGCGAGGGGAGTCGCACAGCCCCGGAAAATGAATTGCGCACGATTTAGATTGCGCGCAATCTAAAATGCGGCTATCCCGGTTTGGAGCCGAGCGGAGCAATCCCCGTTCGCCCCGAATATGAGGACAGACCCATGACCGTCGATGTGAAGTACCGCACCACCGCCTCCGCCACGGGTGGCCGCGACGGCTCCGCCCGCACCGAGGACGGCAACTTCCAGGTCCAGCTCTCGACCCCGAAGGAACTCGGCGGCGCGGGCGGCCCCGGCGCCAACCCCGAGCAGCTCTTCGCCGCGGGTTACTCGGCCTGCTTCATCGGCGCGCTGAAGGTCGCGGGCGGCCAGCTCAAGCTGAAGGTGCCCGCCGACACCACCGTCACCGCCCAGGTCGGCATCGGTCCGCGCTCCGAGGGCGGCTTCGGCATCACCGCCGACCTCAAGGTCAGCCTGCCGGGCCTCGACCGCGCCGATGCCGAGCGCCTCGTCGAAGCGGCTCACCAGATCTGCCCGTATTCCAACGCGACGCGGGGGAATGTCGATGTCGGTCTGACGGTCGCCTGAGACTTCGATCCCGATCATACTCTCGAAGCGCCCCCGGCCCATCATAGGCCGGGGGCGCTGTTGCCTTACGTCCCCTCGATCGTCCGCTTCTGCACGCCGCCCTTGGCCATCACCGGCTTCTTCGCGCTGATGATGCGGGAGTTGACGCCCGTCCAGCCGATCTCGCCGGAGAGCCGGCCGTACTCGATCTTCGGGCAGCGGTTCATGATGACCGTGACCCCCGCCGCCTCGGCCCGCGCGGCCGCCGCGTCGTCGCGCACGCCGAGCTGCATCCAGATCACCTTCGGCGGCACCGGCAGTGCCAGCGCTTCATCGACCAGCGGCCCAGCCGCGGCGGAATTGCGGAAGATCTCGACCATGTCGACCGGCCCGGTCAGGTCGGAGAGCCGGGCGATCACCGGCCGGCCGAGCAGAGTCTGGCCCGCCAGCCCCGGATTGACCGGCGTCACGGTGTAGCCGCGCTCGGCCAGGTACTTGAAGACGATGTAGCTCGGCCGCGCCGGGTTGGCCGAGGCGCCGACCAGGGCGATCGAGCGCGCCTCCTTGAGAACGACGCGGATCTGCGCATCGGGATAGCGGTCGTGCCGTGTGGCGATACCGTCAGGTGCGTCGTCGATCGTCGGGATCATGCCGCCCTTGTCCGCCATGCGTCGGCATGCTGCAAGGCGGAGGATGAGCGAGACCCTGATGAGCCTGGAGGAGACGGCCGCCTTCCTCGAACGCGACTTCCCGCAGATGAATGCAGGCGGGCGCCACTACCACCTGGAGGCGGTCGGTCCGCTCTCCGCACGGATGCGGCTCGATTACCACGAGCGCCACCTGCGGCCCGGCGGCACGGTGTCCGGCCCCTCGATGATGGCGCTGGCCGATTACGCGCTCTACGCGGCGATCCTCGCGAATATCGGCCCGGTGGCACTCGCCGTGACGACGAGCCTGAACGTCAATTTCCTGCGCCGGCCCGGCCCCGCCGCCCTTATCGCCGAATGCAGCCTGATGAAGCTCGGGCGGCGCCTCGCGGTGGGCGAGGTCGCGATCCGGAGTGTAGGCGGGAAAGCGATCGTCTGCCACACCACCGGCACCTACTCGATCCCGCCGGAGCGGTGAGGCCGCGCGCTCCAGCGAATGCGGCGGAGGCGCGGTCTGGGCCCGGAGGCGAGCCCTACTCGGCCGGCGCCGCCAGGGGCGTCGAGGGGGTTATGGGCGGCACGTCCGTGGGGCGCGGCTCGTAGGCAAAGGTCTCGGGCATGAACAGCAGGTAGATCGCGAAGCCCGCCGCCGCGATCGCCGCGAGCACAAGGAAGGCCGCCGAGTAGCCCGCGCCGACGATGACCACGCCGGCGAGCGTCGCGCTCAGCGCCGCGCCAAGCCCCTGTGCCGTCGCGACCGCGCCCTGGGCGACGTTGAACCGGCCGGTGCCGCGGGTGAGGTCGGCGACCACGATCGGGAACAACGCGCCGTAGATGCCGGCGCCGACGCCGTCGAGGCACTGCACCGCCACGAGGTAGAACGGGTTGTCGGAGAAGGTGTAGAGCACGCCTCGCAGGGCCAGCACGCCGAAGGCGACGAGGAAAATCGGCTTGCGCCCGAAACTGTCGGCCTTCGACCCCACCAGAACCGCCATCGGCACCATCACGCATTGGGCGGCGACGATGCAGACCGCGATCAGCGAGGTCGCGTTGTCCTTGCCGACGACCTTGGTCAGCAACTGTCCGACCGAGGGCAGCATCGCCGCGTTGGCGAGGTGGAACGCGGCGCAGAGAAGCGCGAACAGCATCAGGTGGCGGTTGCGCAGCAGCAGGCTCAAGCCCGAGGGCTGTTCGCAGTTCTGGTCTTCGGCGCAGTCGAGGCCGCGGGCGAGGTCATCGTCGATCTCCTCGGCGGGCACCAGCAGCATCGCGACGATCGAGCAGGCGGCGAGAAGTCCCATGAGCCAGAACACGACGATGGGGCCGAAGATATAGGCCAAGCCGCCCGCCAGCATCGCCGAGACTGCGTTGCCGGCATGGTTGAAGCCTTCGTTGCGGCCGATGCGCTTCGAGAACAGTTTGGGGCCGACGATTCCCAGCGTGATGCCGGTCAGGGCCGGCGCGAAGATCGAACCCGCCATGCTGGCGAGCGCCTGCGTGGCGGCGACGAGGTAGAAATTCGAGATCCAGGGCAGAGCGAGACAACTCAGCGTCACGACGACCGCGGCGGCGATGACGACGCTGCGCTTGGCATTGGTGCGGTCGATCAGGGCGCCCGCGGGTGTCTGCGCAAGCAATCCGGCAATGCCGGCGATCGTCATCACGAGACCGATCGTCGCCTCGTTCCAGCCCTGATCGGGCCCGCGCACGGCCAGAAGATAGATGGCGAGATACGGACCGAGGCCGTCGCGCACGTCGGCGAGGGTGACGTTGAGCAGGTCGAGTCCGCGCAACGCGCGCCGGGACGGCTGACGCGACGCGGGATCGATTGAGGGAAGTGCGTCGCCACGCATCGGTCATGTCCACGGGTCAGCGCGGCGTCCGGAAGGGCTAAGGTCCGCCTTCGGAAAGGACGTCGCGAAATCGGCGTTTCCGGGTGTCGGGCGGCACAAACGGCGTCTTGAGACGATCGCATGTCCGTTCGATCCCGGCGCTAAAGCCTGCTTGGCCGGATCGTTCCGGCTGCTGAAGATCCTAATCCCGCAATCGCCATCACGAATGCGTGGGATATGGGCGATGCCGCCATTCGAGCCGACCCCGGTAACGCCGCTTTAGCCATGGTCGGATCGGGCGTCGGCGTCGCGCCCCTGCGAAAGGTTTGCTTAGAGCGCCGCACCCAAAGAGAGCGGACCATTCGTCAGAACGAAGCCGATGCGTATCTCCGAAGGCGAACAGAACCGGATGCAGGCAGGATCGCTGTCGGCGCGGTGGCTTCCGCTGGCCCGGTACGTCCGCTCCGCCCGGAGCTGGATCATCCTCGGCGTGCTCGCACCGATCGGCATGCTGGTGCTCTCGGCCATCATGCTGCTCGAGCTTCGCCAGGACGCTTGGGACAAAGCCGAGCAGACCTCGAAGGACCTGCTTCAGGTGATCGAGCGCGACATCGCCCGCAATGTCGAGATCATCGATCTGTCCCTCCAGGGCGTCGTCGATAACCTCAAGGCGCCCGGCTTGCTGGACACCCATCCGTCCTTGCGCCGCCTCGCCCTGTTCGACCGCGCCGCGACCGCCCGCGACATGGGGGTCATGCTGGTCGTCGACGAGAACGGCGACAGCATCATCGATGCGAGCGCCGATACGGCCCGCCGGCTCAACAATGCCGACCGCGATTACTTTCAGGCTCACAGGACGCACGCCGATCTCGGCCTGCACATCAGCAGGCCCTTGATATCGCGTCTGCTCGGCGAACCGGTGATCGTGCTGAGCCGGCGCATCGACAAGCCGGACGGCAGCTTCGGTGGCGTGGTGCTGGCGAGCCTGAAACTGTCCTATTCCAGCAGGCTGTTCGCCCGGATCGGGCTTGGTCGCGAAGGCGGGATCAACCTCTACCTGCGCGACGGAACCCGCGTGATGCGCTACCCCTTCGTGGAGAGCGACATCGGTGCGAACATCGCCGGTGCCCCGACCTTCCGGGCCTTCGTCGCCAAGCGCGAAGGCAGCTTCAAGGGGGTCTCCGTCCGCGACGGCGTCGAGCGGTACTACGCCTTCAC